>LNFE01000036.1 GCA_001464575.1 Acidobacteria bacterium Ga0077553 | reverse complement strand
CGCATCAGCCGCGACACGCTCCGCTACCGCATGAAGAAGCACGGCCTCTAACGGCTCATCCGCAGGCCCACCGTAATCTGCTGCACCCCAAACGCTTCGTTCGAGTAGAACGCCTGCCCCATCGAAACCTGCCGCCATTCGCCCAGCAACTGCAGATGCTTCCGCACCGGCACCAGCAGCCGCACCAGCGGCTGATAATACCGCGTCGGCCGCGACCCCGCCGACCGGAACAGGCTCCCGCCCAGCGTCAACGACGCCCGGTTCTTCGGCAGGCTCCACGTCGCCGCCAGCGCCGCCGTGTGCGCATTGTCCCGGTACAAGCTCCGTAGGGAACCGTAAGTGACCGGGTCGATAAACTGCACGTCGTTCCACAGCGTCGACCGCGTATAGTCGGCGGTCACCGAGACCGCCTGCCGCGTCCACTGCACGGAAGCGCCCGTCTGCTGCGAGGAGAACCGCAGGTCCACCCCCGGCGTCGGGTTCCCGTTGTCCATCCGCCCGTAGCGCACGCTCGCCTGCCACGCATCGGAGATCCGATAGCGCGCCCGCAGCCGCACCTGCTCATAGTTCTGCAAACTCGTCCGGAAGTACGTCCGGTCGCCCCGGCCGATCTCGGCATTCGCATTCACCGTCAGCCGCGACGTCGGCCGCAGCACGAAACCCGCCAATCCCACATGCCGCCGCAGCAACCCGGCCTCCAGGGCCGGCCCCGCCGACAGCGTCCCGCCCCGCACCTGCGCGTCGCCCCACAGGTACCGGTGGCCCCCCTGCAGTGTCAGAAACTTCGTCACGTCCACAAACGCCTGCACCTGCTGCTCGCTCTGGTTCCACACCAGCCGGTCTGCCTCACTCCGCCCCGGCAGCGCCGTCCGGTCAAGCGTGGTCAAGCCCAGCACCCCGCCGGCATTGTGGGTCCGCACCGTCTGCCACGATTCCAAAATCCGCACCCGGCTCCACGGCCGGATCTCCACATGAAACGCCCCCGACGTCCGCGGCTGGTTCGCATACCCCGTCACCAGCGATTGCTGCCCGTTGACGAAGCGCAGCGTCTCCAGCCAGATCAGCGTCCCTTGCGCGTTGTCCGTGAACCGCACATCGCTCCGCGGCTGCGAATAGAAGAACTGTCCCGTCAGGTCCACCCAGCTCCACGGCGAGAAGGTCACCTCACCTGACGAGTAAATGTTCTCGCCCGTCACCGCATAGGCCTGCGTCGCGCGATCCAGCGCCAACCGCCGGCCCAGGTACGGCACCAGCCGGTTGCCGGTATCGCGGTTGTCCAGGCTCAACGCCGTATCGTCGTGGAACCGCCCGCCGCCTTGCTCGAGCGTGAACCGCCAGCGGTCCGTATCGAAATGCACCCCGCCGCGGAACTGCGTATACCCGTAGTCAATCGTCGACGCGGCCGGATAGCTGTTCTCGTCCACCACAATCGGACTCACCCCAAACCCATTGCCAGACTGCCGGTTCACGCTGAAGAACGGCTGCAGCCGCTTGCCCGGCCGCAGATCCAGGTCCGCATTCCACAGCCGCTGCCGCGTATCGAAACTCCGCTGGCTGAACGTGTTCAACGGATTGGCAAACGAAGGCAGGGCATTGAAGTACGCCATGTTGCGATAAGCAAACGTGAACCGGTACAGCGAAGCCTTGTCCATCGTCAGGTGCAGCGAGTTCATCGGGTCGCCCCAGTTGGCGCCGCTCAGCCGCATCGCGTCCAGCCATCGGCTCTTCTCCGGTGTCAATGCGCCCGCAAAGTTCAATAGGCGCGGCCCCTCCGCCAGATTGTCCACGCTGCGGTACGTCTTCCAATCGCCTCGCGAGGAGGGTAGGAAGCGGAAGCCCAGGTCGGTGGAGACCTCCGGCGCCTGAGCCAGGACCACCAAGGGAATCGCGAGCAAGAAAAGCCCTTTCATCGTAGGAAGTCCCGATTCACGTGCGACCCATGAATCTTCGTGTGGCAGGAAGTACAGTTCCGGTAAATCGGCAGCCGCAGATCATGCGCCCCGGTGGCCACCGACCCCAGAGTTCCCGTCCGGTTCGATGGCGCTGGCAAATTCGAGTGGCATTCCAGGCACAGGTTCAACACCTCCGCCCGGTTCAGCATCCGCGGGTTCGCCGAGCCGTGTGGCTCGTGGCAGCTCCCGCAGCCTTCAAGACGCATCGGCGCATGTTCAAACGCGAAAGGCCCGCGCTTATCCGCATGGCAGTTTAAGCAGCCCGGCTCGTTGTTCCGCGTCCGCGCCGTACCGCGCAGCCCCGCCGCTTGCAGCGACCCGTGCGGGTTGTGGCAATCCACGCAGCCCACGGTGCCCTGTGTCATCCGGTGCGCGTGCGGCCGCAGAAACTGCGCCACAACGTCCGTATGGCACGACGAGCAAGTCGAAGCCGGCTTCGGCTTTTCGTGATGCACCGAGTGGCAGTTCACGCACGACACCTGCCCCGCGCTGTGCGACCCGTGGATTCGCCCCGCATGCGTGGCCTGATTCTTATGGCAGGTTAGGCAGGAAGCGTCCACCTCCTTCGCCGGCGCCTTCGCATGGTTCAGAATGAACTTCGCCTCCGCCGCCTCGCCGTGTTTCAGCCCCGGGCCATGGCACGACTCACACGAATAATCCTTCCACCCGCGCCCCGTGTCCTTCTCGATGCCACCGTGCCGCGTCTTCAGAAACGCCTTGCCCATGTCCTCGTGACAAGCCAGGCAAGCCTCCGTCCCCACATAGCCGCCTGCCTCCCAATTCTTTTTCTTGGGGGCCGCGGCGGCCAGCGAAGCGAACAGCGCGAATGCAACCAGGTAGCGCATCAGCATCAACCCTTACTGCGCGTGCGCCTGTGCCACCGAGAACGCCGAGTTGGGTCCGTGGCACACGTTGCAGCTCTCGCCCAGCGGAGCCGTCGTCAACTGCACATGGGCCGCCGCGTCCTTCGACGTGTGGCAAGACAAGCAAGCCGCCCCGGCCGGTCCCGGATTCGTCAACCAGCCCCGCGGGTCCACTACGTTCTGCAGGTTCGGCGCAATCGGCAGCCGCTCCGTGTTGTTGATGTGGCAGGCCGAACAGTTCCGCGCATCCGTCGGCAGAGCCGCCTTGCTGAAGTCGTTCGCCGAGCCGCCGAAGCCGTAGATCACATACGGCCGCCCTTGCGTAGTGCCCGTATGAATCCGGTGGATCATCGACGAGAAGTTCACGCTCTCGGCCGGCATCTGCGCCGGGGTCCGCCGCGCGGCATCCGTCAAGGTCGGGTTATGGCATTCCACGCAATGTTCAATCTGGTTCCGATTCCGCCCGTGCGCTTCGAGGTCGCTATGGCAAGCGTTGCACTTGGTCAGGCTCACAATCGCCCGCCGCGGTTCCACCGCTTTCCCGTCCACACTGAAGTACTTCGTCACGTTTTTCAGCGGATCCCGCACCGTCACCGGCTGCCGCCCCGGACCTTCGAACGTCACGTTCCGATAGCCCTCCGCGGTAATCGAAAACGATCCCGTCGCCCCCGCCGGAATCGCGCGGGTGAATCGGTGGGTAGCGGTCCCTCCCGGGCTTGGCGGGTCCGTCCGTCCGCTGACCCGCCAGGACGAAAGAAAGCGAGGTCAGCTCCAGCGGTGTCAACGCATTGCCGTCGCTGTCCTTCAGCCGGTAGCTCACCGAAGGCTGTTGCCCTGGGTTGGTATCCCGTACCTCAATAATCTCGATCGCGATGCCCTTCAAGTTCTGCGATTTCTCCGGCCGCGTATGCGCGCCGTCAATCGAAAGGTCCCATTCTCGCTGGCCGGAAGGCCGGTGGCACTGCGCGCAGCGCGAATCGTCGAGCTGCACCGGATGCCCCTTCCCGGCGGCAAAATCAATGTCGTCGTGGCACGATCCGCAAGCCATCCGCGTCGGCTGATACATCGCCATCGCCTGGGTCGCTGCGTTCGGCCCCTCCTGCACATGGCACGCCGCGCAGTTGCGATTGTTGGCCGGAAAGCCCACGTGCGAGTAGTCCGTCTCCCGCTGGCCGTTGCCGATAATCGAATACTTTCCGCCCGCCCGTACGCTCGGCAGCTCCTTGCCCATATGAATCTTGTGCGTCATCACGGTCATGTCCACCGTGTTGCCCGTATCCGGGTCCACCGTCTGCGGCGAGTGGCACAGCACGCACATCTCCACGCCCCGGCGAGATCCGCCGTGCGCGCTCACCTGCGTATGGCAAGCGTTGCAGGTCGCCGTCTTCACCACATCCCGCACCTTCGTCACCGCGCCCCCCGCCGGCACGAAATTGAAGGTGGCGCTCGCATAGCTCACGCCCAGCTCAAACTCATTCAGGTTCCGGTTGGAGTAGATGCCAATCGTGTGCGTCGCCGTTCGGTCAAAGCCCCCCGGTGCCCTCGTTCGAAACGTGTAGCGATACTCGCCATCCCCCAGCACCGTGTACGTCCCGCCCGTATCCGCCGCCGCTTGCGTTGCCGAAACCCCGGTGATCGGGCTGCGCTGCACCCGCGTCGTGTACGACGTGTAGTGCTTCTGGTCCTGCGGAATCGTCGCGGCCACAAAACTCAGCGCCACCGCCCCCGGCGTCACGCGCCCCTCCCGGTCGAGCGGCACCCCCATCGGATCCGTAATCCGAAACGTGGTCGAGATCGTCCCGTCCGCCGCAATCTCCGCCCCCAGCACCCGCAGCACCAGTCCCGGCCGCACAAAGTTCAGCGTCCGCTCGTTGGCGTAGAACGCTTTCTGCTCCGGTGTAAAGCCGAACTTCCGAATCCCTCCGGCCACGCCGGCCGCGGCCACCACCGTCCCCAGTATCCAAACTGCTGCTCTGCGGTTCATGCTCAACCTCCCAACTCTTTCAACGCTGCCAAGTTCTTCTCTTCGACGCCCAGCACCTTGTGACAGCTTTCGCAATCCTGCGTCATCGTCTTGCCAGACTTCGTCTTCAAATCTTCGCTATGGCAGCGAAAGCAGCCCGGCGAATCTGTGTGCCCCTTGTGCAGCGGGTAGTTGCCCCACGTCAACTTCATCTCGGGATACACATTCAATTGGTACAGCGCCAACAACTGCGCCCCTGCCCGTTCCAAATCAGCCTTGTGCAGCACCATCGCTTCCGGCGCGTTCTTCTTGTAGTAAGCCAGCAACTCGCCCGGTATCTGCTGCGCCGCCACTTCCCGGCTCGGATACGCCTTGCTGATGGCCGCGAGCGCCGCCTTCCGGAATTGCGGAATCTTCTGCGGCAACGCCCCGGCCGTCATTTGCCGGTCCACCGCCCGCTCCGCCGTCTCAAACGCGTGCGCCGGACGGTTGTGGCAATCGAGACAATCCATCTCGCGCTCGAAAACCGCCGTCCCCCCGTTCGAATACTGCTCCGTCTGGCCGCCCTTCTCGACGCGCACGCCCACCATGGTCTTCCGCTGCTGGTCCGCCGCCTGGTAGACAATGCGGGTGCCGCCACCCATATGCGCCCCGTGAATCCGGCCCACCTTCATCATCAGCGCCGTATCCAACCGCTCCCCGGCATCGTCAAACTTACTCTGCCGCCACAGCTTCTCCCCGAAGTCATGATTCCGGTTGTGGCAGTTCTCGCACGTCTCGGCCGATGTCTTCAAGGCGTGCGGCGGCGAAGGAATCGGCCGGCTGTGCTGATTCGTCAGCAGCAGATACAACTGCCGCGTTCCATTCAGCTTGGCTTGAATCATCGCCCCCGTGCCCGTGCCCACATGGCAATCCACACAACGCACCTGCGCATGCGCTCCGCCCAAATGCGCGGCGTACTCCGGCCCCATCACCTGA
This sequence comes from Acidobacteria bacterium Ga0077553, assembly GCA_001464575.1. Taxonomy (GTDB): domain Bacteria; phylum Acidobacteriota; class Terriglobia; order Bryobacterales; family Bryobacteraceae. The sequence continues at coordinate 22,901 of LNFE01000036.1, read as the reverse complement.
TGGCACGCCGTGCCGCAGAAGTTCGTCGTCTCCATGTAGTGAACGGTGCGGTAGGTCAGCGCCCCACCCACCACCAGGTTGAAGCCCGTCGCGATCGCTAGAAAGATCAGCAATCTTTGAATCTTCGGATTGGCGAGCTCAATCCTCTCCGGTAGATGGAGATGATGATCCGGCGCCTCTCGCCTCCGCTGCAAGCTGATGCCAATCGGCACCAGAATCAGCCCGGCAAAAAACAGCACCGGCAACGCCACGAATTGCAGGATTCCCAGATAGCCCGACGCCTCGCTCGCTCCCGTCAGGAAGATCCACAAGACAATCGAGGACATCACCAGCCACAAACCAATCCGGCTGATCCAATTGTCGGTCAGATACAGAACCGGCAAGACCCAACGGCGCGTAAATGCTCCCATCGGAATGGGCCTACTGTTTCAAGGTCCGCAGAAACGCCACCAGATTGGTCGCGTCCCCATCCGCCAGCGCTACGCCCTTCATCTTACCGACGCCTTCCACGCTTTCTTTCTTTAATTCCGCGTCAGATTTCGCCTGCACTTCCTTCGATCCCAAGTGCCGCATCTCCACTTTCATCATCTTGGCAATCGCGCCATTGGCCGCCCCGTCCCCGCCGTGGCAACGCTTGCAGGACTTGTCGTACGTCGCTTTCCCGGCCGCCACGTCCGCGGCAAACATCCCGAAGCTGAAAAATAGAAAAGTAAATAAAGGCAAAGTCATTTTCATGGCTGGTCCTTGCCCCTGCAATCAAATGCCCATCGGCATCCTGATGGATTGGCGGGACCCGGATGTCCGAATAGCGCGATATGCCCCAATGCGCCTGAGCCATATCCCCCTAAGTACCCCGGCTTATACTACAGTCCAATGACACTGCTGCACGGCGGTACCCTCGTCGATGGCTCCGGCTCCCCCGCCACCCCCGGCGACCTCCTCTTCGACGGCGATACCCTCCTCGCCCTCGGCGCCTTCGACGCCCCCACCGACGCCCTCCGCCTCGACTGCACCGGCCTCCTCCTCGCCCCCGGCTTCATCGACCTCCATAGCCACTCCGACCTCCAGGTCCTCGAACGCCACCGCGCCAAAACCGACCAGGGCGTTACCACCGAAGTCGTCGGCAACTGCGGCTTCTCCGCCTATCCCTGCGGCACCCATCGCCACGAAGTACAGGAGTTCGCCAACGGCATCCTCTTCGGCTACGGCCGCGATTGGGCCTGGCCCAACGCCCAGCAGTATCTCGCCGAGGCCTCGGCGCAGGCCGAGCTCGTCAACGTCCACTCCCTCGTCGGCCACGGCACCCTCCGCGTCGCCACCATGGGCCCGCGTCAAGGCCCGGCCACCCCCGCCGAACTCGACCGCATGGAGCACTCTCTCGCCGAATGCCTCGCCGGCGGCGCCGCCGGCTTCTCCACCGGGCTCATGTACGCCCCGGGCTCGACAGCCCCGACGGAGGAGCTCGCAGCCCTCTGCCGCGTCACCGCCCGCGCCAATAAGGTCTACGCCACCCACATGCGCAGCTACGGTGACGACCTCCTGGCGTCAATCGACGAGCAGTTGGCGCTGGCCCGCTCGACCGGCTGCCGCCTCCAGATCTCCCACCTCCAAGCCGTCGGCCGCCGCAACTGGACCAAGCAAGCGCAAGCCCTCGAAAAGCTGGAAGCCGCCCGCCACGAAGGGCTCGACGTCGCTTTCGATAGCTACCCCTACCTCGCCGGCAGCACCGTCCTCACCCAGCTCCTCCCCGCCTGGGCCCTCGACGGCGGCAACCCCGCCCTCCTCGAACGCCTGGCCAACCCCGCCCTCTGCAGCCAGATGAAGGCGACCATGATCGAGCAGACCCCCCAACAGTGGAGCGACATCTTCATCACCGCCGTGGGCTCCCCGGTCAGCGAACGCTTCGTCGGCCAGGACCTCGCCTCCATCGGCGAAACCCTCGGCGAACATCCCGTCGACGCCGCGCTCCATCTCCTCCGCGCCGAATCCGCCAACGTCAACATCCTCGCCTTCAACCAGTCCGACGACAACCTCCGCCACCTGCTTACCCATCCCCTCTGCACCGTCATCAGCGACGGCTTCTACGTCAAGGGCCGCCCCCACCCCCGCCTCTACGGCACCTTCCCCTTCCTCCTCGGCGAGATCGTCCGCGAGCGCCGCTGGATGCCCCTCGAACAGGCCATCCACAAGATCACCGCCCAACCCGCCGCCCGCTTCGCCATGCCGCGCCAAGGCCTGCTCGCCCCCGGCTACTTTGCCGACATCACCATCTTTGACCCCGCCGCCATCGCCGGCCGCGCCACGTACGAATCCCCGGAAACGGCCCCCGCCGGAATCGTCCATTGCTTCCGGCGGGGTCGCCGCACCGTCTAGTTACTTCCCAGGCGACAGGTACTTCATCAGTACCGCCGCCAACCCATCAAGCGAGGCGCCGTTGCCTCCCGCCACCAAGATATTCGGCACAATCGGCATCCCGCTCTTGGCAATCGCATCGATGCCATTCACAATCGCCGTCGCATTCGCGCCGAACGCCTTCACCTGCGCATCATAAGCCTCAGCCTTCGCCAAGCCCACGGCCCGCACCTCAGCGCCCTTCGCCTTGCCGGTCTGTTCAATGTAGAACGCTTCGCCGTCGGCCTCCGCCTTCCGCGCGTTCGAGTTGTTCGTCTTGATCGTCACCCCGACCTTCGATTTCGCGAGTTCCGCCTGCATATCAGCCGTACCCCGCGCCTGCTCGGTCTCAATCCGCTGCTGCTGCGCCTGCTTCTGCTGTTCGAACGTCGCGATTTCCTGCTTGGCAATCTCCCTCTCCGTCAACACCTTCACCAGGTCCTGCGGCAGAATCACGTCCTGAATGTAGACCCCGCGGGTCTCCACAAAGTACGAAGCCAACTGCTCGCTGATGCGCGTAAACGCCTCCCGCTGCACCTGTTGCCGCGTCTCCACAAACCGCACGGCCGGCATCGATTGCAGCGTGTCCCGGAAGTGGTTGCCCACCGCCGCCTGCAGCACCTCATCCACCAGGTTGCGAATGGTCCCCACGGTCGAGATCACCCGCGGCGCCCGCGTATCCGGAATGTGAATCTGCACCTGCAAGTCCATCTTGAACACAAACCCTTCCGAGCTCTTGGCCACAATCTGCTCAAGCTTCGCGTCCAAGTGATGCGCCGACGAAACCCGGTCCGCCCAGTTCAGCGTCAGAATCGCCGTCGGTACCAGTTCGGCCTTGTAGCAATACGGGTTGATCGGATACTTGCCCGTCCGTAGCGGCTCCTGCCAAATGCCGCGATGGCCCGGCCGGACCAGCGAGCCGAACTTGAACTCGGCGCCCGAGGTATCGGAAGGCGGCAAGCCCACATAGGCCTTGATCACCGCCACCTCGCCCTGCTCCACCACCAGCATCGGCACCTTTTCAACGCGCACGAGAAACGGGTTCAGCAGATACGCGCCATACAGCAACGGATCATGCTGCAAGCCAATCCGGCCGCCGTTATCAAGAAACGCCTGAAAGTCCTGATAGTTGTTATGCAGCTCGTTCTTGTTGCTGAACAGCCGCTCAATCAACTCCGCGTCATGCGTATCCCCGCGCCGCTCCATCTCCGTAATGTCCTGGAATTGGCCCAGCCGGCTGGCGATATCGCCCGACGATAGCGGGTCGCCCTCCAACGTCGACACAATCCCAATCACATCGGCTTCCGTATTCGAGCTCTTCGCAATGCGCACCACCTCCAAATCAGCGGGGCTGAGCCCAAAGCTCATTGGCGTCAACTGCTGCCGCTGCAGCTCTTCGGATACCGGCCGGCCAAAAACCCGGTCCCGCGTGATCACGAAGAACGCAATCGGATGCAGCGGCAGCGTCGTACCCGGCGCCAGCACCGGCCGCTGCACGCCCTTCTGCCCGCCCTCTTGAATGAAGGTTTCGAGCTCCGTAAACTGCCCAAAGCTCGCCTTGTACAGGCCGCTCTTGGCGCCCGTCGGCAACGGCTGGCCCACCTGTGCAATCACCACGCCAATCTGGCCCGCCGGCACCTGTACCCACGGATACTTCTCGACGCCGTACAGCGGCCACAGCTTAAACCGCAGGCCGGGCATCAACAGCTCCGCCTGATATCCCGCCTCGCCCTTGAAGGCGATCGGGTTATCATCGTCCAGTTTCTGCGCCGAAAACCGGCGCGTCACCAGGCCCACTTCCGTGGGATCAATCCGGTGCAGCGAGAGCAGGGACACAACGGTCGCCGCCGTCGCCGCTGCCAAAAGCAACAGCAAGAACGCAATAAACATGGGGGCTCCTAAACGTCGGACCGTTGCCGCCCTGTCCTCCCCAGCGGCATACTTTTTACTTCCGAGCCCCAGTTACTGCCCGGTCCGTCAAGCAATTCTCACCCGGCTTGGTTACCGAAGCAACAGAAATCGGAAGACGATTCGCCGATCTTATAGCTGGATCTGCGAGACTCGAATAAGACTTATGGCCTTTGTCCCCCGCACCCCGGTCCACCCTCTCCGCACCGCCGGCAAGGTGATGTCGTTCACCGGCGTGTTCTTCGTCGGCGTCGCCATGATCGGGGCCTGGAAGCCCTATTACCAGCTCCAGCAGTCCCCCCGCGCCCGCGTCAAAGTGCTCAAAAACGACATCGGCTACAAGACCGCCAAGGGCTTTGCCTTCCAGCTCCAAATGAGCTGGCTCACCGATCTCGGCGAACAGCGCACGCAGCTCACCACTCCCGTCGAGGCCGCCTCCGAAGAAGAGGCCCGCCGCAAGTACCGCGGTTCGGAGATCATCGCCGGCCAGGAGTACGAGTTCCCCGTCGACCCCGACGATCCCTCTCGCATCCTGCCCTTCAACGGTTACAACTGGAAGACCTTCGGCCAATTCGCCATCACGGCCCTCCTCGGCTTCTTGAGCTTCGGAGTCGGCATGTACCTCTCGCAGCAGGGGCGGAAATTCGAAAAGAAGCCGCAGATTTAGCGGCCGCTGCTCCCGAACCCGCCCTCGCCCCGCGCCGTCTCGCTCAGGTCGCTCTCCATCAGCTCGACAGCCTCATAGCGAGCGATGATCATCTGTGCAATCCGGTCGCCCTTGGCGATCGCGTACGGCGCCTTGCCCAGGTTCAGCAGAATCACTTTCAGCTCGCCCCGGTATCCCGGATCCACGGTCCCCGGGCTATTCGGGATCGTAATGGCATGCTTTAGTGCCATCCCGCTCCGCGGCCGCACCTGCGCCTCGAATCCCGGCGGCAGTTCAATCGAAAGCCCCGTCGCGACGGCCTGCGGAACCCCCGGCTCGAGCACCGTATCCACCACCGAACACAGGTCCATCCCCGCATCCTCCAACGGACCATGCGCATACGCCGGCAACACTGCTTCCGGTACCAGCCTCTTTACCTTCAATTGCATCCCCGTAGTTGTAGCGCATTCTTGCCTTGGCCGCCATGAATTTCGCGATCCCGGCGCCTCCCTCTCTTCCCGCCCAGGCGACCAGAGTCCAAGGCTCGTCCCGGGTTTGCGATAATCGGCTCTATTGCCCGGCCAGCCTTGATATACCTTCACGGCGGTCGCCTAGACTCTCACCCTATGCCAGCACCCCCGCCCGAACGGCGCATTCTCTCCGTCGCCCCCCTGGCCCCCGAAAAAAGCGCCTACGCTCTCGCCCGCTATAGCCGCTCGGCTGACTCCATCACCCAGTCGCTCGACTGGGTCCGCTCCCACGACTCCTCTAAGTTCCTCGAAAGCTTCTACTTCCAGTACGGCCACGCCTCCATCGCCGACCTCGGCCATCTCACCTTCTGCCTCGAAGGCATCTCCGAACTCGCCGCCGCCGAAGCCGAAGACGAACAGCTCTGGGACGGCCAGGCCAAGTCCTCTCGCTATCAGGACTTCGGCAAAACCGGCTTCGTCATCCCCCCGGAACTCACCGGCGTCGAAATCACCCAGTTCCAAGCCGCCGGGCAAACCCTCCTCGCCGCCTACCGCCTCGTCCACGACGCGGCCTTCGCCCATCTCTCCGCCCAACTCCCCCGGCCGGACGAAATGAAGCCCGACGCCTACCAGCGCAACATCGCCGCCCGCGCCTTCGATGTCGCCCGCTACCTCCTCTTCTGGGCCATCCCCACCAACGTCGGCCAAGTCACCAGCATCCGGACTCTCGAAAAGCAGATCCGCCGCCTCAAGGCCTCCCCCTACGCCGAAGTCCGCGCCATCGCTGGGACGACTCTCAAACCGAACCCCTCGCCCCCACCCTCGCCAAATACTGCGACGCCGATTCCCACCTCACCGAATCCACCGCCGCCCTCCGCCTCTGGGCCCAGCAAAACCTCCCGCCCACCCCGGCCCCCGGCCCGGATATCGATCTCTTCAAACCCACCGATACCGCCGCCGAAATCACCGCGACGCTCCTCTACCCCGTCACCAACTGGCCCTTCCGCACCCTCTACGAATGGGCGGCCGCAGCCTCCCCCGCCGTCCGGCAAGAGGTCATCGACACCGCCCTCCAGTCCCGCTCGAAACACGACGAACTCCTCCGCGGCTTCCGCGGCGGCCTCTACTGCTACGACATGGTCATGGACGTCGGTGCCTATCGCGACTTCCATCGCCATCGCCGCTGCCAGCAGTACCGCCAGGACTATGCGGGCCAGCTCGGCTACGAGACCCCCCAGGTCATCACCGAAGCCAACCTCACGGTCGAATATCAAGCCGCCATGGACCACGCCCTGGCCACCATGCAGTTGCTCCCCGCGCCGGCCAACGAGTATCTCCTCCCCTTCGGCGCCCGCAGCCGCTTCCTATTCAAGATGGATTTCGCCGAAGCCGAGTACATCTGCCGCGTCCGCAGCGGCGTCAAAGGCCACTTCAGCTACCGCTCCATCGCCTGGAAAATGAAGGAAGCCATGGAGCAGCTCGAACCCGAACTCGGCCGCCTCCTCTCCGGCACTCCGCCATGGATCGAAGACCCGCTCAAGCGCTAGCCGGCCTCCTCCTCGCCCTGCCGCTCTGCGCAGAAGAAGCCAAGCCCCTCCACGCCCACTGGGCCTTCCACTCAGACATCACCGCCTGCGCCGACCCCGCGCGTCCCGACAAACGCTGGGCCCCCGCCGCAATCCCTTCGACAACCCCCGGCTGCTACCGCAAACGCTTCACCCTCACCGCCGGCGCCCGCTTCGCCCTCGCATTCGACGGCCCCGCGCCAACGGAAATCTTCCTCAACGGCCAACCCCTCCCGCCGCCCTATACCTTTACCGTTTCCCTCAACACGGAAAACCTCCTCGCCATCGTCGCCCCCGCCGGTCTCACCACCCCTCTCCGCCTCGTCAAAGACCCCACTCCCGCCCCAGCGCCACCACCAACCAAACCCGGCGCCCTCCGCCTCACCGCCACCCCTGGCCCCCTCCCGGCCGACCGTACCGGCTTCGCCGTCGTCACCGCCAACCGCGAAGGCCCCCTGCAGTGGTCCGTCCGCGGCCAAGGCCATCTGGCCGGCCCCGCTTCTTTCGGTGCCGTCAATCTCGTCCGCACCAACGGCACCGCCGGCAAAATCACCATCACAGCCACTACCCCCTCCGGCGAAACCGCCACTCTAGACCTCTGGTCCACCGCCGTCCCCCTCGGCAGCGCCTGGATGCGCGAACCCGCACGCTAACAAAGTACTTGACACCCCCACGGAATCCGCTATCCTGAGACAGGCGAAGAAATAGCGAACACGATCCTCAAGGGGAAAAAAAATGCTGGCTACAAGCGAAACATCGCAGGTTGTGGACACTATGGTGAAGGGCTCAAACACGGGTCCGCGACAGGAAAAGCTAATGTTGGACGAAAAAGAGAAATTACGAGCCCTCCAAGCCACGCTTGGAGCCATTGAAAAGCAGTTTGGTAAAGGTTCCGTGCTCCGGCTCGGTTCGAAGGAATCGATTCAGCCGGTTGCGGTAATCCCCTCAGGCTCCATCTCCCTCGACCACGCCCTCGGCGTCGGCGGCTTCCCCCGCGGCCGCATCATTGAGGTGTTCGGCCCCGAGTCCTCCGGTAAAACCACCATCGCCCTCCAGGTCGTGGCCGAAGCCCAGAAGGCCGGCGGCGTTGCGGCCTTCGTCGACGTGGAACACGCCCTCGACCCCGCCTACGCCCGCAAGCTCGGCGTCGACATCGACAATCTCCTCGTCTCCCAGCCCGATTTCGCCGAACAGGCCCTCGAAATCACCAACACCCTCATTCAGTCCGGCTCCATTGACGTGCTCGTCGTCGACTCCGTCGCCGCCCTCGTCCCCAAGGCCGAACTCGATGGCGAAATGGGCGATTCCTTCGTCGGCGTCCACGCCCGCCTCATGAGCCAGGCCATGCGCAAGCTCACCGGCGTCGTCTCGAAGTCCAACACCTGCCTGATCTTCATCAATCAGATCCGCGAAAAGATCGGCGTCATGTTCGGCAGCCCGGAAACCACCACCGGTGGCCGCGCCCTGAAATTCTATTCGAGCGTCCGCCTCGACATTCGCCGCATCGGCGCCCTCAAGGAAGGCGAAGAAGTCATCGGCAATCGCACCAAGGTCAAGGTCGTCAAGAACAAGGTGGCCCCGCCCTTCCGCGAAGCCGAGTTCGACATCATCTACGGCCAAGGCATCTCTCGCGAAGGCGACCTCATCGACCTCGCCGTCACCAACACCGTCGTCGAGAAATCCGGCTCCTGGTATAGCTACAAGGGCGATCGCATCGGCCAAGGCCGGGACAACGCCCGCCAGTTCATCAAGGACAACCCGGACTTCTTCCGTCGCATCGATATCGAACTCCGCGACAAACTAGGCCTCGCCCAGGCCCCCGTTTCCGCCGAGCAAGAAAAGGCTGCTGCGGCCAGTTCGAAGAAGTAAACACTGTCCGGTTTCGCACACCTGACGTCGGAACCGCACAGTTCCCAGCAGCGAAATTCGGCCCGTCGCCCCATCGTTTCAATCACTTAGAGAATGGTACGCGGACTGCACAAGTACCTGTTATGCAGTCCGCGAAGCCAATCTCTCACTATCTGCTGGTCGCCTTCGCTCTCGCGATGGGCCTGTCACTGTTGCACAACGTCCGTCTTGGCCAAGTCCGCCTGAACAATTCGTACCACCGTCTCGAGCAGCGCAGCCCGGGGGTACCGGGTCTTATCCATGTTGCTCCGGATCGTCGAGTCGGGCGACTTGTCGAACGGCAGGGCCACCGCGAAGTGATCCCCTTTCGCTACACCGAGATACTTGCTTCCGGGTACGATCGCATCCTGACGAGTCAACTGGCCATCATGGATCGGATCGAACGAATTCATGAGCATCCAGGTCTGCAGGAGTGCCTTCGAAGTATTCTCCTTGCCGCTAGCCGCTACCACTGAGTAGGTCGGCACCACCGGGTTCGGGTACGACGCCAGAAACGCCTGCCGCGCCGCCTTCGATAAGCTCTTGAAACCGGACGACATATCGCCCCGGCAGGTCTTGAACTTAAACTGCTGAATCCAGCGGTCGGCCTGCCCCGGCATCGCATCCGCAATCGGCGATCCGCCGCTCGCCCCCGCCACGCTCACAAACGCGGCCACCTTATCGGCAATGCCCTCTTTCGCCAGCGCCTCCTGAATATCCGGCGTGCCCTTGCTGTAGCCCACCAAAATCCACTTCCGCTGGTCCGTCTTCCAGCTGTCGTTCACATACTTGGCGATCTCTTTCGCGTTCACCTCCGCCGCGTCATTCCCCACCTGCAGCAACTCCGCAGTCACGCCAAACTGCTTCCGCAGCGCCTGAATCCCCTCATCAAACGCCGGGCTCTCCGCAAAGCACGAACTCATGAACCCCGGCACCACCAGCACCCGGTACTCCTTCGTCACGGGCGCCAACTTCACGTCCGTCTTCCCCGGCTTCTGAATCCAGTCCTGGCACCCGCCCCAATTCCCCGTATCCGGGTTATTCTGCACCAGCACGCTGCAAAAGGTATCGCTGAACACCTCGCTGGCGTCATCGCCGTCGTTGTTCATATAGATAACCAACGTCCGGCCGTCCGAAAAAAACTCCTGCCCATGGGCCGTCTTCGCCTTCAGCAGCGGCGTCTTCACCGTCATATACTCCCGCGCCGCCACCATCCCGGTATCCTGCAGGCTCTGCCCAATAAAGTCCCGCTCCTTATCCGTCTCCGGGTCAATCTTATGCGTAATCTTCCCGTTCCGCTGATCCTTATCGAAGCCCACATCGTGCGTCCCCGCGCCAGCCCACACCGTCCGGCCGCCCACTTTAAAAGGGGCCCGCCAGATCCGGAAATGGTGCCGCGCCGCCACCACCATCAGCGGATCCGCATGCGCCCACCCATAGTCCTGCGGCCGTTCAAACAGGTACAACTCGCTCATCGGAATCGTCAGATACGCCTGTTTTGAAAAACTCGCCAACGCCCCCCGCAAAATCGTGTCCTTAATTGTCCGGTCCACGGTCACCCAATCCCCCGCCTGCAGCGCCGCTACCACCTGCACCTCACTGCCCACAATGAAGAAGTTCACGCGGTCACCCGGGGTTCCATCCTTATCCCCCACCCGCACCGGCACGGAGTTCAACTGCTCCGCCGTCATCTTCACGATCGGCAACTGCTCCTTCGCCGCTGCTGCCACCGGCGCCACCCGCTCCAGCTTCACTACGAACGCTCCGTCCGCCCCGTCGGTCGACGCCTGGTTGATTCCCAAAAACAACCGCCCCTTCACCGGCACCCTCCGTTCCCCCTTCGGCCCAATCAAAAACGGCCGATTCGTCGCGCTCTCGCCCACCCGGCCCACCAACGCCCCCCGCTTCCCGTCCGCCACCGGGAACGCCTTGATCATGTCCAGCCAGCCCCGCGCCGTCCCCTCCGGCAAGATCTCTTTCCCGTTGAAACGCAGCGCTCCCGTGGCCGTGAACCGCAGGATCTCCCCCGCTGCTACATCGATCCCCGTATCAATCCACTGCTTATTCCCGGGTACCGTAAACTCCACCGTCCCGCGGACCGGACTCGCGGCCGCGTCCGTCTTCGCCCCCGGCTTCACCACGTCATACCGGCTCGCCGGCGTCTGCGCCAGCACCAACCCACCGGTCAATAAACCAATCCACCAAATCCGCTTCATCGAATCGACTCCAAAATCGCGCTCGTCAATTCCGGCGGCGCCAGAATCAACCCCTTAATCTGTGCCCAGAGTAGCGGATCTGCCTCCATCCGCGCGTGCCCCCCACCAAACACCCGCCGTAAACTCAACTCCGGAAATGGATGCAACGACCAAATCGGATACCGGAACCGGAAGTTCCCCAGAATCTTCGTCTGCCGCGGGTCCATCGCCTGGATGTAATCCTCGCCCCGCACCGTCAGAACCTCTTTCTGGTAGAAATTCGCCGCCCGCTTCACATTCGGCGGAATATGCCCGTCCCGGCGCATCGAAACGCTGTCCACCTGCACCGTCAAGTCCACCATCACCCCGGCCTTTTTCAAATCCTTCGCCAGCCGCACCACCTCGCCACCGCCCAGGCTCTGCCCGTACAGGATCACCTTCACGCGCCCCCGCTCCTCCGGATCCAGCTTCTTGTTCCGGTTGGCGTCAAACGCGGCCAGCACCAGCCGCTTCGCTTCCCGGTGCCGGTAGTGCGACAGCGTCTCGGCATACACATTCGGCAGCCCCATCGCCCGAATATCCAGCGCGACCTTGCGCACCCCCCGGTCCGGATCGTTCCACCGGTCCAATCCGCCCATGAAGCCAAGGATCAGCGTGCTCCCCTCCGGCAGCGGCGTCGGGACAGACAAATCCTTCATCGATTGCGCACCCGCCAGGCCGCAACCTACGCACCACGTCAAAACTACCTTTCGTAACATCCGTGTCTCCTAGATGTCACACCCCGCCCTGCCGTTTCCGCTAACTCGCCCCCACCGCCGTCCCCGACACCGACACCATCAACATCGATCCCCCCGACCCCACCTGAATCGTCTCGTAGTCGATATCGATCCCAATCACCGCGTTGGCGCCCATCTGTTTCGCCTGCTCCTGAATCTCCCCCATCGCAATCGCCTTCGCCTTGCGCAGCTCCGCCTCGTAGGCCCCGCTCCGGCCCCCGACAATGTCCGTAATCTTGGCGAAGAAATCCCGGAAGACATTCGCCCCCAAAATCGCCTCCCCCGAAACGATCCCCAAATACTGAATCTGCCGCCCTTCTAAGGTCGACGTCGTCGAAAGCAACATGATCTTCTACCTCTTCCGCAGTAGCGGCGCCAGCACCGGAAACACGTTCCGGTTAGCCACGATCTTACATCCCTCGGCCGTCGGATGAATACCGTCCTGCAGCATCAGCTTCGGCTCCGTCGCCACCCCGTCCAGCAAAAACACGATCCGCGGCACCTTGTGCTTCGCCGCCAACGCCGGATACATCTGCTCAAAATCGCGAATATACTCCGGCCCATAGTTGCGCGGCAGCGTGATCCCCGCCAGCACCACCTTCGCCCCCGCGCCCTTGAATGCCGTAATCATCTTGTCGAGATTCTCTTTGCTCAACGAAACCGGCAGCCCTCGCAACCCGTCGTTCCCGCCCAGCTCCAGAATCACGATCTCCGGCTTCTCCGCCAAGGCCTGCGGAATCCGCTCGACACCGCCGCTCGTCGTATCCCCGCTCACCCCCTGGTTCACCACCCGGTAGCTGTAGCCCTTCTCGTCCAACGCTTTCTGTAAATAGTCCGGATACGACTCCCCGGCGTCCAACCCATATCCCGCGCTCAAGCTATCGCCGAACGCCACAATCACCGGCCGGTCGTCTTTCTTCAGCTCCTTCACCGGCGCCGCCACGGGCTCCGCCACCGGCGCCGGAGTCGCCACCGGTTCCGCCGGCTTGCCGCATCCAACCAACAGCACGGCCAAAGTTACAAGGAGAATCCGCATCTAATGCCATAATAAGGCTTGGCGACCACCCTCGACTCTTCCCCCTCCCCCGCCATTCGTGTCCGCGGGCTCACCAAGTCAATCACCCCCCCCTCCCACCGCGTCGATATCCTCCGCGGCCTCGATTTCGACGTGCCCCCCGGCCAGTTCGTCGCCATCATGGGACCCTCCGGCAGCGGCAAAAGCACCCTGCTCGGTCTCCTCGCCGGTCTCGATAACCCCTCCGCCGGCAGCATCCTCCTCGACGGCGAAGAGATCGTCGGCCTCTCGGAAGACAACCTCGCCCGCCTCCGCGGCCGCAAACTCGGCTTCGTCTTCCAGAGCTACCAGCTCATCCCCACCCTCACCGCCGAAGAAAACGTCCTCCTCCCCGCCGAACTCTCCGGCGCCACCGGCAACCCCGAAAAACGCGCCCAGGAACTCCTCGATAGCGTCGGCCTCTCCCAACGCCGGGACCACTATCCCGTCCAACTCTCCGGCGGCGAACAGCAACGCGTCGCCCTTGCCCGCGCCTTCATGCTCGCGCCACCCATCCTTATGGCCGACGAGCCCACCGGCAATCTCGACTCCTCAAACGGCCAGCACGTCCTCGATCTCCTCCTCACCATGAACCGGCAGGAGCGCACCACCCTCGTCCTCGTCACCCACGATCCCCAACTCGCGGCCCGCGCCGACCGCCGCCTGATGATGCGCGATGGAGTGATTGTCAGTGACGAATAGCGGCCTCTCGTACTCCACTGCCCTCAAAATCGCTTGGCGCGAATCCCGCTCCTCGGCCTCTCGCTTCCTCTTCGTCATCCTCGCCGTCGCCATCGGCACCGGCTCGCTTACCGGCGTCCGCGGCTTCTCCCGCTCCTTCCGCGCCATGCTGCTCAAGGACGCGCGCACCCTCATGGCCGCCGACCTCTCCGTCCGCGTCTTCGAACTCCCCACCGACGAGCAACAAGCCGCCTTCCGCCGCTGGGAATCGCAGGGCCTCGATCGCACCTGGATCACCGAAACCGTCTCCATGCTCTCCGGCGACACCGTCGCCGTCCCCCAACTCATCGCCGTCAAAGCCATCGACCCCACCAAGTACCCCTTCTACGGCGAAGTCACCACCACCACCGGCATCAAGCTCCCCGAAGCCGTCGCCGGAGATGGCGTCGGCGTCTCTGACGACCTTCTCACCCGCACCGGCCTCGCCCTCGGCTCAAAAGTCCGCGTCGGCTCGGAAACGTTCACCATTCGCGCCATCCTCCTGCAGGAGCCCGACCGCATGAGCGGCTCCATCAACGTCGGCCCCCGCGTCATGATGTCCCGCGAAAGCCTCGAACGCACCGGCCTCACCCAACTCGGCTCCCGCGCCAGCCAGCGCCACCTCTTCCGCATCCCCTCCGCCAAGGCCGACGAAGTTATCCAAAAGGTCCGCGACGACCTCAAAAAAGTCTTCCCCGACGCCGTCATCGCCGACTACCGCGAAACCCACCCCCTCATCACCCGCGGCCTCAACAACGCCACCACCTTCCTCAGCCTCGTCTCGCTCATCGCCCTCGTCGTCGGCGCCCTCGGCGTCGCCATGGCCATGCAGTCCCACCTCCAAACCAAGCTCGATTCCATCGCCATCATCAAAGCCCTCGGCGGCCGCTCGTCCCACATCCTCCGCATCTATCTCTCGCAAACCCTCGTGCTCGCCCTCGCCGGTGGAGTCATCGGCCTCATCGTTGGCCTCGGCGTCCAATTCCTCTTCCCCGTCCTCATCTCCAAGTTCTTCCCCGTCTCCCCCACCATGGAGTTCGAGTGGCTCTCCATCTTCGAAGGCCTCGGCCTCGCCGTTCTCTCGACGCTCCTCTTCACCCTTCCCACCCTCCTCGGCATCCGGCAGATCCGCCCCATCGTCATCCTCCGCCGCGATATGGAAGGCGACGCCCCGCCCGCCGCCGAACGCTGGAAGCAGTGGCGCGCCTCCGCGCTAGCCGGCGTCGTCATCCTCATCGGCATGACCGCCATGGCCACCGTCCTCATCGACGCCAATTGGCGCGACGCCCTCAAAGTCAGCGCTTGGTTCGTCGGCGGCCTCACCGTAGCTCTCTTCGCCCTGGCCGGCCTCAGCTGGGCTCTCCTCCGCGGCATCCGCCTCCTTCTCCGCGCCCCCAGCCGCACCCTCCCTTCCGCCCTCCGCCACGGCCTGGCTAATCTCTACCGGCCCGGCAACCACGCCGAAGCCGTCCTTGTCGCCCTCGGCGTTGGCGTCATGTTCACGCTCACGGTCTACCTCCTCCAAAGCAGCCTCCTCGGCCAAATCGCCGCCAGCGCCCCGCCCGGCATGCCCAACGTCTTCCTCATCAACATCACCGAAAGCGACCGCACCGCCGTCAAGGCCTTCCTCGATAAGGGCCCCGGCGTCGAAGGCGATGTCATCGTCTCGGCCACGGCCAGCGGCCGCATCAAAGCCATCAACGGCAAACCCATTGAGCAGATCGCCGTCGAAGGCCCCGTCAAGCGCTACCTCCGCGCCCGCAACCTTACCTGGAACGCCGAACTCCCCAAACAGTTCGAGGTCCTCGAAGGCGCCTGGTGGAAAACCTGGTCCCCCGACCGCCCCGAAATCGCCGTCAGCCAGGACACCGCCCGCCTCCTCGGCCTCAAGCCCGGAGCCATCATGGACTGGGATTGCGGCGGCCGCCGCATCGCCATGCGCGTCGCCGCCATCTTTCGCACCGAAGCCGTCGGCCCCGGTTCCAACACCGAGTTCATCACCAATCCCGATACCCTCCGCCAAGTCCCCATGCTCTACTTCGGCGCCGCCCGGGTCGCCCCCGCGCAAATCCCGCAACTGCAGAAACAGTCCTTTGATAAGTTCCCCGCCATCACCGTCATTAACCTTGCCGACGTCCTCGACCGCGTCCAGGAAGTCATCGACCAAGTAGCCCTCGTCGTCCGCTCCATCTCGGCCTTCTCCATCCTCGCCGGCATGATCATCCTCGCCTCCAGCGTTGCCGGCTCCCGGGTGCGCCGCATTCGGGAAGTGGTCATCCTCAAGACCCTCGGCGCCACCCGCCGCCGCATCGCCCGCACCTTCACCGTCGAGTTCCTCCTCCTCGGAGGCGTCGCCGGCCTCATGGGCAGCCTCCTTGCCAGCGCCTTCGCCAACCTCCTCCTCACCCGCCTCCTCGACGCCAAGTTTGTCTTCTCCCCTTGGCCGAATCTGGTAGCCATTGTTGCCAGCGCTCTAATCGCTTTAGCTGCCGGATGGCTCGCCAGCTTCCGCATCCTCGGGCAAAAGCCTCTTGAAATCCTACGAAATGAGTAGGGTACGTTATGGTAGACTTCGCTAAGTCAAAAGGATGAACCATTGCGTTTCTTAGTTACCGGCGCAGCTGGGTTGGTGGGTAGTCACACGGTCGACCGCTTGCTTGCGGAAGGCCACGAAGTTATCGGCGTCGATAGCTACATCACCGGCAGAAGGGAGTTTCTCACCGGCGCCAGCGCAAACCCGCGATTCAATCTGATTGTCGGCGATCTCTTTGACTTCACTACCGTCATCGAAGCCTGCGAGGGCGTTGACGCCGTCTTCCACCTCGCCGCCAATACCGACGTCCGCTACGGCACCGACTACCCCCGCCGCGACCTCGATCAAAACGTCATCGTCACTTGGAATATTCTCGAAGCCATGCGCCGCCGGGATATCAAGACGATTCTCTTTTCGAGCACAGCCGCCATTTACGGTGACTCCACCCTCCTCCCCACCCCGGAGGACGGCCCACTAGCCATCCAGACCTCCCTGCAAAGCGCCTCCAAGTTGGCCGCCGAAGCCTTCATCTCTGCCTACGCCCAAGGCTACGGCATTCGCGCCCTCGTCTTCCGTTTCGCCTCCGTCGTCGGCGAGCGCTGCACCCACGGGCACATCTTCGATTTCTGCCGCCAACTCCACGCCCATCCGGACCGCCTGCAGGTCCTCGGCGATGGCGCCGTTCGCCGCAGCTACATCGACGTTGCCGACTGTGTCGACGCCATGCTCCTCGCGCTCCATCACCCCACGCCCCCCGTCGGAATTTTTAACGTCGGCTCCCTCACCTCCTGCGCCCTAACCGAGTCCATCGGCTGGATCACGAGCGCCCTAAACATCCAGCCAGCCATCGAGTTCAGCGGCCCCGGTCCCGCCTGGGTCGGCAGTTGCCCCGTGATCTACCTCGATTGCACGAAGCTCCATCGCCTCGGCTGGCAACCGAAACTCGACCCCGAAGCCGCCGTCCGCCGCACCGTCCACTACCTCGCGGCCAACCCCAGGTTGCTGGAACCCAGCGCCTAGCCGGACAATCAAACCAGCATGACTCCCTCCCAGCGGGACCGCTACTCCCGCCAACTCCTGTTCGCGCCCCTCGGCGAGGCCGGCCAGGAGCGCCTCCTCTCTTCCCGGGTAGCCATCGTCGGCTGCGGCGCGTTGGGCTCCTTCCAAGCCGCCTCCCTCGCCCGCGCCGGAGTCGGCCACCTCCGCCTCATCGATCGCGACTACGTCGAAGCCTCAAACCTCCAACGCCAATGGCTCTACGACGAAGCCGATGCCGCCGAAGCCATGCCCAAAGCCGCCGCCGCCGCCCGCGCCATCGCCCGCTTTAACTCCACCATCGAAGTCGAACCCGTCATCGCCGACCTCACCCCCGCCAACGCCGAAGACCTCCTCGCCGATGTCGACCTCATCCTCGACGGCACCGACAACTTCGAAACCCGTTACCTCATCAACGATTTCGCCCTCGCCAATCAAGTCCCCTGGATCTACGGCGCCGCCGTCGGCAGCTATGGCCTCACCATGCCCATCCTCCCCGGCCAGACCTCCTGCCTCCAGTGCGTCTATCCCGCCCCGCCCTCCGGCGCCCAACCCACCTGCGAAACCGACGGCGTCCTCGGCGCCATCACCTCCGCCATCGGCGCCCTCCAATCCGCCATGGCCATCCGCCTCCTTTCCGGCTCCCTACCGGCCACCAAACTCACGACGCTCGACGTCTGGTCCGGCGCCCTCCGCCAAATCGACCAACCCCCGCCAGACCCCAACTGCCCCGCCTGCGGCCGCCGCGAATTCGTCTACCTCGATGGCGATCGCCGCGCCCCCATCAGCCTCTGCGGTCGCAACGCGGTCCAAATCCACGAACGCAATCGCCCCCTCGACCTCGCCGAACTCGCCTCCCGCCTCGAACGCCTCGGCGCCGTCCGCCGCAACGATTTCGCCCTCCGTTTCTTCCTCGATCCCTATGAACTCACCGTCTTTGCCGACGGCCGCGCCATCATCAAGGGCACCCAGGACATCGGCGTCGCCCGTAGCTTGTATTCTCGTTACATCGGCGCATAGGATACTCCTGATAGGGGCCGTTGCACCGAATCCCACAAGATTTTGTAGTTTTCCACAATCTCCTCACAGCAGGGCATGTTATCATCGACCCTGAAACGTGGCTACTCAGCAGTCTTGGACTCGCGATCAAGTCCGACGCGTCCTGTCGGTAACGGAGCGCCATCTCCGCAGTTGGGAACAGCAGGGTCTCATCCCGCAGCAGGATCGCTACGGCCTCGGCGACCTCCTCGCCCTCCGCGCCCTCAACTCGCTCCGCGAGAAGAAAGTCCCCGTCGCCCGCATCCGCCGCAGCTTCCAGTCGCTCCGCGAACGCCTCCAGCACATCGCTAACCCCTTCACCGAACTCAAGGTCTTCCTCGACGGCAAGCGCATCGGCGTCCATCTCGCCGGCCAGAAGATGGACTCCCTCTCCGGCCAGCTCCTCTTCGATTTCGACGCCGCCGCCCTCCAAAAGCTCCGCCCCTTCCCCCGCCCCGAAGGCCGCAGCATCGAAGATCGCCGCAAAAAGTCCGCCGAAGCCGACGAGTGGTTCCAGCGCGGCCTCGAAATCGAACAGACCGGCGGCCCCATCGCCGATGCCATCGCCGCCTACGAAAAAGCCGTCAGTCTAAACCCCCAGGCCGCCGGCGCCCACGTCAACCTCGGCACCATCTGCTTCCATCAACGCCGCTGGGCCCAGGCCGAAGAGCACTACCGCAAAGCCGTCGAAGCAGACCCCGAATACGCCCTCGCCCAGTTCAACCTCGGCAACCTTTACGATGAACGCGGAGACCGCCTCCGCGCCCTAGCCCACTACCACGCCGCCCTTCGTCTTAACCCCCAGTACGCCGACGCCTACTATAACCTCGCCCTGCTCCATCAAGCCTCCGGCGACGTCATGCAGGCCGTCCAATACTGGAGCACCTACCTCAAGCTCGACCCCTCCAGCCAGTGGTCCCGCATCGCCCGCCGCGAACTCGCCAAGCTCAAACAAGCCACCGTCATCCAGGGCTCCCGCTCCCTCTCCCAGCACGCCTAACTCTGCAGCGGCACCCGAATCGTCACTTCCAACCCCAAGTCTGCGTTCCGCGCACTGATCTGCCCGTGATGCAGATGCACTGCCCGCTGCGCAATCGCCAGCCCCAATCCCACGCCCCCGCTCCGCCGCGCCCGGTCGTCCTCCACCCGGAAAAACGGCCGGAAGATCTTCTCCCGCATCTCCTCCGGCACCCCCGGCCCCAAATCCCGCACCACCACCAACGCCTCGTCCCCCTCCCGAACCAACCGAACCGTCACCTCCTCCTCCGCCGGCGAATAGCGAATCGCGTTCCGCAGCACGTTTTCAATCGCTCGCCGCAACAACTCCGCATCCCCCTGCAACACCATCTGCCCCTGCAGATCCCGCACCAGGTGAATGCCCTTCTCATCGGCCTCAATCAACAAATCGTCCAGCAGATCTTCCAGCAGCTCCTTCAAATCCACCGCCGCCGACTTCCGCTCCGCCGGGTCCCCCTCCGCCCGCGTCATCTCGATCAACTCGCCCACCAGCATCGAAATTCGCTGTGCCTCTTTCTTAATCCGGTCGAGCGACGCCCCCCGGTCCGCGCTCGTCCGCGCCAATTCCACCGCCACGCTCAGCCGCGCCAACGGCGACCGCAATTCATGCGAAATGTCCTGCAACAGCCGCCGCTCTGCCGTCAGCAACGTCTGAATCCGCTCCGCCATATCATCAAACGATCGCGCCACATCCCCAAACTCATCCCGGCGCTTCAACCCCGTCCGCGCCTCTAAATCGCCAGACCCGAACCGCCCCACTGTCTCCCGCAATTGCCGCAACGGCCGCCCGATGTAATGCGCCAGCACATAAATCCCCAGCACAAACACGAACACAATCGGCAGATAGTACGGCAGATAATTCGGAGCATCAAAGCGCGGCACCGTGCTCGTCACGTACATCGCATAGCGCCGATCCTCGCTCCGGTGCGTCATGGCCGCCCGGCTCGCCGGACGTCCAAAGGGCCACCGGAAAGGCGTCGGCCCCTGCTCTACGGCTGAAATCTCCCGCTGCTCCCCGGTCAACAGATCCTTTCCGCTCGCATCCAGCAGCGCATGCCGTCCCGGAAACCGCGCATCCAGCCGGGCAATCTCCGGCCGCAACGCCGCGGCCCCGCCCGTCTCCCACGCCGTCCGCAAATCGTCCATCTGCGAGTCCAACACCCGCCGCATGAAGTTGTTCCCCGGCGAATCCCGCCGGAACAGATAGTACGACGTCGCCACGAACGCAAAGCTCGACACCACGAACAGCAAACTAATCCAAACCAGAATCCGGACGAAAATCGACTTCATCTACCCCTCGCTCGCCGGCAGACTCAGCTGGTAGCCAACCCCCCGCACCGTCAAAATCTTCGCGCTCGAACCCTCCAGCTTCTTCCGGATATGGCTCACATGCACGTCAATCGCCCGGTCAAACGCCGTCGCGTCCCGCTGATACAGCCGCTGCGCAATTTCATCCCGCGATACCACCCGCCCCGCCCCCCGGTGCATCACTTCGAGAATATCGAACTCCACCGACGTCAACTCCAACGCTTTCCCGTCCACATTGGCCGCCCGCGCCCCCGGATCCACCCGCAACCCATACGGCTCCACTACCCCCACTTGTCCTCCGCTCCGCCGCAGGATCGCCCTCACCCGCGCCATCAACTCCATCGGCTCAAACGGCTTCGGCAGATAGTCGTCCGCCCCGCTCTCCAGGCCCCGTATCCGGCTCGCCGACTCGAGGCGCGCCGTCAACATCAGCACCGGCACGTTGCTCGTCTTCCGTAGCCGTTCAAGCACCGCAAACCCATCAAGCCGCGGCATCATCACATCCAGCAGCACCAGGTCATACGAACCCGCCGCCAACTTCGCTAAGCCACTCTCTCCATCGTGTGAAAGATCGAGCCCCACCCCTTGGCTTGCGAAAAACTCCTGCATCAACGTCCCGAGCTCGACGTCGTCGTCCACCATCAGCAGCGTAGGGTTCATTCGAAAAGGTTACCGCCCACGCCGCTGCTGCGTTGGAGCCAACAGTGCCGGAATCATGTTGTAGATCCCATCGGCCTTCTGCTTCTGCTTCTCGTCCAGCATCGCCAGCACATCAGTGAAAACCTTCGCCTCCGCCGCCACCAGGTTCATCTGCACGATGCCGTACTTCTCGTACAGCGGCTTGGCATCGGCGCCTGCTTTCAACGCCGCTCGGATCTGCCCCTTCACCTGCATCGCATCCAGTTGCAGCGGCTGTACGTTCTCTTTGCCCAGGTCCAGCACGGTCTTCAACTGCTTCTTCTGGTCTTTCTTCAGATTGAGCTGGTCGCTGATCGAGTCCAGCATCATCCGCTCCCGCTCGGCCGGGTCCATCGGCCCGCGCATCCCGCCGCCCATGCCCCCGCCGCCGCCCATACCGCCGCCCGGGCCGCCACCCATCCCGCCCATGCCGCCGCCACCGCTCATCCCCGGGCCTTGCGCCATCACCAATCCGCCAAGCAACACGAGCGCCGCAACAGTTCTCATAACCTTCACCCTACTGCGTCTCCGTCCACCGGAAAAGGCCCCCATTGCAAAGAATTGTCAATCCAGGGGGATTTCCCTCGTTCCCCCGACTCGTAAGATGAGACTAGCCGCTTGCCATCACCCGCCACCATACAAGATACAGATTGGGCCCTCGCCCAAGCTGTACTCGCGCGCGATCGCAAGGCCATCGCCGAGTTCGTCATGCTCTGCTCCGACCCCCTCTATCGCTACGTCCGCTCCCGCCTCCAGCCCCGCTTTGAGTTCGTCGACGATCTCGTCCAGGACGTTTTCCTCACCGCCTGGCGCAGTCTCCCCCAATACCGCGGCCAATCCCCTCTCAAGTCCTGGCTCCTCGGCATCGCCCGCCACAAAGTCGAAGATCACTACCGCGACCGCCTCCGCGACCTCGCCCTTCCCGAAGACGCCCCCGAAACCATCCCCGAACCCGGCCCCGGCGCCGACTCCGTCCTCGACCAAGCCCGCTCCGCCGCGGCCACCACCGCCATCCTCGACGCCCTGCCCGAACCCTACCGCCTCGTTCTCCTCTGGCGCTATTGGGAACAGCGCTCGGCCGAAGAGATGGCCACCCTCACCGGCAAAACCCCGAAAGCCATTGAGCGTCTGCTCTCCCGCGCCCGCCACGAGTTCCGCCAGCAATGGCTCAGCCAATCGCAGGAGGCCGCCCGATGAACGAGGAACGCTGGTTCGAACAACTCGCCGAGGAGACGCCGCTTGAAACCGCCATCCCCGCGCCGTCCTGCCTCAAGTCGCTCGTCTACTCGCATCTCATCAGCGAGGCCGAAACCGAAGGCCCCCTGCTCCCTCTGCCGGAAACCAAAGCCGCCGGCCGCGGCCTCTGCGTCTTTGAACACTTAATCGAAATTCTTCCCGTCGGCGCGCCCCTGCAGAACTTCCAATACTGCAAAATCTGCCACGCCCGCGTCCTCGGCGAACGCGTCGAACAGGCCCCCATCTTCTGGCCCTGCTGCCCCTATAGCGAGTTTCAGAATCGCTAGAACTCGCGTAGGAAGCCGAACATATTCTGAAAGTGCAACAGATTGCGCTGTCCCCGCGGCCGCAGCTCCCGGCTGAACGGATTCGCCGAAAACGTCTCCCAGAAGCTATACCGGAAACGCCAACCCTTCGCTACCCGCACGTCGATCCCCACCGCCG
>LNFE01000035.1 GCA_001464575.1 Acidobacteria bacterium Ga0077553 | reverse complement strand
GGTGCGGAGTTGTTTGAACCCGGTTTCGGAGACCAGGGTGTGGTAGAGATCGAGCGCCTTCAAGGTAGTTACGGCGGAGAGGCGCGCGGCGCCCTTGTCGGTGACGTCGGTGCTATCGAGCGTGAGATCTTCGAGCGGCAGGGCGGCGAGGAGGTCGACTCCTTTGTCGGTGACCTTCGTGTAGTCGAGTTTGAGGGAGCGCAGCGATTTGATTTGGGCCAGATGGACGACGCCAGCGTCGGTGAGCCGGGTGCGGACGAGACGGAGGCGCTCGAGTTGGGGGAGGGCTTTGAGGTGGGCGAGGCCCTTATCGGTGAAGCGGCCGTGATTGAGGTTGAGGTCGCGCAAGGTGACGATGCGGGCAAGGCGCCGGAGGCCTTCGTCGCCAATGTCGACGCCGCGGAGGTCGAGTTGTTCGATTTGGGAGACAGGGACGAGCGGTTCGAGGCCTGCATCGGAGACATCGGTGTTGCTGAGCGACAACTGGCGCAAGTGGAGGAGGCGCGCAATGTGGGGCATGCCGGCGTCGGTCAGGCGGCTCGAGTTTAAGTCGAGGGCTTCGAGGTTGGCGAGGCCGTCCAACTCACCGAGCGAGGTTCCGGCGACGAGGGTTCCGGCGAGGGACAGGCGGGCAAGGTGGGTCAAGCGGGCGAGGCTCTTGAGATTCCGGTCCGTGATGGAGGTGAAGCCCAGGTTCACGTTGCGCAGGGTGGAGAGGCTGGCAACGGTCTCGACGCCGTTGTCGCTGACGTCTGTGCCTTCGAGATCGAGGGATTCGAGCGCAGCTAGAGATTTCAGGTGGAGCAGTTGCTTGTCGTTGAAGGGGACGCGAGCCAGGGAGATGCTGCGGATCTGGCCTTCGCTGAATTGGGCGCGCCCGCCGAGGGATTCGATCCAGGTGGCGATGGCCCTCGGGGTGGTGCCCTTGGGCGCGGCATCCGCCGCCGGGATGATGCGGGCCGCCATCTTATTGACGAATGCCACGCGGCATTTCGGGTTGGCGGCGCGGAGGGCGGTGACGCCGGCTTCGGAAACATCGCTATAGCGCACGTCGAGCAGGCGCAGGTTCGGCAACTTTTGGAGTTTTGAGAGGCCCGCATTGGTCATGCGGCTCCGATAGAGATTTAGCTCAGTTAACTGGGGCAGGCCGGCGAGGATGTCGGCGCTCTGATCGGTGATCTGCGCGCCGAGCAGATTCAGCCGGCGCAGGTTGGTTAGTTTCCGAAGATAGTTGACGCCAGAGTCGGTGATGCGAACACCGTACAGATCAAGTTCTTCGAGAGTGGTGAGGTCCTGGATATACTTCAGTCCTTCGTCGGTGATCAGGGTGCCAATCATGGTCAACCGGCGAAGCTTCTTCATTCCGGTGAGGCCGGGCATCATTTCATCCATGATGTTGGCGTCGTTCAGATCGAGATACTCCATGTTGACGAAGGGGGCCAGCGTCTTGGGGCTTTTGATGGTGACCAGGGCAACGCGGAGATCTCTCAATTGCGTGAGGGGAGCGAGACGTTGCAGGCCGGCTTCGCCGAGACGGAGATAGGCGAGTGTGGTGAGACCGGCTTCGAACTTTTCGAGTTTGGAGGAGTGTTTGAAGTAATCGAACATCTCGTCGGCGAACTCGGACTTCTTGTCAAAGGTAGGGCTCCAGACGCGGGCGGGGAGAAAGACTTCGCGGAGTTCGGGGAGTTGGCCGAGGGGATGCAATTCCTTGGGGGGGACGACGGTGCCGTGCATGTCGACGCCGACGATGCAGATGGCGGCAGCGGGCAGGTCGACGGGATCACTGATGTAGGCGGCACCGCCCTGCAGGAGGACGCGCCCGCCTTTGCGGAGGGCCCAGAGGGCGATTTTGCGCTCCTCGAGATCGTCGGCGCGAGCGAGAGCCGGAGTAATGGCCAGAAGCAGCGCGACCAGCGCCATGGATTTCCATCGCTTACTATTGCTTTCGTTCACTTGCTTTTTATTTTGTAATGGATGCTGCCTAGGGGTCAAGGGGGATTACAAGATGGGCAGCGCTTCGATGGGGCCGGCGAGAGGGGCGAGGTAGCGGAGGAGTTCGGGGGTGGCGTCGTTTCCGGCGGGGGAGATCCAGTTTCGCGGCACGAGGCGTTCCAAGCCGGCGACGGTTTCGAGCGGAACGGTGGTGGTTTCCGCGGTAGCGGTGAGGGCAATCATGACGCCGGACTCGCCGCGTTCGGCGGCCAGGACGGCGTCGAAACCGCAGCGGTAGGAGGCCAGCGCGTCGGCGTCGGAGGCGGCGAAAGAGCAGGAACGGCCGAGGAGACCGGGCTTTTCGCTGCGGACGCGGAGGCCGGTGGCGTGGCTGACGGCGCGGGCGAGGGTGTGGGCGAGGTTGCTGGCAAGTTCGTGTTGCCGGTTGCCGGGGCGGTCCAGGTCGGCGCCGAAGGGGTTGCCTTGGGGATCGCGGAGACCTTCGCAAACGGCGACCACGACGCGGCCGAGACGCTGGTAGACGCGTTGGACGTCGTCACAGATCTGGGCGAGGGTTGGCGGACACTCGGGGAAATAGATGAGATGCGGGGCGTCGTCGGGGTGGGAGCGGGCGAGGGCCGTGGCGCCGACGACCCAGCCGGCATTCCGGCCGATGACTTCGACGATGGTGACGGGCGAGGGCAAGGCGCGGTTGTCAGCGCCGATGTCGCGGAGGGCATGGGCATAGAAGCGAGCGGCCGAGCCGAAGCCGGGGCAGTGATGGGTGCCGAGGAGATCGTTGTCGACGGTCTTGGGGACGCCGACGACGGTGACGGCGCCAGATTGGTGGAGGAGCGCGGCGGACCGCATGGTTCCGTTGCCGCCAGTGAGGAAGACGGCGCCAATTCCCTGCTCCCGGCAGCGGGCCAGGGCGGGCGCCAGGTGGGCCGGCTCGAAGGGCTTCCGCGTGGAGCCGAGGACGGAGCCGGGGGCGCGGCGAATCTGAGCGAGGAGGTCCGGGGAGAGGGCGCCGAGATCGATCCAGTCGTTGTGCAGCAACCCATGGACACCGTCGCGGGCTCCGTAGAGGCGGCGGAATTGGCGCGAGGCGCGGCATGCGTCAATGATCCCGACGAGGCTGGCGTTGAGAACCGCGGTGGGTCCTCCGCCGTGGACTACGATCGCGCCGTCGCCAAATTCGCTCATGCCCACAATATACTTTGCTCATGATCCCCGTCCTTGGGGGCGGCTCAGTTCGCTGCTTCGCCTCTTGCAGGGGGCTGCATTGAGGAGTGAGCCCTATGTTAGACTGAGGGCCGAACCGGGGCATGCTTTGCCAGTTTCGAGGATTCGGTTGCGGCCGCGCACTCGATCCCGGGGAAACGGAAGAGGAGAGGCCCAGTGCTCGTCATTCGACCGCAACAGTTTCGCCGGCTGGAAGAGTATATGTTCGACCAGTTTCTGGCCGAGTGTGCCCAACAGGTACGGGAACGGCGGCCGACCTTAGCGGCGCGGCTGGGCGATGCGGCGGCCCTGCGGGAGTTTGTGGGGACGTCGGTGAAGCGATGGCAGGGGCAGGGGTTCAAGGAGCAGGGGCACCTGATGAAGCTGTTGGATTGGGAGTGCGAATACGGGGTTGGCTTTCAGGACGAGCCGCGGTGGAGCTGGCTCAAAGAGATACTGGGGTTCAGTTTGGAGCCTTCGAGCCGCATTTTCCGCGTTGAGAAACGAATGGCGATTCTGCGGGAAAGAGGTGAGCTATGAATCCGGCGGCTGGAGGGGGCCGTGGCGGGGTCGCCGGCGATCCGGTAGAGCCATGTCCCTATGAGGACGATTTGGACGTGGTTTGCGATATCGAGGAAGACGATGGCGTTATCGAGATGGAGTGCGAATCGGAAGAGGATGAGGATCCGGACTTAGAGTTTGCGTGCGCCCCGCAGGACGAGGATGGAGCGGTAGGCCAGAGGGTGGCCCGAGCGAAGGATGGGGAGGCGGCGGAAGAGGAAGCCGAGGAAGAGGACGACGATCCGGATCTGGACTTCTCCTGTGCCTTGGAAGAGGACGACGACGCCGATCTCGATTTTGAGTGCGATGCGGCGGACGACGATGAGGCGGATCTGGAATTGGATAGCGCCGTCGAAGATTCTGTAAACGACCGAGAGAGGGAAAGCGTCAACAGCAATGCCTGATCCAAAGAAAGAAGACATATTCGAAGAATCGACTTATAAAGTCACGGCAACGATCAAGTCCGGGCTGTTCAGCACCAAGTACAAAGGGAAGTTGGATCTGTTGTACAAGAAGGGCGATACGGTGCTGCACACGGACGCCAATGTGGACGTGAGCAAGGGTGTCGTCGAGAAAGACTATCTGGTTCCGAAGGTGCCGGACACCGAGGAGACCTACGTCCTTAAGATTGTCGCCAAGTACGGCAAGAACAAAGAGAAGACGCGGGTGCTGACCGAAGCGACGGTATGGCCCAAGAAGCTGAAGCTGACGATTAAGGACACGGAGAACAAAACGATCAAGGAGGTCCCCTTCGAAGTTGAGTTCGGTACCGGGGCGAAGGAGCCGGGAGACACGGACGACAACGGCGTCGGCAATGTCGACCTGAAGAAGTCGACGTACGAGATCAAGATCAAGGCGCCGTGGGAAGTGATCTCGAATAAGAACGACGCCAAGAAGCGAGAGCACGACATTGTGGTCCGCAAGAATATGCAGGCCAAGATCGTGAATCCGGACTTGACGAAGCCTTGCTGGTCGCCAGCGACGGAGGGAGGCGATAACGCAGCGGGGGTGCGGCAGTATGTGAACGCACCAACCTCGGCGGAGAACGGTTGCGACGGGGACGGGAGCATTATCGAGTTTGAGGTGGCGTGCAAAAAGCTGACGGACGGGCAGAAGAACGACAAGATCTACATCAAGGTTGATTTTTCCAAGGACAGCGAGCGCAATACGCCGGCGCCGGCATTGATCGCTCCGACGCAGGGGATCACGTCCACCAACGGCGGAAAAACCTTCAAAGGGCATGTGATGCTGGGTGCGGACGGGGGCACGGCGAAGTTTAAGCTGCAGTTGGGATACGCGGGCGGAGAGACGTTCAAAGTATCCGTGGGTTACTCCAAGGATGACCCGAGCGATGATACGCAGACTTTTGTGACTTGGCGGAAGGTGACGTATCAACTCCGGTTTCCGAAGTTGATGAAAGTCCGGATGACGGAGAAGACGAGGAAGGACGGGACGAAGTATTTTGATTTGCCGGATGCGGTTGCTTCGGTGGTGAAGACGCGGTTGGCGGCGGTGTTTGTGGAGTATGCCAACATTAAGTCGCACGAGTTTGACCCGCCGGTGGGGGCTCCGTGCCTCATGACACGAGGTTATCTGGAGAACTCAGCGGATACGACTCCGGTATATGTTATCGACGAAGACCTGGTGTGGCTTGGCGGAGCGCCAGATTTTGATGCGGCGAAAGACGATCGGGAGACGATGATCACGTTTTGTGACGCGGCGCTGGACGAAGACACAAAGACATTGAACCCGACAATCGAATTGACGGCGGCGGAGACGACCGATGTCGTGATCGATACGAATACCGACTATCTCTATTTCGTCAAGCGGCCATTCGAAGCGGATAAGGCGAACTTGGAGGTGGCCGCCTATGAATGGGTAGCGGCCATGGACAAAGTGGCCGATCCGGATAAGAAGCTGAAGCCGACGGTGAAGGTGGAGTTTGTCACCGAGGACCGCGATGACTGGGACGAGTACGAGATCACCGAGCCAAACGCGGGAACTGGTTCAGTGGTCATCAACTTCACCGGAAACGATCCGCTGACAACCGGGGACAAGGCTAAGCTGAAGACGTTCTATGAGGCATGCTTCAATAAGGCGAAGGAGATGCGCCAACAAAAGAACGTATTGACGTTCAAGGTTTCCGGCCCTGCGGGGGTGGACGGACACGACGTGCAGCACAATGCGATCAAGCAGGCGTTCGACTCGATTCGTACGGAGTCGGCCAAGACGTTGCTGTATCATCCCGGATTGGACGACGACGGCAATCCGCGGAAGGGCCCGATGTCGGATGTGACCATTGAGCAAGTGACGAGCCAGAGGCTAAAGTTCAAGCTGCCAGTGCGGGCGAATGATACCGAGGCGTTAAAGCCAGGAGATTTCGTGGGAGCGGCGTCGGCAACGAAGTGCCCGGTGAACGTGACCTATTTGATTATGGGCGCTTACACTTATAACGGTCATGCGGGGGGTGGCAAGCAGGTATTGGTGCTTCGGAACGTGATTCCGCAGGCGATTGCCGCGACGGTGTGTCACGAGCTAGGGCACGCGATGGGAATGGCGGTGATGCCGCTGACCGATGGAACGGCGATGCCCATGCCCCCGGACTTGCCGGCTGCTCTCGCGAAGAATGTAGACACAGGCGGGTTGTACTACCGGAACAAGAAGAATTCGCCGTGGAGCAATGGATTCCGGGATCGGCACCAGGGTCCACATTGTTGCTTCGGAGTGCCAACGTCGAAGCGATCCCACAAGAGATTCAAGGACTGGTCGGCGAGCGGTGCATCGCCGGCGTGCATTATGTGGGGTGAAGGCGGCGACGAGGATGAACGGACGCAGTATTGCGCTAATTGCACGAAGATCCTGAAGGCTCGGGACTTGCGGGATGTGCGGAAGACTTGGGCTGGGAGTGCCGAAGGATGAGAGGGTTCTGGCAGACCGGGAGGATGTTGTCCGGTCTGCTGGCAGCGGCCGTACTGTTGGGCCAGACCGGTGCGAGAGCAGGCGCGAGGAAACTTATGACGAATGAAATTGAATCGGTACGACTACCGGATACCGCCTTCTGGAATTCCGGATCGAGCGACCGCGGCTTAGACCCGATCGTAAAGAAGTTCAAGACTTCCTATTTTGGAATTGTGATCGACGGGCCGCGTGAAGTGCCGTTACAGGAGCGCGAGACGTTACCGCTCTTTGCGTACTACATGGGGACGTATAAGCAGACGGCCACCCGCAGCTTTCCCAGAGTCGCGGCGATTGTGACGATGGAACCCGAGAAGGACCAGATCTTTGTGGCGCCTTTCGTCCAGAAGCGTGGCGAGACGAAACTGAAAGGAGGGACGGTGCCGGA
>LNFE01000034.1 GCA_001464575.1 Acidobacteria bacterium Ga0077553 | reverse complement strand
CCCCGCCGATTCCCGCGGAAATGGGGATCGTTTTGTTGGCTCCGCGGGTGATGGTGCTCGAAAAGCAGGGCCGGTTGGAGCTGAGCGGCGCATGGCGGTTGCCGGTGCTGCCGGAAGAGTTGGTGAAGCCGGCGCATGAGGAATACAACAAGGCGAACGGGCTGATGCAGAAAGAGGGCGGCGCCTACGCGGCCTGTGTGGCCGTGCACCTGGTGGTTCTGAACAGCGAGGAGGAGGTACCCAACCTCTACACGCTCCGCCTGCCAGTGGCGAAGGTGGAAATGGTGGACGGCAAGCCGGTGGCGAGCGGCAAATTCACGGTGGATTTGTTGCAATTGCCCGACTTCCCGGTGGGCGAAGAGACGCTGTTCCTCTATGCCTACGGCAAGGAGTGGGCCAGTGAGCCGGCGACGATTGGGGTGGTGGACCGGCGGCAGCAATAGAATGGATTGGCACGACCTCCATGAGGGCGAAGAGGGGAAGCTGCTGGAGTTGGCCGCGCGATACCGGCTGCATCCCCTCCATATCGAGGACTGCCAGCATGGGGACCAAAGCGCCAAGCTGGAGGATGGCGACGACTACCTGTTTGCTGTTTTTAAGCCCGCGTACACGGGGGCGGACGGTTCGTTGGCATTTGGGGATTTCGACGTGTTCCTGGGGCCCGGCTACCTGATCACGTACGAGGAAGTGGGCTGTGCTGAGCTGCGCGGCCGAGTGGAGAAATGCCGGAACAACGACGCGCTGGCGAACGATCAGGTGGTTTACCGGATTCTCGATGGCATTGTCGATGCCTATCTGCCAGCGCTTGACCGGTACAGCGAAGAGATCGACGGTATTGAGGATCGCGTGTTGTCCGACCCACGGCCGGAGATCCTGGCCCAGATTTTCACGCTGAAGCGGAACCTGATTGCGTTCCGCCGGGTGCTGACGCAGACGCGGGATTTGGCGGGACATCTGATGCGGACGGAACATTCCCTAATCAGCCCGAATCTGCTGCCCTACTTTCGGGATGTCTATGATCATTTGTCGCGGCATATCGAGACCGTAGAGATGTCGCGGGACCTGTTGAGCGGGGCGCTGGATATCTACCTCTCGAGCGTGGCGAACCGGACGAATCAGACGATGAAGGTGCTGACGATTCTGAGCACGATCGCACTGCCGAGCGTGGCGACGAGCAGCATCTTCGGGATGAATTTTGAGTTTCTGCCGTGGATCCACGAACCGAACGGGGTGTGGTATGCGGCGGCGATGTCATTATCGGTGACGGCGATTTTGATCGGGGTTCTGCGGTGGAGGGGTTGGATCTAGATTCCCGGTGAAGGGGGCCGCTTGGATGAATTGGGAATCCGCTGTGGCGCTCTGCTGGCCCGCCGGCAGTTCGGCAGACTGACCTAGGTGCGAATCGGCCTGCTCTTCCCTTTTCGGCGGAACCCAGTAAGATAGAGGCGATGAACCGTTCTTCGGAACGCCGGGTTCTCTGTTTTTTGAACTTGGTGGTTTTTGCGCTGGTTGTGGCGCTGGTGAGCGGATGTGGCGCGGCGCGGGCCGGACGTTTTGAGGCGTTTGCCGCGGCGGGGATGAATTACGCGCAGGCACGGAACCAGTTTCTGCGTCACTCGCTCGATGTCAACATCGAACGCGATACGCTTGAGTTGCGGAAGCAACACGGGGCGCTGGACGCCGCCGGGCGAGCGCGGGTCCTGACCGAACAGGACAAGATCGTGCAAGAGCGCATTGCAATCCTGGCCGATCTGGAACGGCACGGGGCCGTGCTCAACCAGTATTTTCTGGCCTTGGCTCGGCTAGCGAGCACCCAGGCCGACGCCAACGCCGCGGCGGCTGCGACGCGGCTTTCGGGCGAATTGGGCGGGCTGACCGATGCGCTGAGTAAGAAGCCGATTGGCGGAATCCCGATCAGTGAGCGCGTTGGTCAAGTCACTGCACTGGCGGTGGGGGGCTTTCGCAATCGGGCGCTGGAGCGGCATCTGAAAGAGCACGCCCGCACCGTGCAGCGCGAGTTGGTGCTCGAGGAAGAACTGCTCCGCGTATTGACGGACGAGATGATCGCAGACCGGAAGGTCCTGCAAGCCAATGAGCGGCGAACGGTGTTGGTGCCGCCGTTTCGCGGCGATACTCCGCCGCCGGAATGGGACGCAGAGCGGAAGCGCTTTTTGCTGGCCGAGGTGGACCTGACGCGGGCGAGGGCGGCACAAGACGCGGCGCGGCATCTGCGCATGGTGTTCGAAAGCCTGGCCGGCGGGGCCGACGACGGCGGACTGGCGGCCCTGCAAGCCGCGATAGAACGGGTGAACCAGTTTATTGGGCCGGGAGGTAAGTGAAATGGGCGATTCGAATCCAGTGACTCCCGAGCTTCTTTCTCCGCACGAACTGCGGAATGCGATGCGCAGCGCGCTGAAAGGTGCGCTTGAGGATATGGACAGCGACGAGTTTCTGAATGCGTTGGAGGAGCTAACGGAACCGGAGCGCAAAGCGGCGGCCATCACGCGCGGCGAGGTGTTCCGGGCGTGGCGCCGGTTGAATAATCAGCAATTGGAGGAGATCCGGGAGTTGTTGGCCGAAAACGAGGCCGTCTTGCGGCGGGCGACGGGGGAATTGACCAAGGCGCGGGCGAAAGTAGATGAGGTGGCCGCGTTTCTCAACACGGCCAACCAGTTTTTGAACGTCGCGGCGCGGGTGATTTCCCCGGTCTAGGGATCTAGCGAGGCCAAGTTTTGGCCTGGGCGGCCGGCTTGGTCACGAACTCTTTGGGATTGCTCAGGAATTTCTGTTTGCACTCGGCTTGGCAGAAATGATAGGTCTGCCCCTTGTAGGCGGTCTGCAGGGGGGAGTTGGCGGTATCGATATCCATTCCACAGATTGGGTCTTTGACGATTACAGAGTTTGTCATCTCCTCACTTCAAGAGCATGGGATGGGCCAAGCCGATTTCGTTGCATTCCTTGGCGAATGGAGAAGCGGGAGAGAGACGGGGTGACCCCCGGCGGCCAAGTAACCGCCGGGGGCCGGGATGGGTTACAGTGCTGGGATGATGTGGCGAATCGGTTGGGCGCTCGGCGGACTGGCGGCACTGCTGCTTCTGTTTAGCGGAGTGATGAAGTTGATCGGCCCTCCCGAGGTCACGGAAGGGTTTGAAAAGCTGGGATGGCCAGCGGCTTTGGCATGGCCGATCGGGATTCTAGAGATTCTGGTGACGTTGCTCTACCTGTTTCCGCGGACCGCGGTGCTCGGAGCGATTCTAGTGACAGGCTACATGGGCGGAGCGATGGCAACGCACGTGCGATTGGGCGATCCGGTGTTCGTCCACCTGCTGATTGGGGCGGCGTTCTGGGGCGGACTTTACCTGCGAGATGCACGGATTCGGGCGCTGATTCCGCTGTGGCGGCCGTGATAGGATCGTGCCCATGAGATCCCTATTGGCCGCATTTTTAATGGCGACCGCGCCGCTGGCAGCCGCGGAGTTCAGGTCAGTGAAGGAGTGCGTGCCCGGGGCGGCGGTGCAGGACCGGGAGAACCTGACGGGCCAAATTGTGGCGGTGGAAAGGGGAATGTGCAAGGTGAAGTTGGCCAAGGGCGGTAAGGTGACCGCCTATATGCCGTGGATGCTACGGGCGGCGGGGGCGAGCGCGGAGACTGACGACCAACTGAAGGTGGGAGAGTACGTCTGCTACGTGGGCGAACAGGCGGCCGGGGGCATGCGGATTCCCGCGTTGGGTTCCTACGAGAGTGATGGCAAGCGGGGAACCTACCGTGTGGAACCGTCGCGAAAGATCGTGTTTGAGAGCGGTCCGTTTTTCGAGTATCACGCTAAGCTGCTGGCGGGGCCTAGGATTGGCATGAACCTGAATGGCGGCACCTTCTACAACCTAACCTGCGACCCGAAGCGATAGAGATTCGATCGGCGAAAGGCCTTA
This sequence comes from Acidobacteria bacterium Ga0077553, assembly GCA_001464575.1. Taxonomy (GTDB): domain Bacteria; phylum Acidobacteriota; class Terriglobia; order Bryobacterales; family Bryobacteraceae. The sequence goes on along the minus strand of LNFE01000034.1, from coordinate 4,053 downwards.
GTGCGTCCGGGAGGAGAGGCCGGGCGAGCCGCTGGCGCACCATTGGCTCCAGAAGGTCCGGTAAGCGGTTTCGATTTCGCGGGCGAGGAGGGCGCCGTTGCCGAGGCTGGATTCGGCCTGTTGGCGGAGACCGGTGCGGATGGCGGCGAGGGAATGGACATCGGCGGCCAGCGTGATAGCAGTTTGGACGTATCCGTCGAGGGTGGCGGAGGAGAGGTGCGCGAGGCCGACGCGGTGGAGGAGAGCTTGGCCTACCCGGGCGGCATGGGTGGCGCCTTGAAGGTTGATGACCGGGACCCCCATCCAGAGGCAGTCGCAGGTGGTGGTTTGGCCGTTGTAGGGGAAAGAGTCCAGCGCGATGTCGGCTTCGGCGATGACGGCCAAATGGCGGAGGAGGGGACGGGAGCCGCGGAAGAGGAGGCGGGCGGGGTCGACGCGACGCGGAGTGAGTTCGTCAGCGACGCGGCGTTGGGCGGGCGAGCCGGGGGTATCGAGTTCGGCGGATTCGTAATGGCAGAGCAGGCGGGCGGTGGGGAGCGCACTTAAGATAGCGGCGATGGCGTCCCAGGTTTGGGCGTGATATTTACCGGGGCGCTGGAAGAGGCCAAAGGTGATGTAGCCGTTGGCGAGCGCCGGCAGGGGAGTGACGGGCGGCGGGGTTTCGGCGAGTTGAAAGGCGATGTAGCCAGACGGGAGGCGGTAGACCTGTTCGGTGTATTCGGATTCCGAGCCGGGCGGGGTGGTCCAGATGTCGGTGAGTAGATAGTCGATTTGTTCAACGCCCGTGGTGGCCGGGAAATGGGGAAAGGCGACTTGAACGGGAGCGGCGCGGCGGGCAAACACATTGAGACGATGGTCGGCAAAGTGGCCGGAGAGTTCGACGAGAATATCGATTTGGTCGCGGGCGAGGAGGGCGGTGAGCGCGGCGTCATCAAGCGTCCAGACGTCGCGCCAGTGATCCGCGATATTGCGGTAGGCGTCGGTGTGCTCGGAATGGAGGGCGCGAGACATGTAGAAGTAGCTGGTGAAGTTTTCGCGATCCTGGAACTGCATCCAGGAGGCGAGGAAGCAGAAGGCAGGGTTCATGACGAACTCGCCGGTGAGGTAGCCGATGCGGAGGGGGCGGCCGGGATCGGGGGTATTGGGAAAGGCGGAGTTGGGGGGATGGCCGGCGGCCCAAAAGTGGTTGGACCGTTCGTAGGTTTCCCGGATGCTCTGCGCGGAAGCGGCGGGGTCGTGGAGCATGAGCCAGAGCAGGCTCGAGTGGAGGTTGTGCTCCTCGGCGGTAGATTTGGGCGTCAAGCTGAGAGCGCGGCGTTGGGCGGCGAAGGCGGCGGCCGAGTCCCCGGCGCTCCAGGAGGCGAGGGCGAGGCTGGCTTGGACTTCAAAAGAGGCCGGAGCTTCAACGGCGGCGCGGGCGACGAAGGCGAGGGCCTCCTGGTGACGGGTCGCGTGGGAGGCGATGGAGGCTTTGAGCAGCAGGAGCGAGGCGGAGCGGGGATGTGCGACGAGGGCCTCGTCGATAAGCTGCTCCGCGGCGGCGGACTGTTCGGTAGCCAGAAGGGCTTGCCCGAGGGCAGCGGCATAGGAGGCGCTGTGGGGATCTTGGCGGCGGCACTGTTCGAGGAGGGGGATGGCGTCGGCCGGGCGATGAAGCCGGAGGAGGGATTCGGCGCGGCCATGGAGGGCGGAGAGGCCGGCGGGGTCGAGTTCGAGGGCACGCGCGAAGGCGGCCGAGGCGGAGGCAAAATTATTGGCCCGGAAGTGGAGGGTGGCGAGATCGTTCCAGTAGAGCGGATCGGCGGGGTTCTCCGACAGGAGCGATTCGAGGGCGGCGAGGGCGCCGGGGAGATTGGCCATGCCCCAGAGGGAGATGGCCAGGGCGCGGACCGGCGATGGCGTGAGGCCTTGATCGCCGATCGCCGCGAGGGCGCATTGCAGGGCGCGGGGCCAGTCGCGCGACTCAATGGCGGCCCAAGCGGCATCGGTGGGCATTTTTAGTATTCGCGGAGAGCGAGGTGGAGACGTACGGGCAGATCGCCGAGTGCGGGGAGGTGGGTGAGTTCGACGTCGAGCCCTCGGGCGTTGCCTTGCAGGAAGAGCCGGTGGGCGCCTTTCAGGGAGACGGCCTGGGTGACTTGACCGGTGTTGAGTTCGTGCTGGAGGATCAACTCGTAGGGATAGCCAAAATTCTCGTCCGGTGGGGGGGTGTTGGGAATGTCGGCTTTGTCCCGAAGTTCGAGGGCCAACCGATGGGGTGGGTTTGGCCCGGTTTCGGGTTCCAGTTCGCGCAGGGTCACGTCGAGACCATTGGTAAATGGACCGAGGTAGGCGCGATGGGCGCTTTCGGCGGTGGTGACAAGACGGTCATTGCCGTCTTTGTCGAAGTAAGTGATCGAGAGTCTGTATTCCATTGAGTTTCCTTTTGAGCTTTATGGATCAGGCTTCGGCGAGTCGCATTTGGCGGGCGATTTTCCAGAAGCGTTTTTCCGGGTGAAGGTTCCGGTAGAGAGGGTGGATGCGGAGATAGAGCATCTCGCGTTCCTTGGCGAGAAGCCCTTGATCCAGCAGATCGAGGGCGGTGCTCCGGTCGTTGATCATGGCAAAGGCCCAAGCAGCGGCGGAGGCGGAGATGTTTCCGGCTTCGTAGCCGCGGAGCAATCGCTGGGCGTAGAAGCGCGCGGCGTTGAAGTCGCCGCGGCTGGCCAAGGCTTGATTAAAGAGCAAGTCCGACCACTTGAGATAGCCGGGGTCGATGCCGCCGGACGCGGCGAACTCCCGATTGCGGACTTCAGCGGCCGCGGTGATTGCGCGAGAGAAGTGGCGCGAGGCGTCCGGTTCCGAGGTTTGGCGGGCGAGGGCGGCGCAGGATTGGCCGAGGTTGATATGGGCGTTGATGATATCGGTACGGTTGAGGAGCGATTCGAGATGAGAGGCGGCGAGGGCGGCGCGTCCGGCAAACCAAAGATAGAGACCGTAGGTAGCTTGCTGGGTATGGTCGAAGGGATCGAGTTCGAGCCCGAGGCGGGCGCGGTCGAGCCCCTCCTGCATGCGGCCGAATTGCAGAATGAGGCCGCCGTACCAATAATGGGCACGAGGGAAGCGGGGGTTAACGGCGATAGCGGATTGGTAGGAGTGATCGGCCTGCTCCCAATCCCAAACGTTTTGCCGGGCCGAGGCGAGAGAGACGTGGCATTCAGGAAGTTTGGCGTCGAGGGCGACGGCTCGTTCGGCGTACTGGAGAGCTTCGGTAAGCAGCTTGGAGGTAGCGCCGCGATTGAAGAGGAGCAGGACCTGGCGGATATCGGCGAGGGCGGCGTGGGCGAGGGCGAAGTTGGGGTCGTGGGCGATGGCGCGTTCAAAGCAGGCGATGGCTTCGAGAGCGGCGGCGGGAGTGCGGGCGAGGGCGATCTGTTGCCCTTGCTGGTACTCGACGAGCGCAGCGTTGACGGTGCTGGCCAGGGCGGGCAGCGCGGCGTGGGCGGCGGGGAGAACGGACCGAACGGCGCTATATAGCGGGCTATCAGCATACGCGCGGCGGAGGGCTTCAACGGTGCGTTCGACGATTTCGTTTTGGAGGGCGGTGGGATTGTCGAGCGAAGCCGAGAGTGTCCATTGGGAGGCGGCCGCGCCGGTTCGATTGTCGAGGAGGCGGAGGAGGAAAGCGGGAGCACCGGCGCTGGCTTGGAGGCTAGCCTCCAGGGAGAGGCGCCCTTTGGCGAGGTCGGACTGGGCAGGTTTCCAGTTACGAGGGACCGGAAACACCTGAATTTTCGGGAAGAAGCGGAGCCGCCGGATCAGTTCGGTTTCATGACCGAGGCAGAGTTGATCGAAATCGGCGCGAGAGGTGAGGTTACGGAAGGGGAAGACGAGAAGGGAGCCTTCAATGGATGGCGGGGAGAAGATAGAGAAGGCTCCGGCCGCGGCGGCAACGCCCGTGGCGCCGGCGGCCGAAAGCCAAAGGCGGCGGGACGGCCGCCAAGGTTTTGCGGGAAGTGGATCGGAAGTGGGATCGCCTTCGAGGAGCCGGACGAGGTCGGCCGGGCGCGAGGG
>LNFE01000033.1 GCA_001464575.1 Acidobacteria bacterium Ga0077553 | reverse complement strand
TGGCCAGCACCGTCAACACGAATCCAGAATCGGCAAGGATTCGCAAGTCTCCATTCATGCCTGGCGCACCGCCACCGTGCCCGTATTGCCGCACGGGCTTCTCGTACAGTTGAAACCCGAGTCCGTAGCCGGCCCCTGGCTTCTCTGCTGTCGTTGCCTCTCGCCGCAGTTTCTCGCCGAGCAGTTCACCCGTTTCGAGTGCCCGCGCAAAACGGAATAGATCCCGCGCCGTCGAATAACCGCCTCCCGCGGGAGTTCCTCGCCACGGCAAGGTATCTGCGTTCGATCTCCATCCGGCCGGCCCCCATTGATAACCCTTCGACCGCAGCGGGACGTTCGCTTCTTCTGGCAGCGAGTCAGATCCCGTCATCCCCGCCGGTCGAAATACGCGCTCCTTCACCAAGTCATAGTAGTTCCGTTCCGCTACCTTCTCGATCACCGCTCCCAACAACAGGAAGCCGTAGTTCGAATACGCCCACTTGGATCCCGGTTCAAACGCCAGCTCCCGCCGGCCGTATAGCCGCACATAGTCGTCTAGCGTCCGCAGTTCGAGCCGCTTGCTGGCGAAGTCCGGTCCGAAGATATCTCCCGTGCCGCCCGTATGACTCAACAAGTGCCGGATTTTCACCTTCGCCGCTATGTTTGCGTTTGGATATTCTCGCAGGTATTCGCCAAGCGGCGCATCGAGCGTTAACTTGCCTTCTTCCACTAGTTGGAGCGCCGCAACCGCGGTGAACATCTTGTTCATTGAGCCGATCCGGAAGCGCGTCTCCACCGTGTTCGCGATCTTCGCTTCCCGGTCCGCCCATCCGTATGCTTTCTCGAAGATCACCTTTCCGCCGCGTGCCAAAAGCACCGAACCCGAGAACGCGTCGCGCTGGGTTAACTCCTGCGCCCGTTCATCGAGCGCCGTGCATAACTCGCTCTCACTCATCGTCTCCGGCGCCAGATCCGCCGGGGTCTCGATCCGCTGCACCGTGATTCGCCCGGCCCGCAATGGGTGCGCCGAAGCCACCTGGAGGTCGATGCGGGCGTGCGTCTCCCCTTCGCGTTCCTTCAGAATCGCCTTCAGGTTCGCCCCTTCTGCGGGCTCCATCCGCCGGAACTCCAAACCTCCGGTGAACCGCCGCAGTTGCAGCATCTGCTCGATGTGATCCGGTTGGTCCGGCGAGTACTGCGCGTGGAAATCCACCAGCTTGGCCCGGTCCCCGGAGTTGAACGCTGCCAGCCAGAGCCGCAGGAGCCGGCCCGCGGGTGTCTCCGGTATGTCGTTTTGCATGCCCAGGCTTAGCCAGGGCGTCGTACAGGTGAGAGTGAATAATCTACGATTCATGCCAGGAAAGACGCAGCCCATTTTCGCTTGTTCCATGGAACATCAGGCATTATGATATTCACTTGATGAATATCAGGGCCCTCGATCTCAATCTTCTGCTCGCCTTCGACGCGCTCTATGAGGAACGCAACGTGAGCCGCGCAGCCCGCCGCATTGGACTGAGCCAGCCTGCCATGAGCAACGCGCTGGCTCGCCTCCGCGTTGCGCTTGCAGACCCCCTCTTTGAGCGGACGGGACGCGGCATCCGGCCCTCGCCTCGCGCCGAACGTCTCGGGCCCGCCGTCCGCTCCGGCATTGCGCAACTTCGGCGCGCTCTTGAGCCCGATCCTCGCTTCGATCCCCGCACTAGCAACCGGCTATTTCGCCTCGCTCTTTCTGATTACTCGGAGTACCGCATCCTCCCGGCGCTCGTTGCTGCTCTTGCCCAGGAGGCTCCTCACGTCCGCCTTCAGGTCCGGCGTCTCGATGCTCTCTTCTCCGTGCCGGAGGCTGATCTCCGCCTTGGAGCCATCGATTTGGCCATCGGCTTTTCCCCTGACGCTCGTTCGCTCGAAGAAGGCACTGCGGCCGAAACGCTCATCGAAGAGCAGAATTCCGTCGTGTTCCGTCGCAATCACCCATTCGCCCAGGGACCGCTCACGCTAGAACGATACGCCGAAGCCTCCCATGCCGCGGTCATTTTTCGCACCGAGCCGTGGGGATTGATCGATCAGGAACTCGCCGCCCGCGGCCTCCACCGCCGCCTGCAGTACGCTTCACCCCACTTCCTCGCGGTCTGCGACGTGCTTCGGCAAACGGATCTGATCGCGACCCTCCCAACCGCGCTCGGCCGCCGGCATCCCGAGCTGGTGACCCGCCCGGTGCCCCTCACGCTGCCAACTTTCGTCACCCGGGTGGTTTGGCGGGACCACGACGACGAATCCCTTGCTTGGCTCCGGCAACGCCTCCGGCTTATTGCGGCTTCCGCCGGCCGATTCACCGCCACCCCGGGCTCATAACAGCGGGAACGCGCCCGTCGTCCCGCTGCCTGGATGTCTGGCTTCCCGTCAGCACTCTGAATCGCTGATCAACGCTAAAGGCTCGGCTCGGCACGGGTCGCTATCGTCTCCGCTCAAAGTCCGCCTCCGCCAACCGCCCCTTCCACCAATCCGCCCCTCGCGTCGCCCCGTGCGACAACGCCGGCCCAAACGCAAACCGCGCCCACGCATCATTCTCCACCAGCATCAGTAACATCTCCCCATTCGGCTTCAGCACCCGCGCCGCTTCTGAAAGCGCCTGCGGAATCCCCTGCCGGCCCAAGTGATCCACCGCATACGCACTCACAATCGCATCGAACGTCCCTGGCTCGAAAGGCAGTTTCCGCATGTCCGCCGTAACAATCGTGGCGCGCTCGGCCACCCCCGCCACCTTCAAATTGGACATCAATTGTTCCTGCGGCGAATCGCGATGGCCAAAGTGATGATCGAACGATTCCCCAAAAAGGTCGGAAGCCACTACCGTCGCCTGCGGCCGCGCCTTCAGCACCATAATCGTCGATCGCCCCGTCCCCGCCCCCAAGTCGAGCACCCTGCCCGTACCCCGTTCGAAGAACCGCGCCGTCGGCAGCATCGGCTCGCCATTCACGTTGATCACGAACCGCATGATCAGAAACGAACCCGCCGACCAGATCACCCCCGCCGCCAATAAAGCCACGACCCATCGCCGCCATCCTCTCCGCAGTGCCACCGCCAGAAGCGCCAGCGCCGGTAGCAAAACAGTCAGATGGCCGTAGCTCAACCACCAGGGGTACCCGAAGTCCAAAGATTCACTCATGAGCAACACTCTGCCACAGCCCCCCTGAACGCACCCTGAACGCCCCGTTCAGCTCCCGTTCATCGCCATACGGTATAACAGGGCATTGCGGATTCTTGTAGTGGAGGACGAAGCGCTCCTGTCCCGGCAGTTAGCGAAGGGGCTCAGCGACGGAGGATACGCCGTCGATTGCGCCGCCGAAGGAGAGCTGGCAGACATCCTCGTCTCGGCCGAACGCTACGACACCATCGTCCTCGATCTGGGCCTACCCAAAATCGACGGCCTCAGCCTCCTCCGCCGCTGGCGCGCGACGGGCTTGAAGACACCCATCCTCATCCTCACGGCCCGCGGAAGCTGGCACGAAAAGGTGCAGGGCATCGACGGCGGGGCCGACGACTACATGGTCAAACCCTTCCGCATCGAAGAGCTGCTGGCCCGTGTCCGAGCCCTCATCCGCCGCACGAGCGGCTTTGCCACGCCGGAACTCCAGTGCGGCAGCCTCGTGCTCAATACCGCGACGGCCCAGGTCACCGTCCAGGGCCTCTCCATCAAGCTCACGAGCCATGAGTTTCGCGTCCTCTCCTATCTCATGCACCGGCAAGGAAACGTGGTCTCCCGCTCCGATCTGATCGACCACATCTACGCCCAGGACGCCGACCGCGACTCCAACACCGTCGAAGTCTTCATCGGCCGCCTGCGCCGGAAGCTGGGCACGCCCTTCATCGAGACCGTCCGGGGACTCGGCTACCGCCTGCGCGACCAGGCGCAACCAGGCGAATAACCATGCTGCGCTCGCTCCGTTCCCGTCTCATCCTCGCGTCTGTTCTCTGGACCGCCGGCCTCCTGATGGCGCTGCACATCTTTTCGATGGTCGCCATCCATCACCTCCCCCGATTTCGCCCCGGCCAGCTTGACGTGCCCGTCTCGATCGCAATCGCTGTGATGTGCGCCGGCGTGGTCGTCCTCTGGTTCAGCTTGAAGCCGTTTCGCCGGCTGCGCGGCACTTTGGCCGCTGTCCGGAGCGGAAAGGAGCGGCAGATCGCCGGATCGTATCCCACGGAAGTGCAGCCTCTGATTGACGACTTAAACACCCTGCTCGCTGATCGGGAAAAGGCGGTCCAGCGTGCCCTCACAACCGCCGGTGACCTGGCCCACGGTCTCAAGACCCCATTGGCGTTGTTGCGTCAGGAGTCCGAGCGAGCCGAGACCTCCGGCCACCTGGAAATCGCTGAGAACATCGCGCAACAGGTCGATCGCATGACGAGACAGATTGACTACCACTTGGCCCGCGCCCGAGCTGCCGCCTCCGGCGTATCCGGCAACGCCCGCTGCAATGCCCACGAATCCGCGCATGCCCTCGTCCGGACGCTTTCGAAGCTCTATGCCGATAGGGCCCTCCGTGTCGGGTTAGATATTCCCCCGGACCTCCAGTTCCGCGTTCAACGAGAAGACTTAGACGAGATGTTGGGCAATTTGCTCGACAATGCCTGTAAGTGGGCCCGCTGCGAAGTCCATGTGCACTTTAATGGCTCCGCCGTGATAACGGACGACGATGGCCACGGCATACCCGATGACCTCCGCACAGCCGTCCTAGCCCGTGGTGTCCGGATTGACGAATCGACACCCGGCACAGGCCTCGGGCTGGCTATCGTCCGTGAACTGGCGGATTTGTACGGCGGCGCTTTGCAGTTGGAAGCGTCTCCTCGCGGAGGACTCCGCGCCATTCTCCGCTTGCCTACGGTTGACCAATCGCACTGAACTCGTGTCCCGGTGGAGTTCGCTGATTGACTAATGCTCTGCCGAAGACACGTCGGACGAGTTTGGGAACAACGTCCCCTTGGCTAATCGGAAGACGGGTATCGAGGCTTTGCGAATACAGCACGGACAATAGCAGAGGATGATTACGACGATCGAGAGTGAAGTTCTAGCAGGATCTTTTCGCGAGAGCCAGACGGCTCGCAACGTAACTTCGCGCCCCAATCGATCTTTGTATTTGAGGCGTAATTGGCCGTGCATCAGAGCGCGGTCGGGAGCGATGAGGCAGCCGGGCCCACTCGCCGTTCTGGTTCCTGGTTACCGCGCTGCGGGCTGAGTTATCGGTAGAGCGGAAATCGCCTACCCGATTGCCAATGCCCGGTTGAGTCTCTTAAGATACACGGATGACTTTGAAATGATTGCTTTACTCAGCTTGCCTCCTCGCGGCCTTGCTGCCTACATTGGCAATGGACAAGGCCCGCCTGGAAACCGGTGTGGATAAGGCGGTCCGAAAGTTCGGGGTGGCCGGCCGCGATGTTCTGGTCGCGATCCTGGATCGTGGTCTGGAACTCAAGAATAATGACTTCCGAAATGAGGATGGCTCCACCCGTGTGGAAGGGGTCTTGGATTTGACCGACAATCGCGGGGCCAACGCGGCTGGGAATCCCTACGGAGCGGGTACGCTGTACACGAAGCAGCAGATTAATGCGGCCTTGTCGGGGGGGCCGGCCATTCCATTCCGCGATGCAATCGGCCACGGAACAACCACCACCGGAATCGCCGCCGGCAACGGCCGGAACAGCCGGGATTGGAAGTTTCGCGGCGAAGCGCCGAAGGCGCGCCTCCTTGTGGTGAAGATCGTGGCCGGAGCAGAGGCCCAGGGCAATGAGCCGGCTGAGGCGACCGCGGAGTACAACCTGGCGGGAGGCCAGATCCCTATCGACTATGTACTAGCCAAGGCGCAGGAGCTTCGGCTACCCGTGGTGATGCTTCCAAACGTAGGCTCGGTGGGCGGTTCCATGGACGGCACGAGCACGCTGGCAAAAAAGATCGACGCGTCAGTCGGTCCAGGCAAGCCGGGGAGAGTGTTTGTCAGCGGATCCAGCGACGACGGTGGGATCCCCAACCACGCTATGTCCACGATCCCAACTGGCCAGACCGTGACGCTTCTCATCGACAAAAAGGATGCTCGCCCAGTGCGCTTTTCTCTCTGGTATTCGCAAGACTATCGTTACGACGTTTCAATCAGGACGCCGCAGGGAACGTTTGGGCCGTATGTGTCTCCCAATAATGCCACTCGCAGTCAGCAGACGGCCACGAATATCACCTACACTCACAACGGCTCAGGAGTTACCTTCAGCGGACCCTCCACCCGGAGGGAGTTGTTCATCGCCTTCAACGGTCCGGCCGGTCAGTACAGCGTCTCCCTGAACGCCATAGCCGGGGGCCCTACTCCCTTTCATGCTTGGCTTAACAAAGCAGCAGGCGGAAAGGCTGAGTTCTTAAATCTGGTTGTCCCAGGATACACAGTGTGGGATGGTGCCTCGGCGTTCAACGGCATTACTCCCAACAACTATGTGTTGCGCGAGAAGTGGGCGGACGTCGCTGGCGGTTTACGCGCCAATCGCCCGGATCATGTTGGCGCCCACTGGGAAGGAAGCGGAATCGGACCAACGGTGGACGGGCGGCTGGGAATCGATATCGCCGCGCCAGGAAACACGGTCTTTGCGTCGCTTGCATCCAATACGAACTATCACCACAAGATACAGGGTGGAGACGGCTTCTACACGACGCAGGACGCGGTCAGCGCTGCTGCGCCCCAGGTAACGGGGATTATCGCTCTCATGCTGGAGATGAATCCCACTCTGGATGCCACACAAGTCCGTGATATTTTGCGCCAAACTGCTCGGCGGGACGATTTCACCGGACCGGAACCCAATACTGTTTGGGGCTATGGCAAGATCGACGCCTTTGCTGCGATCGAGCGCGCGAGCCAGATGCCAGGCGCGAAACCCTACTACTCGCTCGACCGCAACGAGATCATCGTGGACTTCCCCACCGGGTCGGAGGCGCCCGCTCCGCATACCGTCAGCCTCACCGCTGGCAATGGTGCCGGGGCGTTCACAGTGGCAAGTTCAGCCCCGTGGCTTTCGGCAACCCCCAGCAACGGCACAGCCCCCGCTGCTTTGACGGTAAACGTGAATCCGAATGGCCTCTCGGCGGGCGACTACTCTGCCGAGATCACGGTCACCTCCGTCAACGGGCAGGCGATTCCGCAGACGATTATGGTCCACCTTCACGTTCGCACGCCTGCCCCGCTGATCACCGAAGTGGTGGACGGAGCAGCTTTTCAGGCGGGGTTTACCAACGGCGGCTGGGTAGCGATTAAAGGGTTTGGACTAGCGAAGAGCACACGCATCTGGTCGGGAGAGGATTTCAATGGCAGCCTTCTGCCCACCGTTCTCGACGATGTCCGCGTGAGTATCGGCGGCGTGCCGGCTTACGTCTACTTCGTGAGCCCGAACCAGATTAACGTGCTGGCGCCTGACAACACCCTGAACAATACCGTCATGCGCGTCACCGTCACGACCAGTGGAGCAGTGAGCAATGAGTTCCTTGCCTTCTCTAGCTTTCGGAATCCAGAGTTCCTGCGCTTTGACGGGCGTCACATCGCCGCGATTCATGGAGATGGGTCCCTGCTGGGCCCCTCGGATCTCTATGGAGGCGCCGTCGCTCTCACACCTGCTAAGCCGGGAGAGATTATTTTGCTTTATGGCACCGGTTGCGGTCCGACCAGTCCCGTAACCCCCGCGGACCGGGTCGTGTCCGTACCAGGCCTCGTTACCGTGCCCGTTTCGGTGAATATAGGCGGTAAAGCGGCCACCGTTGCCTTCGCGGGCCAAGTCGGTTCCGGGTTGTGTCAATTGAATGTGACGGTTCCGGACGTGCCGGACGGAGACGCGGAAGTGGTTTGGACGGTTGGGCCCTTTGTAAGCGCGGATGGCAGCTTTATCCGAGTCAAACGGTAGTACGGCGTTTGGAACGTCGGCCCGATCCTACGTTGCCAACTGCAAATCGATCGAGATGTTCTCCTTGGTTAATGATTCGACCGGGCATGCTATCCCCACGCGAATCTCGGCGCTATTCGGTGCCACTTCCGAAAAGGGCATCGCATACTCACTTTATGAATAGGCGTTTGCAAGTGTTGGTCTATGGCGAAGAAATGGCGAGTGTCGAACTCCAAGCCCGGATCGATTGCGTTTCGGTTGGCGAGTAGGTCCGCCGCTTTCTGCGTGAGGTTCAGGAGAAGCGGCCCTCAAAGAGCCCTTCCGCGAAACTGGAAGCTCTCCGGGCAGCAGTTGAATATTCGTTCCCGGTCGCCGATGTTGAGCAGATGAATCGTGAGATTGAACGAGCCTACCGCTCCCGATGTTTATCGATGGGGCCTGCCGGCGCCGCGATTGGCAACAATAAGTACGATATCCGAGATCAAGAATTCGGTCTACGCCAAACTGTTGGCGAAGTCTTTCCAGCGGTCGATTCATTCCGAGTCCGAACACGCGCGTCTAACGGGCATATTACTAGAAACGGAGGAGAGTGACGACCTTTCACCGGAAGAGGAGGCTCTTGGGGAAGTGCTCACGCCGCTTATTGAAGACTATGAAGAGAAGCTCCATCCTCTACCCAAGGTCTCGCCCAACGAATCGTTGAACGCGCAGATGGAAGCAAGTGGACTGAAGCACAAGGATGTCTGGCT
>LNFE01000032.1 GCA_001464575.1 Acidobacteria bacterium Ga0077553 | reverse complement strand
TCCTTGGCGGTCAGCACAAGCGGTTTGACGCAGAGGACGTGCTGATTGGCTTCGAGTGCGTCCATGACGGCGGCGAAGTGAAGCTGGTCGGGGAGGGCGACGAGGACGGTGGAGAACGGGGGGAGCTCCTGTAAGAGCTCCTTATAGAGATGGGGCTGGGCGCCTTCCGTGGTGGGGAAGGCGCGGAAGGATTGGCCCGGGAAGGCTTTCAAGATAGCCGGCGCGCTGGCGAGGGCGGCCACGGTGCGCTGGTGTTGGGCGCAGATGGTGATTTCGCCCAGGCGGCCCTGGCGCTGGCGATGATAGAGCGCCGGGAGGAGCTGATCGTGAGTGATCATGCCTCCTCCGATGACGAGAGTAGGCGTTAGAGGCATGAAACGAAGGCTTCCTCGAACACGGCCAGGGATTCGTCGACGGCTTCCTGGGTGATGTTGAGGGGCGGGCAGACCTTGATGGTGCCGCCGCCGAAGCCGACGGGGGAGAACATGAGGACGCCGCGTTCGATGGAGGCGCGGATGGCGTTCCAGGCGAGGTCGGGATCGGGGTCCTTGGTGCCGGGCTTGACGCAGGCGATGCCGGCGACGAGGCCCTTGCCGTCCACCCAGCCGATCTGCGGGTACTTGGCCTTCATGTTGCGGAAGTAGTTCAACATGCGGTCGCCCATGACGCGGGCGTTTTCGACGAGATTCTCGTTGAGAATGAGGTCGAGCGAGGCGAGGGCGGCGGCGGCGCAGACGGGGTTGCCGGAGTGCGTGGAGGTCATCGAGCCGGGGGGGAAGAGGTCCATGACTTCGCGGGAGCCGATGATGCAGGCGATGGGGAGGGAGCTGGAGATGCCTTTGCCCCAGGTGGAAAGGTCCGGGACGATGCCGTAGTGTTCGAAGCCGGAGAAGGTGCCGGTGCGGCCGAAGCCGGCCTGGACTTCGTCGCAGGTGAGAAGGATATCGTTCTCCGTGCACCATTGGCGCATACGCTGCATGTACTCGACCGGGGCGAAGGAGGCGGAGCCGCCCTGGTAGGTTTCCATGATGACGCCGGCGACTTGCCCGGCGGTGACATTGCGGGCTTCGAGGGACTTGAGGAAGAACTCAAAGGAGGTGTCTTCCGTGCGGAAGCCATCGGGGAACGGGACCTGGACAAAGCCGGGATCGAGGTTGACGATCCATTCCTTGAGCGCGGGGATGCCGCCGGCCTGCTGGGAGCCGAGGGTGCGGCCGTGGAAAGCCTTCTCGTAGGAGACGATGACGTTCTTATTGGGGCCGCCGACCTTGACGCCGTGGGCGCGGGAGAGCTTGATGGCACATTCGACGGTTTCCGAGCCTACCGTGAGGAGGAACACCTTCTTGTGGGGCTCCGGCATGAGGTCGGAGAGGCGTTTGACGAAGGTGGCGCGGACTTCGTTGGGGAAGCAGTAGTTGGTGAGAAGCCCGTGCTGGGCTTGCTTGACGATGGCGTCGACGATTTCGGGGCGACCGTGGCCGGCGTTGGTGATGAGGACGCCGGAGGACCAGTCGATCCACTGGTTGCCCCAGCGGTCGCGGACGGTGGTATTGAGGGCGGAGTCCCAGACGACGGGGGGTTGGCCCTGCATGGCGGCGGGCTCGAATTCGGCGAGTTGTTTGAGGATGGGGATGGATTCGGGGACGGGGAAGTCCGTCACAATGCGACGGAGGGCGGTCTCCACGCGGGGCACGGGGCGTGGGGTGAGGTCGTAGGTTCTGGACATAAACTTCTATTCTAAACGGCTACACTGGGGAAGCCGTGTTGAAACTTTGGCTGCGTTTTTGCGTTGTGGGGGTGATGGGGTCGGTGGTGCAGACGGTGGCGCTGTACCTGGGACGGGATGTAGCGGGGCTGCATTATCTGGTGGCGACGGTGTTGGCGGTGGAGGTGACGCTGGCGCACAACTTCACGTGGCACGAGCATTGGACGTGGAAGACGGCGGGGCAGCCGGATTGGGGGCGGCGGGCGTGGCGGTATCAGTTGGGGACGGGGACGGTGGCGTTGTTGGCGAATTTGTTTGCGATGCGGGTGTTGGTGGGGGTGATGGGGTTGCCGACGTTGTTGGCGACGCCGCTCGCGATTGTGGGGTCGGGGGCGATTAACTTTTTGATTGGGCAGTTTTTGGTGTTTAAGCGGGTGTTGGTTCCGGGGTCGCGGTGAGTGTGGAAGCGCGTGACGGAATGTGATGAAGTAGCGGGCTATGGTGCTCTCCCGCCGCCAACTATTGGCCTCTCTGGCCCTCCCGCAGCCCGTCCCCATGCGGGCCATCACCAAGGGCCCGAAGTTTCATTGGTTCGGCTACTACGACAAACTCGAGTTCGATCCCACCGGCCGCTACGTCCTCGGGAACGAAGTCGATTTCGAAGGGCGATCGCCGCGAGCCGAAGATACCATCCGCGTCGGTATGGTCGACCTCAAAGACAACGACCGCTGGATCGACCTCGGCGAGACACGGGCCTGGAATTGGCAGCAGGGCTGCATGCTCCAATG
>LNFE01000031.1 GCA_001464575.1 Acidobacteria bacterium Ga0077553 | reverse complement strand
GGAGGAAGCCGTCGAGAAGAACCTGTTCGAGCGTGGAGCGGCGGAGCACGCCTTTGAGGGTGCCGCCGATGAGGCCGGTGCCGCGGCCGAGGATGGTGACCGGTTCTTCGGCTTGGGTGGACCCGGGGGCGAGGAGCTTTTCCTTGGCGACGCGGCAGCGCTGCCAGAGGGCGTGGAGCTGGGCGGCGTCGAGCTTGGGCATTTCGGCTTCGACGGCGCGGGCGAGGGCGAGGTCCATGTTGTCGCCGCCGAGGAGGATGTGTTCGCCGACGGCGATGCGTTCGAGGGTGAGGTCGCCAGAGTGGTCGGTGACGCGGATGAGGGTGAAGTCGGTGGTGCCGCCGCCGATGTCGATGACGAGGATCAAGGCGCCGGGGTGGATGCGTTCGCGCCAATCGGGGTGGCGTTCGAGCCAGGCGTAGAAGGCGGCTTGGGGCTCTTCGAGGAGAACGGGGGTGGGGTAGCCGGCCTGTTGAGCGGCTTGGAGGGTGAGGTCGCGGGCGGCAGCGTCGAAGGACGCAGGGACGGTGATTAGGACGTTGTGGGCGTCGAAGTTGGGAGTGGCGGCGCGGAGGTGGGCGAGGTAGGCGCGGGTGGCTTCGACGGCAGTGACGTGGGGCATTTCGCCGGCGACGGCGAGCCAGGACTTGGCGGAGTGGACGAGGCGGGAGGGGTTTTCGGCGCCGCGTTTTTTGGCGAGTTCGCCGGTGAGGTAGGGCGGGTTCTCGTCCCAGGGGAGGGCGAGGGCGCCGGGGGCGAATTCCGAGGGGCCGGGGAGGTAGAGGCTGGAGGGGAAGAGTGGCTCGGCGCGGACTTCGCCGGGGTTGACGAGTTGGGGGATGCCGAGGACTTCCACTCCTGCTTCGTGTTCGGCGCGCGCGACGGCACAGTTGGTGGTGCCGAGGTCGATGCCAAGGGTGGGCTGCATGCTATTCGATTTCGATTTCGGCGGGGGCGAGGATATGGACGGACATGGCCGGCTTCACTTCGGGGAGGTCGACTTTGGAGGCGTGCCAGCCTTTGTGGCGGAGGGTGCCGCCCTGGGGCTTGCCCTGCGCGGGGACGTTGCCGAGGAACTTGAGGGCGGCGTTGTCCTTGGCGAGCGGGCCGGCGGCGCGGGTTTCCGTATAGGTGCCTTCGACACCATCAATGATGGGCGAGAGGGTGAGATAGCGGCCGATGGCCTTGCCGGCTTGTTCATGGAGGGTGCGGACGGCGGCGCCGACCTGATCGTCCTGGTAAGCCGAGATATCTTCCATGAGGAAGTCGACGAGGCGGGCTTCGCGCTGGAGGATGCCGAGCATTTGCAGGGCGCCGTCGCTGGTTTTGGCGACGGGGACGGGGACGGGCTTGGGCTCCGGCTTCTTTTCGACGATTTTGGTGTAGCCGTATGTTTTGGCTATGTCGGGAGAGAGGGTTCCGGAGAAGAGGATCCCGAAGAAAGATGAGAAGGCGTCAGCAATACGAGACAACGAAAAGCTCCTGAATCCTTCAGGATACACCGTGTGCTACTGGACGGGCCCATCGACGGGCATATCGGCGAGCATATCGGGGGTGACTTTGGCGTGGTGGCGGGGGTGGGATTCGCGGGCGATGAGGAGGCTGCGTTCGGCGGTGGTGAGGGTGGACTGGTAGGATTTGCGGGCGCGGTCGAGGTCTTCGGCTTGGATGCCGCTGGCGACGAACTGGTCGCGGAAGCGTTCGTAGCGTTCGATTTTGAAGAGGGCGTGGATGATCATGTCGCAATCGAACTGTTCGACGATGTGGACTCGCCGGGGAGGAGGGTAATGGAAATATGGCCGATGCGAATCGTCGGTAAACGGCGGCGGGTTGCCTTTTTGGCGGGGGGCATCGAAAGGGGCACCCACCTTTATAACAACTCCGCCGCCGGCTTGCGGGGGTTACTGGATCTGGGCCATACGGTTGCCTTGCGCGATGTTGGAGGGGTTGGGATTTTCGAGGCCAGCAACGGTATAGATGAGGGTATTGGCGTCGATGACGTTGTAGTCGGAGCGGCCATTCATCTGGATGGAGGTGGGGAATCCACGGATGAGATTGCCGGTGATGAGGTCGCCTTTGGGGCCCTGGGGGTCGCCGTCGGCGGGGTTGTAACAGATGCCGAAGACGCCGTTGGCCATGGCGGTGATGGTGTTGTTCTGCAAGCGATTGCCGAAGCTGCGGCTGCCGCGGACGAAGAGGCCGAGGCCGACATTGAAGATGGAGTTGTTGAGGGCGACGACGTTGCGGGACTGGTTGATGAGGATGCCGATTTCGGGCGGGGGCGCGGAGACGGCGAGGCCGAAGCCACGGATGTTGAGACCTTCGATGCGGACGTTGGCAGAGTTGTTGACCATGACGCCCATGAGGGTGCCGGTGACGTTACCGTTTTTGACCGAGACGTTCTGCGCGTTGAGGATGCGGAGGCCGGCGTGAGAGCCGTTGCCGGGGCCGGTGATGGTTTGGCCGTTGAGGTCGAGGGTGACGTCGCTGGCGGTGATGGTGATGCCGGCGCCGGTGCTGGAATTGGTGAAGATGCTGTTGGTGAGCATGTAGGTGCCGGGCTGATCGATGGTGGTGGGCGAGCCGATGGTGCGTTGTCCTGGAGGTTGAGCGCAGAGGGCGAGGGCGAAGAGGGGAAGCGCGAACAGAGTTCTTGT
>LNFE01000030.1 GCA_001464575.1 Acidobacteria bacterium Ga0077553 | reverse complement strand
CGGCGTTGCTGCTGCTGGAGCCCGCATTGAACCCGGTATGGATCTGGATGCTCCATGGAGAGGCCCCGAGTACCCACACTTTGGCGGGTGGAATGATTATTCTAGGAGCAACGTACTGGAACTCCCGGACCAGTCCGGCAGATTGACGCTAGATGAGGAGCGCACTACTATGAGGGGTGCCATCTTTCTCAAACATCTGGCTGGTGATTCCCACATACAATGAGAGGGACAATCTGAAGCCGTTGACTGATTTAATCCGGCAGGAATTTCCGCAGGTTAAATCAATTCTGATTGTGGATGACGGGAGTCCGGACGGGACGGCGGAAGCAGCGCGAAAAATTCCCGGCGTTGAGGTACTGGCGCGGACGGGCGAGCGCGGGTATGGCTTCTCGATGCGGGATGGGCTGCAGTTGGCGATTGCGCGGGGGGCTGACGTGGTCATCACGATGGACGCGGACCTTTCGCATGACGCCACGATTTTGGGGCAGATGGTGGCGAAGTTGGAGCAGGCGGACCTGGTGGTGGGCTCCCGCTACTGCGCGGGAAGCGCCTTGGTGGAGAACTGGCCGTGGTATCGATTACTCATCAGCCGGATGGCTGGGGGGTTGGTGACGCTGTGCACCGGTGCTCCGGTGCGGGACACGACGAGCGGATACCGGTGCTGGTCGGCCGATTTGCTGCACGCCATGAATTTGGAACAAATTGAGGCGGGCGGCTTCGCCTTCCTGTATGAGAGTTTGTATTATGCGCGGAAGGCCGGCGCTCGTTTTAGCGAGGTTCCGAACCTGTACCGGGGCCGGATTCACGGGGAGTCCAAGCTGAATTGGAAGATAGCCGCGGAGGCGATGCGGTTGCTGCCGCGCTTGTTCTGGCTGCGGGTTACAAGTGCTCCACAAACGAAGCAATCTCGGCCGGGCCGACGTAAAAGTGAGGCGAAACTCTAAGCCAACCGGCGCGGGGGGCGGTGAGAAAGCCGGCGTCGCGGAGACGGGCGTGGGTGAGGCGGGGGTCTTCGTTCGCATGGCGGATGCAGACGATGCCAGCGCTGGTGGCCGGGGTGCGGGCGGGGGCCATGAGTTCGTAGCCTTTGGCGAGGGCTCCGGCGGCGACTTCGTTGGTGCGGGCGATAACGGCCGCGGCGATGCGGGGCACACCGACTTCGTTGAGGAATTCGAAGGCGGCGCGAAGGCCGTAGCAGCCGATGGTGTTGAGGGTGCCGGGTTCGTAGCGGCCGGCGTCGGAGCGGAGGGTAAGGTCGCGCTTGCCGTAGTCGGCGTGGGAGGCCGTGTTGGTCCAGCCGAATTCGACGGGCTCGATCTCGTCCTGGCGGTCCTGCTGGATGTAGAGGATACCGCAGCCTTCGGGGCCGGTGAGCCACTTGTGACCGTCGGCGGCGAAGGCGTGGATGCGCATGGCGCGAACGTCGAGCGGGAAGGCGCCGAGGCCCTGGATGGCGTCGACGAAGAAGAAGACGCCTCGGCGGTGGCAGATTTCACCGATGGCGACGAGGTCGGCGCGATAGCCGGAGAGGAACTGGACGTAGCTGATCGCGAGAAGCCGGGCGCCGGCGGCGGCGGCGTCGATTTCTTCGAGGGGGGCGCCGGGATTGAGCCATTCGATGGTGACGCCGCGGGAGGCGAGTTTCTGCCAGGGGTATTGGTTGGCGGGGAATTCACCGTGGAAGGCGACGATTTTGTCGCCGGGACGCCAATCGAGGCCGAGGGCGACGGTGGCGATGCCTTCCGAGGTGTTTTTGACGATGGCGATTTCGCCGGGGGCGGCGTTGATCATTTGGGCGGCGGCGGCGCGGAGGCCGTCGTAGCAGGCCATCCACTGAGAGTAGTGGAGGGAGCCCCACTCTTCGGCGTCGGTGGCGAGCCAGCGCATGGCGTCGGCGGCGCGGCGGCAAAGGGGGCTGACCGCGGCGTGGTTCAAATAGACCAGTTTTTGGGCAACCGGAAACTCATTCCGGTACTCTTCCCAGATTTCGAAACCCATCCTCAATAGTATGCGTCAGGAGGGGTATACTGATCTCAGTTCTTGGAGGGCCTCGATGCGACGTTTTGGAATTTATTCGCTGACTGCTGCCGCGATCTTGATGGGCTCTGCCTTTGGGCAGGACGCTCCGACGAAAACCGCGCCCGAGGTGGGCAAAGAGAAGAAAGAGACCAAGATCAAGAAGGGTAGCAAGAAGGACGTTGAGGCCATCGGCGAACGCGACGCCGGCAAGGGTGTCAATTTTTATTCGATCGAAAAAGAGATCGCCATGGGCAAGGGCTACGCCCAGGAGATTGAACGGCAGGCGAAGGTGATCGACGATCCGGTCATCTCCGAGTATGTCAACCGGGTGGGACAGAACCTGGTGCGGAATTCGGATACGAAGGTGCCGGTGACGATCAAAGTGATCGACTCCGAGGAAGTGAATGCGTTTGCGCTGCCGGGCGGGTTCTTCTTCGTGAACTCCGGGTTGATTTTGAAGGCCGAGAGCGAAAGCGAGCTGGCCGGGGTGATGGCGCACGAGATCGCGCACATTGCGGCGCGGCACGGCACGCGGCAGGCGACGCGCGGGCAGATCGCCAACATGGCGACGATTCCGCTGATCTTCATGGGCGGCTGGGCCGGCTACGGCATTCGGCAGGCGGCCAGCGTGGCGATCCCGATGGGCTTTATGCAGTTCTCGCGTGGTTTCGAGCGCGAGGCGGACCTGTTGGGCTTGCAGTACCTGTACAAAGCGGGCTATGACCCGAGTTCGTTCGTCGACTTCTTTGAGAAGCTGCAGTCGCTTGAGAAGAAGAAGCCGGGCACGATGGCGAAGATCTTCTCGTCCCATCCGCCGACCGATGACCGCATCAAAGATTCGCAGAAGAATATTCAGGAGTTGCTGGAGGCAAAGCCGGAATACGTGGTGACGACCTCCGAGTTCAACGATGTGAAGAACCGGTTGCTGGCGATGAGCAATCGCCGCAAGGTGGATGAGCAGGATCTGAACCGTCCGCGGTTGCGCCGGGCTCCGGGATCGACGACGGGTCCGGTGGACCCGGACGAAGACGGCAAGACGCCGAAGACCGACGAGGACGAACGGCCGAAGTTGAAACGGCGTCCGACCTCCGGGAATTAACGATATCATTGAAGTCATGCGCCGCCTAACTCTGTTGAGCCTGATCGCCGTGTTTGCTTTCGCGCAGGAGCCGACGATGTCGGTGTCGACGACGGAAGTGATTGTGCCGGTGACGGTGACCGACCCGAACGGGAAGTTCGTCTCGAATCTGGAAGAGAAAGATTTCAAGATTTTCGACGAAGGCAAAGAGCAGAAGATCACGTATTTCAGCCGGGAGAGAAACCAACCCGTAGTGGTTGGTTTCCTGCTGGATCTGTCGAATACGAGCCGGCTGCACTGGAAGAACTACCAGGAATCGGCGATTGAGTTGGCGTTGGCGTTGTTGCCGGACGACCCGAAGTATAGCGGCTACCTGATCACCTACAGCAACGAAGCCGAGCTGGCGGTGAATACGACAAGCGATTCGCAGAAGATTGTCGATAAGCTGCGGAAGCTGAAGCCGGGCGGGGGCGCGGCGCTCTACGACGCGATCTACATGGCTTGCACTTCGCGGAGTCTCGTGAAAGGCGAGCCGTTGGAACCGCGGCGGGTGATTATCGTGATTGGCGACGGGCACGACAACGCCAGCAAGAAGGCCCTGAACGAGGTACTGGAGATTGCGCAGAGGAATCTCGTAACGATCTACGGGGTGTCGACGGTTGCTTTCGGATTCAATAACGAAGGTGAAAAGGTTTTGACACAATTGGCCGAGGAGACCGGAGGCCGGGTGGAGTATCCGTTACAGGGACTTTACAAGGACATTTCTGGCTATCTGTCGACGCCATCGGACGAGGGAAACTACGCGATCAAGGTGGGCACAGGTGGTTATGCATCCGAGATTGCGCGGGGGATGTACCGGGCGGTGGCCAACACGACGGGCGAGGTGACGACGCAGTATCTGCTGCGGTTTACCCCGCAGGCACAGGACGCGGGGCGGGTTTTTCGGAATCTGCGCGTGGAGGTTTCGTTGCCGAACGTGAAGGTGCGGTCGCGGCGGGGCTACTATCCGTACGGGCCCGATGTGAACGTTAAGAAATAGGTGACGGTGGCCGATAAGCGTCTTATGGGAGGGGTGCTTGTTGCGAGGCCGGGGGAGTGTTCGTACCTGGAGGTAGCGCTGCCGGGCCGTCCGAAGGAGGTGGCCGGGGTATTGCTGCTGGATGTGGAGGCGGACGAGTTGCATCTGCGTCTGCGGCGGGATTGGGAGAGCTTCGCCGGGGATGAAGCGGAGATTCTGACGCTGCTCGAAGAGGATATCGCGGCAAAGGGCCGGGAGTGGGGCGGACGGCGGGTGTTGGAGTTTTTGGAAGATCACCTTTCGCATACGGTGCGCATCACGGACCGGGAGGCGATGCGCGTGGCCGACTTCCCTGCCCGGCTGCGGCGGCTGTACCGGGAGGCGGTAGAACCGGTGGTGCTCGCCTACAAGACGCATCTGCCCGCCTATCGGGCCTGGGCGGCGGCGGGGGGCTTGAGCGAGGCGCAGCTACCAGAGCCGGAGGGCTGGGTGGAGGTGCCGGAGGAGCTGCGGCTATCGAACGATATGTTTATCGTGACCGTGCACGGGCGGTCGATGGAGCCGCTGATTCCGGACGGGAGCCGGTGCATCTTCCGGCGCCATGTGGGCGGGAGCCGGCAGGGGCGGCGGCTGCTAATTCAGCGGGTGAGCGATGGCGAGCCTTCGACGGAATTGACGGTGAAAGAGTACGCCAGTGAGAAGCGGCAGACGGGGGAGGACGGATGGGAGCACAAACTCATCCGGCTGATTCCGCTCAATCCTGAGTTTTCGGCGTGGGAACTGCGGCCGGACGAATTCCAGGTGCTCGGTGAGTTTGTGGCGGTGCTGCCCGGCGAAGAATAGCCATGCGGTAGGCGGCTTCGATCTCAGCGAAGACCTTTTCCCACGTGGTGCCGATGGCCTGCTCCCGGGCCTGAACGGCCATGCGTAATCGGCGGCGACGAAGCCGGACTCTCCGCTCTGGACGATGAACTTGGGGCCGCCCGAAGCGGTGACGACGGCCGGTACGCCGGAGGCGAGCGCTTCGAGGACGACGTTGCCGAAGGTGTCGGTACGGGACGGGAAAACGAAGAGATCGAGGTCGGCGTAAGCCTGGGCCAGGGCATCGCCGCGGAGGACGCCCGTGAATTCTCCGTGGCGCAGATCCTGTTCGAGCTTGCCGCGCTCGCCGCCGTCGCCGATTACGACGATGCGGAAATCGTCGACGCCCTGGGCGAGGAGGTAGCGCTCAATGGTCGTCAGAAAGTGGATATTCTTCTCGACGGATAGACGGCCGACCGTGCCGATGCGGAGGGAGCGACGGCCGGGGGTTCGCTTGGCGGGAGTGAAGAGGTTGGTATCGACGCCGCGCCGCATGAGGAAGCCGGCGCGGCCGGAGGCTTGCTCGACGAGTTCGAGGAGTTCGGCGTTGGGCGCCATGACGACGTCAGCGAGCTGGTAGAAGCGGCTGAGGGCCCAGAAGGAGCCTTTGACCGCGGCCTGGCGGAGGGACGGGGGAACAAAGGCGGGGAGGCGTTCACCGGCGTACTCGTGGAGGTTGGTGTGCCAGCTGGCGACAAGCGGGATTTTGAGTTTTTTGGCGAGGACGACGCCGATGGTGCCGACGTCGCTCGGGCCGGTGACGTGGATGACGTCGGGGGCGAACTCGCGGATGCGGACTTCCGCTTCGGCGCGATGCCGGTAGAAGAGGGGATCGTAGAACAGGTCACGCTCGACCGCGAAGGCGGCGCGGCCGCGGGGGAGTTGGAGGCGGCCGGAGGCGGGGTCGGGTCCGCCGGCACAGACCACGAGAAAGGGGACGCCGAGGCGCTTGGCGGTGGCGGCCAGCATCCGGCTCGTATGGGCGACCCCGTTTACTTCATGAAACGAATCCGTAAAAAAGGCTACCCGCATGAACTCCTCGGTCTACAACGCGTATTCCCGCCTGCCGGCGAGAGCTTGGCGAAGGGTGGTTCGCACCCTCCTCGATTCCAGGACGCGGAGCATGGCGACGAAGTTTCGAACAATTCCGGGACCGGCGCCGCACCAAAGGGAGGTTAACGTGGCCACTTGGCCGTTGTCCTGGCGGAAGTAGATACGGTCGCTCCATTGGACGCGGCCGGGATACTCCGGGTAGTCGCGGAGGGTGTCAGCCATGGTCTCAAGGCAGCGGAGCTTGAGGCTGCCGTTGTACTGCGGGAGGAAGAGCACTTGGGAGAGGCGGTCCTGCCGGACTTCGGCGACGAATTCGGAGAAGGTAGCCGCGCAGGTGAGGTTGACGTTGGCGTTGGGTTCGCGGCCGTGGCGATCGCCGCCGGAGATGACGGGGAGCGAGCGGTGGGCGGCGAGGGCGACGACTTCGCGGTTCTCGCTCCAGGGGCGGAGACCGTTGAGCTCGAGGGCATGAATCCAGCGGCCATGCCGGTCGAGGAAGTGATTGACCATTTGGCGGTGGATATCGCGGCCGGCGAGGCCTTCGTCCCAGAGGGGATGGTTGAAGATGACGAGGACGTCGGGAATGGCGTTGAGGGCGGAGAGGAGTTCGGCGAGGCGGTCGGGGTCGGGGGCGGCGGTCCAGGCGCGGAAGTGGTCCATCCAGGCGGTGGCGTCGGCGGAGGGCAGATTGTGAATGCCGAGGTGGATGAAGGAGGAGTCGAGCGGGACGGTCCATTCCGTGGAGATGGGGGCGACGGAGAGGGGGTTCATGACATGAAGGTTGAGCCCCGCGGTGATCGAATCGTGGTCGGTGAGGGAGACGAGGGCGGGCAGTTGGAGGAGGTCCTGGATTTGACGGCGTTCGAGGGCTTCGGCGTCGGGGGCAGGCAGGGGCGGGGTCCACCAGGCGCGGGAATAGTCGAGTTCCTTACCGTAGTGGGAGCGAAAGGTGGCTTCGTGCTTCCGAATGATCTGGCTAACGCCGGGGATATGGTGGGCATACCGCGGGAGGAAGGCCATATTCTCTTCGGAGTGCATCGTGTGGCTGTGCAGGGACACGCCGGTGCGGAACTGGTCGGCAACGCGAAGGTTGCGCCAGAGAAAGTGGAGTCCAGAGGCGGGCATGGACCCAAGTGTGACGGGCTTCCGTTGCAGTCCAACGAGAACGGTGTAAATTCTCTATGAAACAATTCGCGCGATTTTTGTTTTACGCAGCGGGAGCGCAGCAGGTGCGAGAAAGGCGCAGATTGCGGAAGTGGGCGATGGCGATGAGGAGGCCGCCGATGGTCATGAAGACCGCTTCGTTATAGGGAAAATCGAAGAGTTCGCTTTTGGCGCAGACGAAGGAGACCAAGCCGGCCACAAAGAGAATCAGGCACTCGGTGTGGCGGTGTTGGAAGTAGCTCTGGACGAGGCGGGTGGACCCGATGAGGAAGGTGCAGATGAGGATGGTCCATTCGAGTTCCTCGGAGGCGACCCAGGCGAGACCGGCGGTGGTCATCGCGGAGAGGGCGATGGGGAGGACAGCACAATGAATGGCGCAACCGATGGAAAGAGCCATTCCGTACCGATCTAAACTCGCGCGAGGAGAACCGTTGGCCATAGTAGCTTAGACTATGATAAGTCGTTCTCAGTTCCTACGCAAGGCGGTAAATTTTCACACACGGACGCTGAGGCCATCGGCGAGGGTATTGCGGTAAGCCTTCCACGCGGGGACGAAGCCGATGAGGATTCCGGCGAAGATGACGGCGCCGAGATAGATCCAACCGGCGGTGGTTGGGGGTTGGACGGGGACATAGAGGCCGAACTGTTGCTCGACGATTGGTTGGAAGATGAAGCTGAGACCGTAGATCATGACGACGCCGACGACGCAGCCGGCGAAGGCGAGCAGGCCGCTTTCGAGGACGAGGAGGGCGATGATTTTGCCGGGTCCGGCGCCGATGGCGCGGAGGATGGCCATTTCACGGCGGCGTTCGTTAAGGGAGGTATAGAGCGAGACGAGCATGCCGAGGAGGCCGACGAGGATGACGAAGATGGTCACGACCTGAAGGGCGTCTTCAGCGTAACCGATCGTGCGCCACAGTTCCTGGAGTGTCACACCAGGGATTATGGCCTGCATGGCCTCTTCCTTGTAGGTGTTGATTTCACGTTGAAGTTGGAGGGTGGCGATGCGGGTTTTGCAGCGGAGGAGGAAGGAGGTGATCTGCTCCACCTTCATGTTCTCCTTGGAGATTTTGGAAGCGGGGATTTCCTCGCCGGCCATGGGCGGGGCACCGTCGGCCCAGTCGATGTGGACGGCGGTGATGCCTTCAAGTTGAATATAGAGAGAACGGTCGACGGGAGTGGCGGTTTTCTTGAGGATGCCGGAGACGGTGAAGGGTTTGTCAGCGTGGTCATTGTCGGCGATGCCGCGGCCGGCGGCGACGCCATGGGCGATGACGACCTTGTCGCCGAGTTTGTAGTTGAGGGTTTGGGCGACATCGGAGCCGAGGACGACGTCGAAGACGTCTTTGGGCGAGTGGCCGGCGGCGAATTCGAGCTGGCGGTCGCGGCGGAAGCGAAGGTGTTGATAGAACTCTTCGGTGGTGCCAACGACGCGAAAACCGCGGTGAGAGTCGCCGAGGGAGTAAGGGATAGTCCAGGCGACGGCGGGGTGATTTTTCCAGTGCTGGTAGGACTCGTAGGAGATGTTATTGGTAGCTTGGCCGATGCGGAAAACGCTATATAGCAATAGTTGGAGGGAGCCGCCGCGGGCTCCAACGATCAGGTCCGTTTGGGAGATGGTGTTGGCGAAGCTTTCACGAGCGCCGACACGGACGTTTTCGACCCCGAGGAGGAGGGCCATGCTAAGGCCGATGGAGAGGACGGTGAGGGAGGTGGTGAGAAGGCGATTGCGGAGCGATTTCCAGGCGAGGGAGAGGAGCACCATGACTATACGGCCGCCTCCGTGCGGTGGGCGCGGTTGAAGTCGAGAAGCGAGAGTTGCCGGTCGAACTTGGCGGCGAGGCTGCGATCGTGGCTGACAAAGAGAAGCGTCGAGTTGGAGAGGGCGCAGTTTTCAAAGAGCAGATCGAGGAAGCGTTCTCGATGGTCGAAATCGAGCGAGGAGGTGGGTTCGTCGGCGATGAGGAGTTCGGGGCCGCCGAGAAGGGCGCGGGCGGCGGCCACGCGCTGCTGCTGGCCGACGCTGAGCTGGGTGACGCTGCGCTCGAGAAGGTGTTCGATGCCCAGGCGTTTCGCGACGGCGGTGACATCGCCGGCTTGCTTGCCGCGGGCGGGGTGGAGCCGGCCGGGGAGGGTGATGTTCTCGGCGACCGTGAGATACGGGATGAGATTGAACAACTGGAAGATGTAGCCTATGTGGGCTCCGCGGAAGGCGTCGCGGGCGCTGCCCCGGAGCTTGGCCATGTCCTGGCCGAGCACCTCTACCGTGCCGGTGTAGCCAGTGAGGACGCCGGCGAGAAGGCCGAGGAGCGTAGTTTTGCCGCTGCCGCTAGGACCGAACAGGAAGATGCGTTCTCCTCGCGCGATCGTTAGTTCGGGGATATCGAGAATTTCGGGCCCGGAGCGGTAGCGAAACCGCACATCGCGAAGGACAACGGCTGGGGAGCTCATTTGGCGATCTGCAGGGTCCCCTTGTCTTTCTTTACTTCGAGTTCGGCCTGCTGAGAGCCGGCGATGAGCTGGACTTCGACCTCGTCGATCTTGGGGAACACCTTGGAAAAGCCGAAGGAAATGGATTTGCCGGCGATGGGCCCGGCGCATTTGGCGTTGAATTCGGCGTGGACTTCGGAGTGCTGGCCTTCGACGTGGACTTCGACCTTGCTGGGGATCATCTTACAGCCGGCGGGGAGGACGACCATTTCGGCGAAACGCGCCTTCAGGAGGGCAAGGGCCTTTTCCTGCTTAGCTTTATCGGCGGGGGTCTTAGCGGCGTACTCGAAGCCGATAATGCTATCTGCGGGGGATTCGAGTTCGACGACGCCGGACGGGGTGCCGGTCGTGGTTTCAAAGGCGATAGAGAGCTTGGCGTGGCCATGCTCATGGGCCTTGTGTCCTCGCTGCTGAGCGCTGAGCGCGAGCGTGAGGGTACAGAACAGGACGAGACGCACCATAGCGGAATTAATCCTTGTAGGGTTCGATCGTAATGCCTTCGAGTTGGAAGCCGACGTCGCCGTAGGGGCTCTTCACGGTTTGGATCTGCAGTTTGCCTTCGATCCAGATCGGGTCCCAGAAGCTCATTTTGACCTTTTTGGCGTTGTTCATTTTGACCTGAACAATTTGATTCGGCGGGGGAGGCGGGGTGTGGATGCAGGCGCCGACGTAGGGCACGAGCAGGAATTCGTTCACGATTTCTGCCTCATCTTCGAGAGGAACCATGTAGCCGGGGATTCGCACGACTTTGCCATCGAGGGCTTTGAGTGCCGGGGTGACCTTGCCGGTGCGGTAATTGAGTTCGCGGAGCATCCGCCAATCCATCTTGGTGGCGGTTTCTTCGGCGTAGGCGGCCTGGACGAAGCCAGCGTTGACCGGTGGGGGAGCGGCGGACTGGAAATCCGGCCGGACCATATCGCGGTTTACGACATAGGCCACCATCGACAGCATGAGGGCGATCATCAATCCATGAACAAACTTCATGCGGGAGCTCCTTATCCATTAGGATGCCACGTTTGGGTGAGCCCGGTAAAGCGAACCCACTACGGAGATAGCGGAACGACCCATAGAGTTTCTTTATGCCCACACCCCATTTCTTTCGATTGACACCTTTTCGCAACTGACTGGACACTGAAAGAAAGAATCAGGGGCTGCATTGGAATCTCAACTTTTCACGCAGTCCCGGCGTTTTGCCGGCCCAATGCTGCGCCCGCAGAACGACTCTCCCGCCAGAGTCTCCGTCCTCACTCCCTGCTCGAGTCTCAATTCACCACAGTGTGCGCGCCTGCCCCCAAACCTGTTGGAGTGGCCCGGTGGCGCCTTTCGAGGGCAACGCTTTGAGACCTGTCTCACTCAAAAATAAAATTCTCTATTGTCTCGCGGTCAGTAGTTTGCTGACGGCCAACCTTTATTCCCAGGCGCTGACGTCGCTTCGGGGCAACATCACGGACGCTCAGGGCGCCGCGATTCCGGCCACCGCTGTTTCGCTGATATCCAAAGACACTGGCGCCACGCGTAAAGTTCTTTCCGATGCGCAGGGTAGTTATCAGTTTCAACAAATTCCGCCGGGCTTGTACACAGTGAAGGCGGAGAAGCCTGGGTTTTCGATCAATCAGAGCAACGACGTTCGCCTGATTGTCAGCACGCCCGCGACGCTCGACATCCGGATGGAAGTCGGCCAGACCACCGAAACGATTAATGTCACCGGCGACGCCCCCGCGTTGAACACGGTAGACGCCACGATTGGCAACGCGTTCAACGAAACGCAGGTTCGCCAGCTTCCGTTGGCGACGCGGAACGTGGTGGAACTGCTCAGCCTGCAAGCGGGCGTGACCCAGACCGGCGAAGTGCTGGGCGCTCGCCGCGACCAGAACAATGTGACGCTCGATGGTGTCGACGTCAACGACAACCAGACCAGCGGAGTTTCGACGGCGGGTCCCGCAAACGGTTCGAACGCCGGCGGGGCCCGCGACGCAGGATTTAACGCCGCGCTGCCGGTGCCGCTCGACTCGGTGTCGGAGTTCCGCGTGACGGTTGGCGGTACGAACGCGAACCAGGGCCGGTCGTCGGGCGGACAGGTGACTCTCGTTACCAAGTCGGGCTCGAACCAGTTCCACGGTTCGGCATATGAGTTCAATCGGAACACCTCGCTGGCGGCGAACAATTGGTTTTCGAACCGCGCGGGCATCAAGCGGGAAGCGCTGGTCCGCAACCAGTTTGGCGCTTCGCTGGGCGGCCGCGTGATTAAAGACCGGGTGTTTTTCTTCGGCAACTACGAGCGCCGCATTGACGCGAGCGCCCGCGGCGTGACCCGCACGGTTCCGACGGAAACGTTGAAGAACGGATCGATTCGGGTTTCGGCGAGCAATGGCCAGACCTACACGCTAACTCCGGCAGACCTGCGGGCGATTGACCCGCTCGGCCTTGGTTTCTCGTCGACGATGCAGCAGTACATGGGGTTTTATCCGGCCGGTAATGACCCGAACCTGGCGCTGGACCGCGGCCTGAACTTCTCCGGCCTCCGCTTCAATGCGCCGTTCCGTCAGCAGGACAACGCGACCGTCGGCAAGATGGATTTCATTCTCGATAAGGCCTCCCGCAACACGTTGGCCGTCCGCGGCACCATGGCGGACAACAGCGTGGACCAGCAGGTGGCTCAGTTCCCCGGGCAGGCTCCGGCGGCGAAGCTGTTGAACAATTCGAAGGGTTTGTCGGCATTGCTGACGACCGTTGTGAAGCCTTCCGTGATCAACACATTCACGTTCGGTCTGACGCGGATTGCGTTCGAACAGGCTGGTACGGTAGGCCCGTCGATTGCGTTTGACGGTCTTTCGACGCAGCAGAACTTTGCCAACAATGCCCGCGGGTTTGTGCGGATTTCGCCGACCGTGAACCTGATCAACGACACGATCTGGACGAAGCAGAAGCACACGATCCAGGGCGGCATCAACTTCCGGTTCATCAACAACGACCGGTCGAACTTCATCAACTCCTTCCCGACCTACTCGTTCAGCCGCAACACGCTGCGCGGGTTGGGCGGCGACCTGGTTCCCCGCATTACCGACTATGTGCGGAACCAGACCGGTATCGCGAACCTGAACCTGAACGACACCGTGAACCTGGTCCGGGCCTTCGGCACGGCATACGGGTTGGTGAATCAGTACAGCGCGACTTACCAGTTTGAACGGGACGGCGTGGCGCTGCCGTTTGGCGCACCGGCGGCTCGCGGCTTTAACAATCGGGAGTATGAGTTTTATATTCAGGACACTTGGCGGGTGCGGAAGGACCTGACCATCACGGCTGGTCTGCGGTATGCCTACTTCGGCGTGCCGTGGGAGTCGGGTGGTACGCAGGTGGCGACGACGGTTCCGATGCAGCAGTATTGGGCCGAGCGCGTGGGTGCGTCGCAGTTCGGAATTCCCGGCCGCATTCTGCCGAGCGCCGTGCTGACCTATGACCTGAACGGCCCCGTGAACGGCAAGCCGAGCTGGTACGCTCCGGACAAGAACAACTGGGCTCCCCGAGTGGCTCTGGCCTACAACCCGGACAAGAAGGACGGGCTGTTCGGCAAGATCCTGGGCACGGGTAGCGTGTTCCGCGTCGGCGCCGGCGTGGCGTTCGATCGCTTTGGTTCCGACCTCGTGACCGAGTTCGACCGGACG
Organism: Acidobacteria bacterium Ga0077553; assembly: GCA_001464575.1. Taxonomy (GTDB): domain Bacteria; phylum Acidobacteriota; class Terriglobia; order Bryobacterales; family Bryobacteraceae. The sequence continues at coordinate 11,738 of LNFE01000030.1, read as the reverse complement.
GGTTCCCCCGGTTTGGCGAGCCAAGTGACGCAGCCGGCCAATACCGACTTCAGCACCGCGGCCCGCTTCACGGGCGGCGCGCTGCCGACCTTGCCGCCGGCTCCGAACGCGCGGTTCCCCTTCACCCCAGCCACGATCGTGGGCGGCTTCAACAGCCAGGTGGGCATCGCTTCCGATCTGCGGACGCCGTATGCATACCTGATGAACGCCAGCTTCGCTCGGCAGTTGCCCGGCAAGCTGACGGTGGAAGTCGGTTACGTGGGTCGTATGGCGCAAAAGCAGCTGATGCAGGTGGACACGTTCCAGCCGCTGACACAGTTCAAGGATCAGCGGTCGGGCCAGACCTGGGCGCAGGCTTCGGGTATCCACTATGACCTGTTCCTGAAGGGTGTGACCCCGGCGCAGGTTCGGGCGAATCCTTCGCTAGTCGGCACGGTGCCATTCTTCGAGAACATGTTCCCGGGCTTAACGAACCTCTACCAGCCGGGCAACGCCACGGCCAACTACTACAACGCGCTGTACGACCAGAACGCTGGCTCTGACCTCGACGCGTTGAACCAGATGGACCGCGAGCGCAGCACGCAGTTCCCGAACTGCATCTCCGCACTGGGTTGCAACACCTTCTTCCCGATGCAGAACGCGGGCAACCGCACCTGGATGAACGTCGGCCGCTCCTCCTTCCATGGCGGTACGCTGACGGTTCGCCGGGCGCTGCAGAACGGCTTCAGCTTCGACTTCAACTACACGCTGTCGCACTCGCTGGACTACTCGTCGGCCCCGGAGTCTGGCGCCGGCAACGGTGGCGCGATCGTGCAGGACAGCTTTAATCCGCGGGCGTTCCGGGGCAGCTCGGACTTCGACTCGCGGCACCAAGTGAATGCCAACGGCCTGTACATGCTGCCGATTGGCAAGGGAAAGAAGTTCCTGAACGACGCCAACGGGTTCGTGAACAATGTGCTCGGCGGCTGGGAAGTTTCGATGCTGATGCGGTACCGCTCGGGTCTGCCGACCACCATTACCAATGGCGGTTACTACCCGACGAACTACCTGACCAGTTCAATTGCGATCATCAAGCCGGGCAGTCCGGCGCCGGAGAGCGGTGTTGGTTTCGACCAGCGCGGCGTCCCGTCGATCTTCCGCAACACGAACGCGATCAACAGCTATGTGGGCCAGTTCCCTGGCACCACCGGCACCCGCGCCATCCTCCGGTTGGCGGGAATGACGAACTTCGACATCAACCTGGCGAAGCGCTTCTTCCTGCCCTTTGAAGGTCACTCGCTGCAGTTCCGCGTGGAGGCGTTCAACGCCTTCAACAACGTGAACTTCTTCAACCCGAGCTTGTCGCTGACGACGCCGGCCACCTTCGGCCAGTTCCAAAGCGCGATGACGCCCCGGGTGGTGCAGTTGGCTCTGCGGTACGAGTTTTAACCACTCGATCCGCATAAACTTGGAAGGGACGGGGCTTCGGCTCCGTCCCTTTTTTTATGTTGCGCCGCGAACTGCTTCGACTCTTCCTCTGCCAGATCCGGGTGGAGGTGAACCTGGTGAATCTTCCCTTCTCCGTGCGGGATGCCCAGGGTCGTCTCGTCAAAGGCTTAACCAAAGACGATTTCGAAGTTTATGAGGACGGAACCCGGCAGACCATCAGCCACTTTTCCCAGTCTGCCGATACGCCGTTAGCCCTGGGACTGGTGGCCGACGCCAGCGGCAGCCAGGAGGAGTTTCTCAAAGAACACCGCCAGCATTTGCGCGACTTTTTAAAGGTCACGCTGCAAGCGCGGGACCAGGCGTTTCTGCTCTGCTTTGGCAACAATCTGCGCCTGGTTTCGCCGTTTACGAACCAGTCAGAACAGATTGAAGAACGGCTGCGCGCCTACCAGAAAAGCAAGACGGGGCGGGACTTTCCCCGCGTGGGCCCACCCGAGAAGCGCGACCTCGGCACCGCCTTCTACGATGCCATCTTCCACGCCACCGAAGACCTGCTCGCCAAGGCCGAAACCGGCCGTCGCGCTTTGCTCGTTTTCTCCGACGGGGAAGACAACTCGAGCGCCCATCACCTGCTCGAAACCATCGAGGTGGCCCAGCGCACCGGTACGACGATCTTCTGCCTCCGGTACACCGAGTTGCAGAAAGGCGCGTGGAACGCGCGGAATAAGTATGGCCGCGGCGTCATGGAGCGTATCGCCCGGGAGACCGGCGGCCTAGAGTTCGATGCCGCCGAGGAGCGGAACCTGAAGGCCGCCTTTGCGCAGATTGGCGAAATCCTGCGGTCTTCCTACGACTTGGCCTACGCCTCCACCGCCGGCAGCGGCGACGATACCTTCCGCAAAATTCAAATCCGCAGCCGGCAACCGGGCCTGACTATCCGGCACAAGACCGGCTACTTCGCCCGCAAAGACTAGCCTAGTGCGGGTGTTTCGCGTAGTGCTGGCGGAGGAGGTCCTTGCCGTAGTCGTTGCCGTTGGGGGTGCGAATGACGGTGTGGATGTGTTCGTGATCGGGGAGTGTCGGCGCCTTTGAGAGGTGGCGGAGGCCGACGGGGACCTGATGGTCGAATTCGATGAGGATGACCGGGCTGTGGACGCGGTAGTAGTAAACGCTCTTTTCTTCGGTGCCGCCGATCCAAGCGAACCACGTGCTGTCGAGGTGCTTTTTCACTTCGTCCATTTTGACCTTGGCGTGGCCGGCATCGGTGTTCGAGACGTACGCTTCGATTAAGCCGAGGAGCTCCTTCTTCTGGGCGGCGGTGAGAGCGGAGCCTTTGAGGCCGGCGTAGTCGAGGACGAGATTGTCCTTGAAGGCTTCGGAGAGGTTGTAGTTCTTGGTCTTGGTGGACTCTAGGATGGCTTTCTGCTTTTGTTCGGCGGTGAGGGAGTTGACGACGCGGAGGCCGCGGGCCTGTTCGTCCTGGAGGATGGAGGTGCCTTTGTACTTGCCGGAGGTGGCGATGACGGGTTCGGAGCCGAGGAAGGTGGGGGTCATGACGACGTGGTCGCCGAGGACGAAGTAGTTGATGATGAGATGGTGGCCGTCGAGTTGCCAGCCCCAGGGTTTGTCCTTCGAGGGTTCGCCCATGACGGTGAGCCAGTACTGGCCTTCGCCGTAGCGGACGAAGTTGTTGTCGTTTAGCTCGCCGAGGGTTTCGTTGAGCTTCATGATGTCTTGGGAGAGTTTGAGGCCTTTAGCGCTGAGGGAGCCACGCATCATGCCGTAGGCGGCCTCTTTTTGTGCGGCCGACATCTCCATGAAGCTGACTCCCTGGCGGACGTAGAAATCCTGGTTCATCCAAGGGGTAAGGGCGGCGAGGAAGGCGGCGGCGCCTTGGCGGGCGGGTTCCGTGGAGACTTTCGTAGAACGAAGCGGGAAAAGGTCGGGCTGAACCGTGCCGTTGGTGGTGACGCCGCGGAAGGGTTCGGCGAGGCCAGACTTTTCGGCCGCCAGGGAGCGCTGGCGGAACTGCTCGTTGGGAGCGGGTACCTGGGAGTAAGCCAGGAATAAGAGCGTAGTGGAAAAGAGAAGGGCCCAGATGCGTCGTTGCATGATTCTGGGCCCGATGCTACCACAACGGATTAGCGGACTTGCTGGGCGAAGATACTTCCCTTCCCCTTGTGGGTCCGGATGACGGTTCCGGTCTTCTCGTCAATGACGTAATCCGGTTCGCGATCCTTGAAATAGAGTTCGCGTTCGGCCTCGCCATTGACGAGATTGACGCCCACGATGCCAGGCCCGTCGCCCTCCGAGGTATCGACGTCCGTGAGCATGTAGGCGAACTGGTCGCTGATGGCGGCGGCGGAGTACCGCTTGGCCATGGCGTTTTCAAACTGCTTCATGGAGGCGAAACGCTGGTCGTTGTGCCAACGGTTTTCGCTGGTGCCCCAGTAGGTGGAGGCGGCTTGGCTGGTGTGGTAGCCGTAACTCATGGCGAAGGCGGCGACAGTCATGATTTTGCCGAAGTTCGACATGCCGGGGGCCTTGAAGGCGCTGCCCCAACCGGTTTGCTTAGTCTGCGGATTGAAGAGCAGGAGATGCTGTTTACCGCGCACGACGATGTTGCCGTCGGTCCGGGCGACGAGGGCGATGGGATGGTCTTCATCGCTCTTGTCTTTGCGCGCCATGCCGGCGACGCCGCCCAATGCGAAGCGTCCGGCGAGTTTGGCCGCTTTCTTGGCGCCGCTCGACTTGAATTTGAATTCGAGCGGGAGTTTGTAGCTTTCCTTCACTTTGTTGCCGGAGGCGTCGAGGCTGAGGCCGATGAGGTTCTTGGCGTCGGCGATGAGCATGACCCCGGCTTTGGGATCGAGATGCATGTTGGTGATCGAGTCCTTGGCGCCTTCATAGCGCCAGCGGAGGGAACCGGCGGCGGCATCGAGCGCGACCACGCCGACGGGTTTCTTGAGCTGATACTCGCGCCGCGCGGGTTCGAGGAAGACGCCGCCCATACGGCCGTACACGGTTCCGTTGTCGTGGATCATTTCGGGGATGGCCGCGCCGAAGTCGGCGGAGGTCCATTTGAGTTGGCCGGAGGCGTCGTCATAGGCGCGGATGACGCCCTTAGCGCTGCTGAAAACCAATCCGCCGGCGACGAGGGGGGAGGCGTTGGTGTGCTTGAGCGTCTTTTCGGTGACGTCGAAGGTGGCGCCCCATTCGAGCTTGCCGGTCTTCAGGTTGATTTTGTGGAGGCCGGAGTAGGCGAGGTAAAGCGAGTCGCCGGCGATGGTGGGCGCGGCGTGGCCGTTGAGGTCCATGCGCGGGGAGAACTTGCTGCCCTTCTCGGACATGTAGAGGTCGACCTTGGCTTCGAGGGGGAGATCGAAGTTGGCTTTGCCGGTCATGAGGTCGAGGTGGAGGAGTTGGAGTTTGGCTTTGCCGGTGTAGGAGGTGGCTACGAGCACCATCGCGTTGTGGGTGTAGTCCGGGAAGAGGTCGGCGACCTGGCCCTGCAGCTTGTCGGTTTCCCAGATGGTCTTGCCGGTCATGATGTCGAGGGCATAGAGCTTGGTCGACTTCATGATTTTGCCTTCGTCGTCGGCGACGAAGAGGAGGGGTGCGCCGGGTACCTCCTCGATGGCAAAGTCGGGGACCTTCTTCAGGTCTTCGCGTTTCCAAAGGTACTGGCCAGAGTCGACATCGACGGAGTAGAGGCCGGAGTCGGTACCGAACAGGTACGTGCCGGCGGCGGTGAGTTTGTGCCACTTCACGTCGCCGTTGGCCTCGAGGATCCAGGTGAATTCAGGCTTGGCCGCGGCGAGGAACAGCGGACAGCAGAGGAGGAGGAAGAATCGCAACATAGCTGGGAAGAGGTTCCCATGGCGATGGCGGCAAGCCAAGTTATTCGTTCTTATTTCTCCTTAAATCTTAATAGATTCAAAGACTTGCGCTATACTCTTGGGTTGACTTCCGTGGTTTATGAGTTCAGCGGGTTTCGCCTGGATTGCGGCGCCCGCAAGCTGGAATGGCAGGGTGAGCCGGTGGCGCTCACCGCCAAACAGTTCGATCTGCTCGTCGTTTTGGTGGAACGCGCCGGGCGGCCGGTGGATAAACAGGAGCTGCGGGAACTGGTCTGGGCTGACGTTCACGTGGAAGAGAACAACCTGACGCAGCACGTCTTTCAACTGCGGAAGGCTCTGGGGCGGGTGGCCGGGGATACCCCGATGATCGAGACGCTACCGAAGGTGGGGTATCAGTTTGTAGCGCCGGTGTCGCGGCCGGCCGCGCCGGCTCCCGCACGCCGCCGGGTGAGGTGGCCGTGGCCGGCGGCGGCAGCGGCGGCGCTGCTGCTGCTGGTGACGGTGAGCTATGGGCGCCGGCAGTGGGAGTTCTGGATGGCGGAGGATGCGCCGCAAGCGAATGCGTGGCCGACGGTGGCGATTCATCCGCTGGAGGGCGCGGCCGGTTCGGCGATTGCGGCGGAGGTGGCCGCGGGGTTGGGCCGGCTGGACCGGGTGCATATTCTGGTGGTGCAGCCGATGAGCGGAGGAGACGGCGATTACAGCCTGCGGGGGACGATTCGGGAAGGCAAGGTGGCGGCGGAGCTGCGGCGCCGGGATGGGGAGCTGATCTGGCAGCGGGAGTGGGTAGCGCCGCTGCATGAGGTGACCAGTGAGTTGATCGGGCAGGCGGCGGTGAGCCTGCAGGAGTTGGCGGGGGCGCGGCGGCGCGGGTTTACGGGCCGGAAGCCGACGGCGAGCGCCGAGGCGTATGAGCACTACCTCGAAGGGGTACAGCGGTTGCTTTCGCGGCGGTCGCTGGATATCCGGCCGGCGATTGAGGCATTTCAGCGGTCGCTGCGGGCGGATCCGGGGTTCTCGTCGGCCTATGCGGGGATGGCGTTGGCTCATGCCTGGCAGGGGTTTAATCAGGCGGAGGCGCCGGGAGTGGTGTGGCCGCGGGCGCGGGAGTTGGCGCAGAAGGCAATCGACTTGGACCCGGGCAATGGGGAGGCCCGGCTGGTGCAGGCGATGGTGCTGGCGTATGCGGATCAGAATGAGGGGGAGGCGGAGCGGCTGGTGCGACAGGTAATGGCGTCGGACCCGGGGAGCGTGAATCTGCAGGTACTGGCGGGGCAGTTGCTTTCGCGGTTCGGGCGGTTTAGTGAAGCGGAGGCGCTGTTGCGCGGGGCGATTCAAGCGGATCCGTCGTTCGGGATGACGCGGCAGATTTTGGCGCATCACTACTACATGAGCCGGCAGTTTGATTTGGCCAAGCGGGAGGCGTGGCGGATCATCCGGATGAACCCGCGGGGCGGGACGGGGTATGGGTTGTTGGTGCCGCCGCTGTGGATGACGGGCGATTGGCGGACGGCGGCGTGGATTGCGGGGCGGGCTGAGGCGGCGGGGTTGAACCAGCCGATGGTAGCCATGGGGTTGGCGTATACCTATGGGCGGGTGGGCCGGGTGGCGGACGCGATGCGGATTATTCAGGCCATGGATGAGCAGGCGAAGATGCTGTATGTGTCGCCGTATCAGCGGGCGGTGGCGCACATGGGGGTGGGGCAGGAGGAGCAGGCGGTACGGCTGCTGCGGGAGTGTTTGGCGATGGGGTGTATCAACCCGAGTACGCCAAGGTTTGAGCCAGTGTTTGACCCGTTGCGGCGACGGGCGGATTTTAGCGGATTGGTGCGCTAGGGCGAGACTGCGGTGGCTTGGGCCGGCCGTTTTCAAACTGCCGGGCCATCTCGTCTTCAATGCGTTTCATCAGGCCGTCGGGATAGGTCTTGTATGGTTTGAAGAGATCCATGTGATCCCGTTCCGGTATGATTTCGCATGCGTGCTCGGCGCCTTTCGACGCCAGGAACTTACAGAATATCTTAGTTGCTTCTTCGAGGTGGAAGGTATCTTGGTCACCCATGACGAGGCGGATCTTTCCTTTTAAGAGGGGGCCGAGTTCGGCCCAGCGGGATTGGACCTGATAACTAATATCGTACTTGCGCCAATACTCGCGGACGGCCGGGTCCACCTCTCCGGTTAACCGATTAAAGAGGCGCATGGGGCGGCCATCGGGGCCCTTGGGGCTGAATACCCAGTCGAAAGAGGCAAACTGGCCGCCGTAGTCCCCTCCTACTCGCTCCTGCAGGGCGAAGTCCTTGAGCGTGACCACGTCCTTTCCCTTCAGCCGGACCAGATAGAGGGGTTGGCCATCCTTGGTGAGATAGGCGTTCTGACTGGAACCGGGGGTGACGTCAATACCGGTAAAGCTTTGGAAGTCGACCGAGTCCGGGGCCGTGGGCCAGGTGCCGCCGAAGAACTTTGGATAAGCCACTTGCAGCCAGAGGGTGGACCAGCCGCCGGAGGAGTGGCCGGTGAGGAACCGGGCGGAGGGCCGGGGGAGCAAGCGGAACTGCTTTTCGAGATGGGGAATGAGTTCCTGCGTCAAGGCCGCGCCCCAAGGGCCGTTGTTGGCCGAGTCGGCAAAGACGTGATGGCCGCCTTCGCAGGAGGCATTGAGATAGATGTGGACGGCGCGGAAGGCCGTGGCGGGCTTGGCGCGCCAGGCGAAGGTGTGGTCTCCGCCAAAGCCGTGGACGTGATAGATGGCGGGGTAGCGGGCTCCCGGCTTGGCGAAATCGGCGGGGAGGACTACGCCGGCCTGCATTTTTACTGGCCGTCCGAAGAACTGGCTGAGGAGTTTGCTTTCAAACTCGACCAGCTTCACTTTGTCGGTATCCGTAGGGGCGGGGCGAGGCGGATTCGCGTGGGAGAGGGTGAGTTTGGGTTCGGAGGCGATGGCGCTGACTAAGTCGCCGGGGCCGGCTCCGTTGCGGGCGTAGCTGTGGTCGACGTCGAGGATGGCCATGTAGTGCCACTTTCCGGCTGGGGCCTGGGAGAAGAGCTTCGGGAAGGCGATGTCGTCTCCATCGACGGTGACCGTCGCGCCAGGGGCGAAGTGCTCCACCTCCTTGGCCGCCATCCAGGTTTCGCCGGGGATGAAGCCAGAGCGGATGGTGTCGCCTTGCGGTTTGCCTTGCTTCATCAGGATGATGAGGCGGCCGCTGGTTCCTTGCGGGGCTAACATGGGGTCGAGCGTGACTTCGATGGACGCCGCCTGCAAGAGCAGGGGCAGGAGCAAGAAGAGCGACTTCATAACTTCCTCCGAGGACGCGCACTAATCTGTTCGATAGCGGCGGTGGCGGCTTGCTGCACGACCGGAGGATACTTTTCGCTCCGGAATTGCTGAATCTCTTGGGCATCGATCGTCAGGCCGATGCGTCCCAAGGCGGCGAGCGCGACCGCTTGCCAGGGATCCGAGAGCGCGACATCGGCCAATCTTTGTCCGGGCCGAACGGTCTCACCCGTCTGGACATAACGGCGGACGAGGCGGCCGGGCACGAGGGCGACGAACTTGCGTTGATCGAGGGAGCCGAGCTCTTCGCCAACCTCGACGCGGGCGCCTTCGGCGAGGCGCCATTGCAGGGAGCCGGGCTCTGCGGCGAAGACGGCGGACGCGCGCAAGGCGGCGAGCAGGACCGGACGCGCGGCGGTGGGATCTTTTTTTTCGAGCGCGAGGGCGGCGCGGAATCGCACCCAGGGCGAGGGATCTTCCAACTGCTCAAGCGCCGGCGAAAAGCGGGCGACTTCGGCGCGGACGCCGGCGTCGCTATAGCCGCGCAGGCTTGCCAGGGCGGGATGGGGACCGGAAAGCTGGCGCAGCGCGGCCTGAATCCGATGCGGTGGCTGCGCCGGGTCGAGGTAGCGGTCGACCTGCCAATCGGTCAAAGGAACTCCGGGAATCCGGGCGTCCCAATAGAGCCAGCCGGTCGCCGTGACGAGCAGGAGCAGGAGAATTCGAAGCGCCAAGCTTGCAGCGTAGCACGGGGATTTGACACACTCAGGGGTTCGATGAAGAGTTTGTTCCCCCTTTTTCTGGCGATGGTGCCGCTTGCGGCGCAGACGCCGGTCCCGGTTGAAAAACTCAGCTACAACGTGGAGTGGCGGATGGTGAATGCGGGGGCGGCGGTGCTGACCAACAACCCGACGCCGTCGGGAAGTTTTGTGCAGCTGCATCTGCATTCGGCCGGCTTGGTGTCGCGGCTGTTTAAGGTGAACGACAACTATACCGTTGCGTTGAACGATCAGTTCTGCGCCCAGTCGTCGCGCCTGGAGGCCGAGGAGGGGAAGAAGCGGCGGAACACGACGGTGGTTTGGAGCGGCACCCGATCGAAGTATGAAGAACGGGATCTCGTGAAGAACGAGATGGCGCTCGAGCGGGAGCTGGAAGTGCCGGGATGCGTGCACGACATCATCGGAGCGCTGATGGTGCTGCGGCAGCGGCCGTTTGGATCGGAACGGGAGATCCGGATTCCCTTGAGTGATGGCAAGAAGTTTGTGCAGGCGCGGATTCAGATGCAGGACAAGGAGAAGATTCGGACGCCGGCGGGGCAGTTTACGGCCACGCGGTACGAGGCCTTTTTGTTTAACGATGTGATCTACAAGCGGGATGCGCGGCTGTTTGTTTGGTTGAGCGATGATGCCCGGCGCCTTCCGGTGCAGATCCAGGTGCGGATGAAGTTCCACATTGGTACGGTGACGTTTCAATTGGATAAAGTAGAGCCATGATCTGGAGATGGCTGGCGCTGTGTTTGAGCACAGTGGGATTTGCCCAAACGAATGGGACGTTGAGCGGGCCCGACGGACTGGCTCTGACCGAACGCATTGTTCAATTGACCGAAGCGACCTCGCTGACGGCGCCGGGGCTCGCGCGTTCGGCGGCGCCGATGCTCGAGAATATGAAGCAACTGCACCGGAATGCGCGGGTGGCCAACCGGCTGACGCTAACGCTTTCGCAAGGACTACTGATTGAGGCGCGCGGCTACCTGGCGGTGGCCGATAGCATTCGCAAGCCGTTCCCGTACCCGGAAGAGGCCCGGAAGCAGACGGCCGAGCTTCGCGATGCGGTGGCTCGGCTTGATGCCCACTTCCAAGCGTTGCTTGAGGCGACAGAGGCCCAGTTGCGGGGCAGTGACCGCGACAACCTGCGGCGCTACGCCGAGGCCAACCGGTCGGTGCCCCCGTCGAGCGGCCGGCGGGTGGTGTTTTTCGGGGATTCGATTACCGACGCCTGGCGGCTGAATGAGTACTTCCCGGGTATGGACTTTGTGAACCGGGGCATCAGCGGGCAGATCACGGGAGAGATGCTGGGGCGGATGCGGGCCGACGTGATTGCGCACAAGCCGCAGGCGATGTTGATACTGGCCGGCACGAACGACATTGCCCGCGGCGTGGCGGTGGAGACGATCCAGAACAACCTGACGATGATCGCCGACCTTTGCGAGTTCCACAAGATCAAGGTGATTCTGGCGAGCATCCTGCCGGTGAGCGATCACCATAAGGACAAGAACCCTCGATTTGAGATGACCGTGGGGCGGCCGCCGGCGGTGATTCGAGCGCTGAACACGTGGATGGTCGATTTCGCGAGGAAGCGCGGGTTCACGTATTTGAACTACTTCGATGCGATGGTGGACGAGGGCGGTTTCTTAAAGGCCGAATTGGCCGACGACGGGCTGCATCCGAATTCCGCGGGGTACCGGATTATGGCCCCGCTGGCGCAGGCGGCGATCGAGGCGACGTTGCCAGCAACGAATCCGCAACAGAAAGGCGGACGGAAGCGTCAAAAGTAATATGCGGGTTCTCGTCTTCTTCTTCGCGCTGGCCTTGGCGGCCCAAACCCGGATGTCGGTGGAGCAGTTGCGTGGTTTTTTGAAGTCGTCGGTGGATCTCCACCAGCCGGACAAGGCGGTGGCGGCGTATCTGAAGAAGACGAAGTTGACCAATCGCCTGGAGCCGCGGTTGTTTGAGGAGTTTATTGCGATGGGCGCGGGTCCGCTGACCGTGGAGGCTTTGCGCGATCTGATGCTGGCGACCAAGGAACTGCCGGCGGCGGCGCCCGCGCCGGTGAAGGTGGCGGGCCCCGTGATTCCGCCGCCCTCGGCAGAGGAGCAGAAGCGGGTGATCGACGAGGCGCGGTCCTACGCGATGGGCTACTCGAAGGGGCTGCCGGACTTCCTTTGCATGCAGGTGACGCGGCGCTACATTGACCCGTCGGGCTTGGGATTCTACGGCCAGCAAGACGTGATCAACGCGCGGCTGAGCTACTTCGACCAAAAGGAAGATTACAAGGTCGTGAGCGTGAACGGGCGCAGCGTGGATACGCCGATGCAGCGGCTGGGCGGGGCGACCTCGTCGGGCGAGTTCGGGTCGATGATGAAAGAGCTGTTTGAGCCCAACACGGCGGCGCTCTGTGAT
>LNFE01000029.1 GCA_001464575.1 Acidobacteria bacterium Ga0077553 | reverse complement strand
TTGTCTTTGAGGCCTTCGGGAACGTCGCCGCGGACGATGCGGGCGGCGAGGCCTTCGGCGATGGCGGTTTTACCGACGCCGGGTTCGCCGATCAGCACCGGGTTGTTCTTGGTGCGACGGCTGAGGACCTGAATGACGCGGCGGATCTCTTCGTCGCGGCCGATGACGGGGTCGAGCTTGCCCTGGGCGGCCATTTGGGTGAGGTCGCGGCCGTACTTTTCGAGCGACTCGTAGGTGGCTTCGGGATTTTGCGTGGTGACGCGCTGGGTGCCGCGGACGTCCTTGAGCGCGTTTTGCAGGCGCTCCCGGGTGATGCCGAACTCTTTAAAGAGCTTGCCGGTCGAGCCAGCATCGCCGGTCATGGCGAGGACGAAGTGCTCGGTGGAGACGAAGTCGTCCTTCATCTGCTTGGCTTCGGCCTCGGCTTCGGTGACGAGTTTGGTGATCCGGGTGGAGACGTAAACTTGGTCGACTTTGGAGACAACGGGGAGCTTGCCTACCTCCTGTTCGGCCCGGGAGCGGAAGTTATCGATGGCAACGCCGGCCTTCTTGAGCAGGTTGGACGTGAGCCCGCCTTCCTGTTCGAGGAGAGAGACCAGGAGGTGCTCGACTTCCAGTTGGGAGTTCGAGCGTTGCACGGCGAGCGACTGAGCGGCTCGGAGGGCGTCCTGGGATTTCTCGGTGAGTTTGTTGAGGTCCATATATGAGCCTGTCCCTATCAGGTAATTACAGCGTATCACACTCACGAAAATCCGCAACTGTTTCTTGCACGCAACTACGACCCCTCGGCGAGGGGTCAAGCGTGCGAGCAGCGTCCGGTATCCTTAACTACGCGTGAGCCGCGCTTCGAGCCAAATCGCCAGGACGAGAGCGAATACGGCAAACGATCCGAACAGCGGCAGCCACATAATGCTGCCGATCCCCCAGTACTGCGCGGCGAGGCCCAGGGTAGTGGGAGCGAGTAGCGCACCGGTCAAACCCAGGGAAAAGATGCCGTTATAAAAGCCCGGATGGTAGCTGCGGAAGCGATGTTCGATGCTTTCCGCGGTGAGCGGATAGATGGCCGCGAAACCCCCGCCCAGGAGAACGATGGCGACGAAGGCCCCTTCGATGGTGGCGGTGAGCGACAACAGCAGGCTGCCGAAGAAGGCACCGAGGACGCTGAACAGCAGCAGCCGCGAGTGTTTAATCCGGCGCAGCAGCGCCTGGGCAACGATGCGGCCGATGAGCAGGGCGGCAAAGTAGCAGGCCAGCAGGGCGATGCCCGTGGCCGGGCTGGCCCCGAGCCGCTGGACGACAAACAGAGGCAGCCAGCCGGCGATCGCCCATTCGTTTCCGAATTGGAAAAACAGAAGCAGGGTAAAGAGGATCGCGCCGGGCGAACGGAAGTCGCGCATCGCGACGCGGAGGCTGGGGAATTCGGTCGTAGACGGGGCCGGGCTCTTCCCTGCGCGGAGCCAGGCCAGAAAGTAGAACAGCGGGATGCAGGAGACGATGAGGAGGATGGCTTCGGCAGTGTACGAGTTGAACGTGCCGGCGACGAGGACGGAGGTGGCCAGGCAACCCAAGCCGAAGAAGATGCCTGCGAGATTGATGGTGGAGGCGGGGTCGTGCTGATACATCGGGGTAATGGCGTGGAAGATCGCGGTATTGACCATCGCCGCACTCAGCCCGACTCCGAAAAGGCCGGCCATCCGCAGAGAAGGGGGAACGGGGCCGGAGACGCTAGCCAGGTAGACGAGAGAGGCGACGGCCAACGCGCTGCCGGAAGCCAGGACGAAGCGGACACCGCGGCGGGGCAGCAGCCATTGCGTGAAATGGAAGGCCACGTAGACGCCGAAGTTGAGGAAGAGGAAATAGAGACCGACCGTAAGGTAGTCCGAGCGGAGGTGATAGCCCCACGAGGGGAGGAAGGAGCCGAGCAGGGAGAAGAGCAGGCCCGAGAGGAAAAATCCGCCGAGGGCGCGCCGTCCGGAGGCGGCATGCAGGACAGCTCCGGAACCCGGCCGGGACGAAGGCAGAGGAGGGGCCTCCGGCGCCCGGGGCGCGGGAGCCGGGATGATGTCACCTACCGGCAATGGCTCGACGGCTACCGCGGTGGCCGCCTCAACGGGTGGCGCGGGGGCGGCGGCAGGCGCGGCCGGCGGCGGGTCGACCCGCGTGGCGCGTTCCGGTTTCGCCTTTCGGCTCTTGCGTCGTGCCATCCCGATTAGTGTACCGTGTATCCCATTTCTGGAATACCCGACTGGACTGGTTTCGGCGCGGCGTGGCAAAAAAAGAAGTTACCCTTTGGCCGTAGAGTTGCATCTCTTTTTCCATACGCTTTGGCGGTGATTGCCTCCCCGCTAGTTTGTGGGTCCCAACTTCGGATGGGGCCCCTTTTTGTGCTCGGTTTACACCTGTAGCGGTGTCCGCAATGTCGACCACCAACTGTTGGGGTGCGCTTGCAGAATTTCTCTTGACATGGGGTTGGGAGCAAGATATTCTGCTTGCATCACTGAAAAAGGAGGTGGTCCAGTTTCATGGTTATAGAAGGCAGTAGTATTTCTGGGCGCAGGGAGGGTGCTGGCTCCTAGTAGCGGCTCCTCTGATTTGCTCAGGCCTCGATCAGTGGCGAGGGAGTCGTAAGCAGTACCCCGACCCCTCCCTGCACGAAGCCCACACTCAATAAACCGAAACCCCCTGACCGGTCTGTCCCGGCAGGGGGTTTCGGTTTTTCCGGACAGGCAGCGGGGCGTTGTGCTATGCTGGTGTGGTCATGAAAGCTGGAATTCACCCTGCCTACAATCTGATTAATGTGATCTGCGCCTGCGGCAGCACGTTCCAGACCCGGTCCACGAACAAGATCGATCTTCGTGTTGAAATCTGCTCTGCCTGCCACCCGTTCTTTACGGGCCGCCAGAAGCTGATCGATACCGAGGGCCGTGTTGAACGCTTTAACAAGCGGATGCAGAAGTCCGCGGACATCAAGAAAGCTCGCGAAGTGGCTCCTGCCGTAACCGCGTAGTTTCCTCCTACCGAATCAAAAAAGGGCTGCATGCTTCGGCAGGCAGCCCTTTTTCTGTGTAGTCGTCCCGTCGGAGCCGAAAGAACGACTAAAAACCGTCGCCCCGATCGCCCCGCGCCTTGCGCCGGGCTTCCCGCTCGGCGCGCATCTTCTCGTACTCCAGCTTCTGTTCGTCCTTCAGGAGCGCGTTGACGGAGTCGACCTGCTCCTGTTGGATCCGCAACATTTCCGGCCTGGTTTGCTCCCGAAAGCGCTTGTAGTCCTGGTGCGTTTTTTCAAGGATGATTTGCAACTTCGCCACCTGCTGGTCATCCAGCTTGAGGCGAGAATGCATTTCCCCGAGATATTCGCGCCGGTATTCTTCCGGGCTCTTCCTCATCGGGCCACTCGCACTCACCGCCGGTCCACGGTACAGTTGAAAACCACCCGCGCCCACAGCAATGCCGCTTATGAACACCAGGATCAGGTAGAGGCCGATACTGCGATCGCTTCTAGCCATAGGTTACTCGGAGGGTTGTTCGACGGGAGAAGCCGGGTGCAGAGCCGCCATGACAACGACATCCTCGTTGGCATCAAGCGCCTCGACGTACGACGTTTCATAATAGGCCGACTTTTCTAGCGGCGACCATACACTAAAACCTACGAGCAATACCCCCGCGCAAGTGGCGCCGGCCAGTATTCCTCTGGTCCATGCAAACCAAGCTGAGGATTGCGACTTCCTGTTTTCGATCTTCGCCCACATGCCGGGCATGAACTCTGCCCCGCCGTCGAAATCGGGCATTTCCTGGCGGTACGCCGAGAACAGCTCATTCAACTTGCTTTCGCTATCTTGATTGGACGACATATCGATCACCTAACAGTTTAACTCGCTTCGTTCAAACGCTTTCAACACTCGTTGGCGAGCCCGGAACAGGCGAACCTTCAAGGCGTTCTCATTGACCTTGTAAATCGCTTCCAACTGCTTCAGCGACAAGCCCTCTACCTCTTTCAACGTCAGCAGAATCCGATCTTCCTCGCTAACGCCACCGAGCAGCGCATG
The DNA here is from genome assembly GCA_001464575.1 of Acidobacteria bacterium Ga0077553. Taxonomy (GTDB): domain Bacteria; phylum Acidobacteriota; class Terriglobia; order Bryobacterales; family Bryobacteraceae. Next base: position 7,651 of record LNFE01000029.1, on the reverse strand, counting down.
CACGAACTCTCGAATGCGCCCTTTCCGATTCTCCTCGGTCTGCGCCAACGTGCTCGCGCTGGCATCCGCCACCACGACCTGCTGTTCGCTCAGATCCGCCATGCGCGCCTCCGGACGGCGTTTCTGCCTGCGCAGATAATCATATGCCGCGTTCACCGTCAACCGGTAAAGCCACGGCTCGAACATCTCCGGCTCCCGCAACTGGTCGAGGGAGTAGTACAGGCGCAGAAACACCTCCTGACCCACATCCTCGACATCCTCACGCCGGCTGATCAACCGCGAAATCGTACCCAGAATACGGCGGCGATAGGCCTGCACGACCTGATTAAACGCGGCGTCATCCCCTTCGCGAGCCTTCTCAATCAGAGAGAATTCAACCAGCATCGCGGCCTTCGCCCGCACAGACGGAGAGGTCCCTAGAAGTCCCTCCACATTTGCGTGATCCGCCGTTACACCAAGACTGGCCAATTCGTGCTCTCCGAGAAGATAGGCGACCTCGCACCCATGTAGGTTACACGATTTGCTCAACCTGTTCGCGACTAGGCCGCCGATTCTTGCTGAGGACGCGTCCGAAAGGCGTCGAGACGCTCAAGAACCGCAATCACATGCTCAATTCCCGCCCGTTGCTCCCGCAGGTAGGCCAACTGCTCCTCGCGGCTGCCTCGCGCCACCTCTGGGGGAAATAAGATCTTCTTTTGCATAGAAATACGAATACAGTACCAGTAGTAATAAGTCAATCACCTTAGAGTACCAGTACTCAAGTTCCAGCCCCTCGTGCTAACCTCAAGAACGATTCCCTCCACTCCATGGATTTCCTCTCCGGCCTCAATCCTCAGCAGCAGCAAGCCGTAGCCGCTACCTCCGGTCCGCTCCTGATTCTCGCGGGCGCGGGATCGGGAAAGACGCGCGTGATCACCCATCGGATGGGCCACATCATTACGAACCTGGGAACGCATCCGCAGTCGGTGATGGCGGTGACGTTTACCAACAAGGCCGCCGGCGAGATGCGGGACCGCGTGGCCCGGCTTTTGCGCGAGTCGCATCCCGGACGATTGCCGCGCGTTTCCACCTTCCACGGTTTTTGTGTGCGGCTTTTGCGCCAGGATGGCGCTCGATTGGCTGAAATCCGACCGAACTTCACCCCGCAGTACCTGATCTACGATGACGATGACCAGACGGCGCTGATCAAGGGCATCTACAAGAACCTAGGGCTCGATGAGAAGTTCATGCAATACCGGGCCGCGATTAGCGTGATCTCGCGGGCCAAGTCGCAGCACGAAACGCCAGCCGACTTTTACAAGAAGACCCAGGACCCGAAAATGGCCCGGCTCGGCGTGATCTTCGAGCAGTACGAAGCCAAGCTCCGGCAAGCCAACGCGCTCGATTTCGATGATCTTCTGCTCGAATCGGTGCGTTTGCTCACTTATGACGCCGACACGCGCCGCAAGTACAACGACTGGATTGAGTACCTGATGATCGATGAGTATCAGGATACAAACCGGTCGCAGTACGACCTGATGCGGCTGCTGTCACAAATCCGGCACAACGTCTGCGTCGTCGGCGACGAGGACCAGTCCATTTATAGTTGGCGGGGGGCGGATATCCGCAACATCCTGGACTTTGAACAGGACTATCCGGGTGCCCAGATTATTCGTCTTGAGCAGAACTACCGGTCGACCAGGAATATTCTCGATGCCGCGGGCGCAGTGGTGGCCAACAATCTGCAGCGGAAGGGCAAAAATCTGTGGACGGATTCCGGCACCGGCGAGAAGGTGACCGTCTATGAGGCGCTCGATGGCGAAAACGAAGCGTTGTACATCGCCAGCGAGATCAATAAGCACCTCGGGCGGAATCCGGACTCCCGGGCAGCGGTGCTGTACCGGACGAATTCGCAGTCGCGGCAGATACATCGTCGTGGGCGGATTTAGCTTCTACCAGCGGGCCGAAGTAAAAGACCTCTTGGCCTATTTGCGGCTGTTGATGAATCTCGACGATTCGATCGGCCTATTGCGCTGCATCAATACCCCCGCGCGCGGAATCGGCAAGACGACGCTGGACCAAGTGGAGCAGCACGCCGCCCAGTACAAGATCTCGATGTGGGAAGCCATCGGGGACATGCTGCAGAAGCATATTCTGGGCGCCCGGGCGGAAAGTGCGCTCAAGGCCTTCCGGGAGTTAATCCTGGTTTGCCAGCAGGCGGTGGCGACGAACGATATCGGACTGGTGTTGAAGACGGTGTTTGAAGAGTCCGGCTATAAGCGGATGCTCGAAACCGATACGGCGCCCGAGGCCGAAGGGCGCCTAGAGAACATCGCCGAACTGTTGAACGCCGCCGCCGAAGCGACCGAGCGGGGCGATTCGATCACGGACTTTCTCGACCATACCGCGCTGGTGGCGGACTCGGACAACCTGGACGAGACGGCCCGGATCTCGCTGCTGACCATTCATAACGCCAAGGGTCTCGAGTTTCCGGTGGTCTTTCTCGCCGGCATGGAAGACGGCTTGTTTCCGCATTCGCGGAGCTTGAACGACGATGCGGGGATGGAAGAAGAGCGGCGGCTCTGCTACGTCGGCATGACCCGGGCGGAGCGGAAGCTGACGCTCTCGTGGGCCCGCTTCCGGCGGAAGTTCGGCGGCGGTCCGGCGGAACCGACGATGCCCTCGCGGTTTTTGTCCGAAGTGCCGAAGTCGCTCGTCGTCCGCGCCGGGGCCAACTCCACCGCCAGCGCTGGAGGGGACGAAGAGGTGGAGCTCTTCCTTGAACGGGAAGAGGTCCGCGAGTCCGTCAAGAAGAATCTGTTCACCGGCAAGACGTACAACTCGGTGGACAACATTGCTCGCTATTTTGAGGACCGTGGAGTGAAGGTACCGCCGAACATCGCCGCCAAGGCCGCGGCGGCGGCTCCGGTCACGCCCCAGCCGAAGGACGATCGGCCGCCTTGGTTGCAGGAACTCGAAGCGGAGGTTGACGACGCGCCACCCGCTCCCCCTGCGGCTCCCTCCGCGACGCCGCCCTACCAGCGCCCCGCCCCGCCGAACTCGGGCGGCAAGCCGATGATTGCGCCGAGTAAGGTGCCGTTTACCCCGGCGCCGCCGCGCCAGGCGGTCCGAAAGCCAGGAAATTACGTCGGCGCGGTGGTAAATCACCCAAAATATGGCCGCGGGAACGTCTTACGGCAAGAAGGGGACGGAGATGATGCTAAACTGACAGTTAGTTTTGCCGGTCACGGACTGAAGAAGCTCGTCGCCAAATACGCAGGATTGAAGATTTCCGAATGAACACGAAGCACGTCTCCGATAGAAAAGAACGCAAAGCCCTGAAGCGCAAAGCCCGCGCTGAGGCGCCGGCCAAGCCGAAGCGCGCCGAAACCGTTGCGCGCGGTTCGATGAAGAAGAAAGTAAAGAAGATGGTTAAGGGTCAAACGATCCGTAAGCGCTAGGCTGTAAAAATCCATCGCGGGAGGCTCCAGCCGTGAGCCAGTTGTTTCGTAAGAAGAGCATCGACGCTCTGATCGCAGATTCGGAACAATCAGGCCGGCGACTCGAAAGGTCGCTAGGTCCATGGAGCCTCACCGCGTTAGGCATCGGAGCCGTCATCGGCTCTGGGATTTTCAGTCTGACCGGTACCGCCGCTTCGGGCGTCACCCTCAGCACCCATTCCATATTTCACGCTCCGGTTCTCGACCTGTTACTGAACGGGGCGGACGCTGTGTCCACGATCGGCCGCCCGGGCGCAGGTCCGGCGGTTGCGTTGTCGTTTATCATCCTGGCCTTAATCTGCGGACTGGCCGGGCTGTGCTATGCAGAGCTGGCCTCGATGATTCCGGTGGCCGGCAGCGCTTACACCTACGCCTACGCGACGATGGGGGAGATCATCGCATGGATCATCGGATGGGACCTGATCCTCGAGTATGCCGTTTCGAACATGGCGGTCGCGGTGGGGTTTTCGGCGTACATCAACGCCATTCTAAAGACGCTGATCGGCGTCGAATTGCCGTTTGTGCTCTCGCAGCCGATGATTGTGGGCGGCCAGTTTTCGGGTGCCTGGTTTAATCTGCCGACGCTGATCATCCTGATGGGCGTGACCTGGGTTCTGGTCAAGGGTGTGCAGGAGTCGGCGCAGGCGAATCTGGTCATGGTGTTCATCAAGGTGGCGGCGATTCTGATTTTCGTCTTCGGTGCGGCGGGATCGGTGAACGCGGCCAACTACACCCCGTTCATGCCGAACGGCTTTTCGGGCGTTCTGACGGGCGCGGCGATTGTCTTTTTCACTTATATCGGCTTCGACTCCATTTCCACCGCTGCCGAGGAGTGTAAGAACCCGAAGCGGGATCTGCCGTTTGGGATCTTCATGACGTTGGGCATTTGCGCGGGCGTCATCAATTGGAAGGATTTGGACACGGCGGCGCCGGTAGCCAAGGCGCTGACGTCGATTGGCAAGGACAACCTACAGGTGGTGGTCTCCACCGGCGCGGTGATCGGGATGTTGAGTTCCCTGCTCGTGTTTCAGTATGGGCAGGCGCGTATTTGGTTTGCGATGGCGCGGGACCGTTTTCTGCCGGACCGTTTCGCCACGGTGCATCCCAAGTACAAGACGCCGCACACGGCGACGTGGGTGGCCGGGTTCCTGGTGGGAATTCCGGCGGGCATTTTCGACATCGGCACCTTTGCAGACCTGTCGAACATCGGAACGCTGTTCGCGTTTATGTTGGCCTCGGTGGGGGTGCTGGTGTTACGCAAGACACAGCCGGACCGGCCCCGTGGTTTCCGGGTGCCCTGGGTACCGGTGATTCCCATCTTGTCGATTTTCTTCTGCTTTCTCTTGATGCTCAGCTTACCGCTGGAGACGTGGGTTCGATTCTTCGTTTGGTTGGGAATCGGTTTGGCGATCTATTTTTTCTACGGCAAGAAGCGCGCGGCTGAGCTGTAGCCCGGCGACGCCGAACAAGCCAAAACGATAGCACCATTCATCGCACTTTAATCATCTATAATTGAAACTGATACATGTGGTTAGCAGTAAAGGCCACCACCTTCAGGGGTATCTCAACCTATGACACACAGCACCACCGCACGGTTGCTGCTTGCTTTGGCAAGTATAGCCGTTCCTTCTCTGGCGCAGATCACCGGTGATCTCGTCATCCGCGTTAGCGACTCTTCAGACGCCGCCATTGTTGGCGCCAAGGTCTCTATTCGCAGTTCCACTCAAGGATTTACCCGCGATGCCGTCACGGATGGCTCGGGAGCCGCCCGGTTTTCGCTCCTGACCATCGGAGACTACTCCGTTCGCGTTGAAAACACTGGATTTTCGAGCCTGGTCACGACTGCTTTGATCAACTCGGGTTCCACCAAAGAGCTGAAAGTAACTCTTGAAGTCTCGGCCACCAAGTCCGAGGTTGTGATTGAAGAGTCGGCCCTCACCATTTCTACCGCTTCCGCGCAGATGCAGAGCAGCGTGGAATCGAAGGCGATCACGCAGCTTCCCTTGCAAGGCGGTCCGCTGGCTCTGGCTGGCACCACCCCGGGCGTCACTCCGGTGAGCGTGCGCAACCCGTTCCTCGGTCTGGGCAGCTACAATTCCAACGGCGGCCGTGGCCGCGCCAACAACATCACCATCGACAACGCCAATGCTTCCGACGTTTCGACGACGGGCGGCGCGGGCACTGGTACGGTACCGATTGACGCGATCAAGGAAGTGAACGTCATTTCGAACAACTTCAGCGCCGAGTACGGACGCAATGGCAGCTCGCAGTACCAGATCATCACCAAGAGCGGTTCCAATGACTTCCATGGCCGTTTGTTTGAGTTCTTCCGTAACGACAAGCTGAACGCGCGTGACTACTTCGACCGCACCGGCAAGGCGGCAATCCTGCGCGACAACCAGTGGGGCGCCGCGATTGGCGGTCGCATCCTCCGCGACAAGCTTTTCTACTTTGGCACCTACGAGCAGCAGAAGATCCGTGGATCCGGCGGCACGCGTATCGCGGTCGTGCCGACCAACGCACAGGTCGCGGGTATCACCAACCCCGCCGCGCGGACTCTCTGGCAGGCCACACAGGGCGTTGCGTCCGATTCCGGCACGGTTTCGAATGCTGCACCCCTGGGCACGAACTCCGTCGCCTACTCGGGCAAGATTGACTACAACATGACCCAAAAGGACACTTTGTGGGGCCGCTACGCCTACCAGGAGTCTGAGTCGCGCAGCCCGGGTCTGACGTTCATCTCGTCGAATCTGCCGGTCAACGGAGCCAGCTCCACCAACACGCCGCAGTCGATCACGGTCGGGTACACCCGCATTTTTTCACCGACCCTGGTTCTCAACCAGCTGGGCGGCTTCCTGCGTAGCAATCCGAACTTTACGCCACTGGCCAACATCAGCGCCGCCTCGGTGGCATTCCAAAATGGGATTGCGGAACTAGGCAGCTGGTCCGGTCTGCCGCAGGGCCGTACGCAGAATGTCTATAACTCCTTGACGACATTGACGAAAACTTTCGGCACTCACACCTTCAAGGGCGGCTACAACTTTGAGCGCATCCAGGCGAATTCGATTTTCGATTCCAACACGCGTGGCACCTACACCTTCGCCAACTTCGAACAGTTCCAGTTGGGAATCCCGGTGCAGTACAGCCAGCGGTTTGGCGGATCGATTCGCGGGAACCGGGTTTCGAATCAGGGCGCTTTCCTCCAGGATGACTGGCGGGTACGCCGGAATCTCACGTTGAATCTGGGCGTCCGCCTTGAAATTGCCGGCGGCGTTTCCGAAGTTAACGGATTGCTCTCCAATCTGAATCTGGATCGCCAGGCTGCCCTTGGCGGCGCGGGCACCGGAGCGCTCGGCTCGATCGAAGTGACACCGACCGCTTTCAACACCAACTACAACTGGGCGCCGCGCTTTGGCTTCGCCTGGAGCCCGGGCGAGTCCGGCAAGTGGAGCGTTCGCGGCGGCTACGGCTGGGCGTACGACTTCATCTTCCTGAATCCGATTACGAACCTTCGCTTCTCCCCGCCGTTCATGTACAACTTCACGACGACTGACTTCACCGGCGGCAACACGCTGGCAAACCTGGTGGCCGGAACGTCTGCGTTCCAGCAGACCGGCATCGCCACAGTCGGTAACTTTGGCACCACCGTGCGCAACTTCGGCAGCATCTCGCCGGTGGATTACGCCATGAAGAACCCCCAAACCCAACAGTGGAGCTTAAACATTGAGCGCCAACTGGCCAATGGTTTTGTTGGCCGGATCGGCTACGTCGGCACGAAGAGCAACTTCCTGCAGCGCGCCCGTCCCATCAACACCGTTCGTCCCGGCCTCGTTGTTCCGGCGACATCGGTGGCGGACGAGAATGCTCGCATTGCCGATTTCCGCGCCATCAACGCCGGGCTGAACGCTCCGCCTACCGGCACGACGAATCGGATTGATCCGCGCTTCACGGGCATCACGCTCAACGAGTCGTCGGCCAACTCCAACTACCACTCCTTCCAGGCCTATTTGGCCCGTACTTTCCGGAGTGGCTTTGGCTTCACCGCGGCCTACACCTGGTCGAAGTCGATCGATGACGTCAGCGACGTGCTCAACGTGATCGCGACGGACACGCCGAGCCAGCAGAACCCGTTCAACAACCGCGATAACCGCGCGGTTTCGGGCTTTGACGTT
>LNFE01000028.1 GCA_001464575.1 Acidobacteria bacterium Ga0077553 | reverse complement strand
ACTACTTCACTCAGCAGACTGAGTCAAACTGCCGGAAATAGGGTAATTCATCAATCTACAACCTTGATGTTTCTAACAGCGTTCGGAAAGAGAGCGAATCAGACACAAGCTGCTTCCTGGCAAACTGGAACTGGTTGTTTACTCCCGCCATACTTGGAGTGGCACCGAACGTGAGAATTGCTCCGGCTGCGATCGGGCCCGTCATCATACCCATAATTCGCTCCAATTTCTCTACGAGCGGACGCACAGATTCGGTAAGGAGGCGCTCGCCCAGAGCTGGCTGGGGTACGCTTCGAAGACCTCGCCGAGCGCTGAGATGGCGGCTTGAAATGCAGAAAGCACATTACCCGTGTCGACCACAGGTGACCGATTCCATTCGACCAAGAGCGCGAGTTCGCCATGCCTCCTGATGGATTCCTCAATCTGGCGAATCCTGCGGTATTCTGCAACATCCGCCTGCGACGGAAAGCCTATGGTTGGCATCGAACTGAGGGTACTCACCGCTTCTCTAATCCCCGCGGAGTGCGCCGCGTTCGCTTCGGCTCCAAACGGCAACGGATCGGTGAGCTCAGCCACGTGCCACCTTCCCTCCGACAACGAGTCGGGTCATATTGAATAATTTGATCAAAACAAGCACCCCGTCAGTACGACATAAACATTCCCCGTTGGGTTCCCGCACTGGGCGGTGATGGTCTCGCCCTTTTGGAACCGCTGTAGCCGCTTGGCATCGCGCTGGGTGAACACGGCTTGAACGCCGTAGTCCAGCACCAGATAGGGATTGCCCATTAGATCGACGCCGGTACCGGTGATTTGACCGCGCACCTTTATTGCCAGGCCCTTATACTGCTGTTGTGCCACGACTTGACTGGCTTCGAACTCGGCGATCAGTTGTTTGGCAGTCAGGTTCGCAACTGCGCCACCAGCGTTGACGGGTCCGGGTGGAGTTCTGTTGACGGGGTCGGATTGGTCCGCGGTCGGATATTTGGGCTTTTTGGTCAAGAGATCCACGGCAATGGCGACCACCAGGATGATGGCGGCGCCGAGCAGAAGAAGTGCGACGCCAATCTTGAGAGAGTCGAGGAGGGTGCTGCTGATAGGTGTTTTCACCTCAACTGTTAGGTGACCACACCACGGGCAGCTGGGTTGGATAGTTGCCCATCTTCGATTGCAGCGAATACACTCGACCATCATGCGTCCGGGTGACCGTCCGCCTTGGACGCTCGGGTCTCGGTGTCCAGCCAGACAACCAGTCGAGCAAACAGGGACTCTTGAGACTCCCATTCCGGGTCGACCAAACACTGCGTGCTTACGCGGGAGCCGAAACGGACGGCGAAGACCAGATTGTTCTGTTCGGGCGGAATGACCCTCACGGCGTTCTCTGGCAGCCTGCGCTCTTTCAGCAGTTTGCGGATGATCTCGGCAAGTTGGTCTGGCGTCATGCTTCGTCTCCTTTCACCTGTTCTTCGGTCCGAACCGGCGAGAAACCCGGCGAAGTCCGGGGGGCATAGTCTCGCCGTGGCGGTCGAGGGCCTGGCTGTCGGAATGCGAAACAGTATTCATGCTTCTGATCTTCCATCGGCGGCCGCTTCAACACAAGCACCCAGTCATCACCACGCAGACAAGCGTCGAATGGCTTTCGCTCCTGGCGATTGATTCCCTATTGAATCGCAATCGTTGCTCCCGCTGGGCTACTGGCACCTCGCCCCGGCAGCATTGGGCGCGACCGGAATCGGCATCCGCCAGCTCAAAGTAGCCGCGGTGATCTGCAGATCGATCGCCTTCGGTCCGGCGCAGGCGCCTGCAGCCTTCGCCAGCGCCGTCGGCAGCTCCATGTTCACCTGATAAAGGCCCGGGAAACCCTGCGCAGCACCGGCGTATAGCAGCCGCGACGTCATTTACCGCTTGGCTCCCCTTCGTGTGTGTGTAGTCAAAACCGGATCAGGCCGCAGAAAGATGGCCTGCGCGACGAAGTGCCAGTGGCAATGGTTAGCTGGTGACGAGCCTGAACGAGGTGGAAACATCGCCCGACGGCACGCGGAAGCCTTCTTTGTCGACTTTGTCACTGCGGAGGCAGTGCGCCGTAGCAGCGCTTTGTTCGTCTCACGATCAAGGCCTTTGGCGCGTGTATAGACACGGCGCTTCCCGATGAAACTGTATAAGCTTCGAGAGAGGATGAACCTACCGCCGCGACTCCTTCCACCAACGCGCTCGATGATCCGCTCGCCGGCTAGATGGGCCAAGCGCTCTTTGAGAGCCTCAGGGATGGGCTCGTCCCGTTGAATCGAGAACCAAGAGATCGTCGGTCGTAAATGAAGAAAGGCGTTCGCTGCCACTTTTCTCAATAAGCCTAAGAAAATCTGGGTTCTGGATCTCATCTTTGAGGGTGAGCATAACCTGAAAAACATCGGTCCCTACAAAACTGGGTTGCGGCTTACTGGCCCACCACGATCGTTAGGTTCTGCCCATTGCTCACCCCGTCCACGGTCAACTCAATTGGCTGATCTCCGGCCGCCACCGGCGGCACCACCACATTGAACTGGTATAGCCCGATCGTCGCCCCCACCAAGCCCGCGAAGCTGACCGCCGCTCGCACCCCGCCGATCTTCAACTCATACGGTAAGGCCAATGCCGACCCCTGCGCGGCCACCACTCCGGCCTGTGTCAGGCGGCATCGTCGGCCCGCAACCCAGTGCATAGGTTGAGATCGTGTCGCCGGGCCGCGCCGCTTGGAATGCCACGCCGAGCAGCATCCCCGGACGTCCGATGAACGTTTGGAAGTCTGGTGTCAACGCCACGACATACTGCTTGCCGCCAATCAGGAACTGCAACCCCGCCTGCAACGTGGGCGAAAGCCTCGTCCGGTTCACCATCACTGGGTTTGATGTTCCCAACGGCGTCCGCACCTGCACCGCGACCAACCCCGTCGCCGAATCCTCTGGAGTATTGATATTGATCTGGTTCGGGCTGACATAGTAGATGAATGCCGGCTTACCGTTCACCGTTACGCTGACCCCATCTAACGAAGTAGGCGCGTTTACCCCGTTGAAGTCGCCCCCGGCCCACAGCCGGGAACTCGTCGCGAGATTCTGGCCGTAGAGTTCCAAATAGGTGTTCGACGAGAACCCCGCCTTGCCACCAAAGGAAGTCAGCACGGGGCTTTCCGTACGGATCTGCGGCACCGGCGGCGCGGAGATGCGCCGGATCTTGTCGTTCCGCACATCCGTGACGTAGAGGTTGCCAGCCGCATCGGTCGCGAGTCCAGCGAGAAAGTTCAGCCGCCCTTCGATCGCCGGTCCGCCGTCGCCGGTCACGCCGGCGGTACCAGTGCCGGCGTAGGTGGTGATGATGCCGCTCGGCGAGACCTTACGAATTCGCGAGTCGCTCGCGTCCGCGATGTAGAGGTTCCCATTGCCGTCGAGCGCCACACCGCTGGCTGACCGCAACTGCGCGGCGGTGGCCGGCCCGCCGTCCCCGGTGTAGCCCGAAACGCCTATACCCGCCGCGGTGGTGATCACCCAATTGGTGGCAATCTTCCGCACTCGTGCATTGCCGTTCAGTCGGGCGTCGCTATCGTCGGTGAAGTAGATCGTGCCATCCCGCGCCACGGCCAGCCAGTACGGATAGGCGTCGGTGCCCGTTGCCAGGCCGCCGTCCCCGGAGAGACTGAAGCGCCCTGTACCGCCCACGGTGGTGATCACGCCCGCCGGGGTGATCTTGCGGATCCGCAGGTTCAAATAGTCAGTGAAGATCAGGTTCCCCGCGCCGTCGAAGGCCAAGCTGGCGGGCCCGTTGAGGCGCGCGGCGGTGGCCGGGCCGCCGTCGCCGGTGAACCCGCCCACGCTTCCGGCAATCGTCGAAATCACGCCGTCCGGCGATACTTTCCGGATCCGGTCGTTCCCGTAGTCGGCTATGTATAGGCTCCCGTCGGGGCCAATCGCGGTGCCCGAAGGGTTCCGCAGTGCCGCTGCGGTCGCTGGTCCACCATCTCCGGCGAATCCTGCGCGGCCGTTGCCGGCCACCACCGTGGTCACGCCTTGCGGATCGATCTTGAAGATCTCGTGCCCTGTCGAATCGGCGGCGTACAAGTTGCCCGCTGAATCCACGGTGACGTTGTAGACGTTCCCCCAACTGGAGTTCCCCCCTACGCTGCTCAGCGTCTGCCCCCATCCGCTGGCCTCCAGCAGCAGCGACGCCACGAGCAATGGAATCCGGTGAAATGTGCGCATAAAAGTCCTCACAGGTCTCTTGCGCACCCGTTTGCCAAATCCGTCATTGGCCGCCCGCTTTTTTCCCTTCTGCTAAAATTTAGCGCTAGTACCCACGCATGCGCCATCGCGGATCGATCGCACCCTCCTCGTCTGCTCAGTCCGCTCTCAACGAATGCTTTAGCCTCGCCTACGAGGAGTTGCGGCGCCTTGCCGACCAGGTTCGTCGCTCTGATCCCGGCGCCACCTTGAACCCCACCGCCCTCGTCAACGAGGCCTGGATCAAGCTCGCCGCTTCGCCGAATTTTGTCTGGTCCTCGCCGCTTCACTTCAAACACATCGCCGCCCGCGCGATGCGCCAACTACTAGTGGAATCCGCCCGCC
>LNFE01000027.1 GCA_001464575.1 Acidobacteria bacterium Ga0077553 | reverse complement strand
ATACCGCCATCCCCAACCCCATCAGCCGCTGAATCGGCCACCGCATCGCTAACCATCCACCCCCAAAATTCGCGAGCAACCCCAGCAACGTGCTCACCACCAGCACCATCTGGTAGACGTTCGCGTCAAACCCCCGCTGCTCCAAAATCGACTGGTTGAACAACGCAATCCCCGAATAGACAAGGCCAAACATCGCGCTCGCCAACCCGAAAACCCAAAAAGCGGGCGTCCGCAACGCCTCCCGGAACCGCATCCCACCCAACGCCCCCGCCACCTCCTCCTCCGTCGCCGGAGCCTCCCGCACAATCGCCCACGCCAACGGCGCAAACACGGCCACCAGCGCCACCCCCACCGCCATCCACGCCGACCGCCAGCCGTAGTTCAAAATCGCCTGCCCCACGCTCGGAAACGCCGCAATAAACCCCATCCCCACCAGCAGCGCATACACCCCCATCGCCAGGTTGATCCGCCGCGCGAACCACTTCCCCGCCAGCGCCAAACTCACTACCGATAGCGCGCTCTGGCCCAACCCCCGCGTCAACGTAATCGCCACCGCTAACACCACGAAACTCCCCGTCCCCGCCATCGCCAACACCGTCAGCCCCAGCAAAACCAGCAGCGCGGTCATCACCACCCGGGCCCCCCACCGGTCCACCAGCCGCCCGCACGGTACGTTAAACGCCGCCCCAATCAACGTCGCCCACAGGTTGATCGTCGCGTAGGAAACCCGGTCCAGTCCGAAGTCCCGCAGCAGCGGCTCCGTCACCAGTCCCAACCCCTGCGTCCGCCCCGGCAGCGTCCCCACCATAGCCAGCGCTGCCATCCCTAACACCACCCAGCCACGGTACATGGAACAATGGTAGCCCAGTGCTCTGGACCATCCGCCTCAGCGCCCTCCTCTACGTCGCCACGCTCTTCGCCTACTGGCGCCAACATCCCGCTGCCCGCTGGCTCTCCCTCGCCGCCTACGTCCTCTATCTCGCCCACGTCTATCTCGCCTTCGACCAGCGCTACGCCTGGAGCCACGCCGCCGCCTACGCCGAAACCGCCCGTCAAACCCACGAACTCTTTGGTCTCAATTGGGGCGGCGGCATCTATTTCAACTACGCCTTCACCCTCCTCTGGCCCCTCGATTTCCTCTATCCCCGCAACCCCTGGCTCCACGGCTTCTTGATCTTCATGTTCCTCAACGGCGTCTTCGTCTTCGGCAAATGGTGGCGCTAACCCGTCACTGTTTGACGCCTATTGCTTAACAATGGCCCCATCTCGCCGCCGCACCTCGCCCCACCCGCCGTGCAGACGCTGCCGCTCCCCGCTCTCCCCGTAGCCAAATGGATACTTCGCCGCCGCCTTCTCATTCACCTCAATCCCCCAGCCCGGCGCCTCTGTCGCATACAAGTACCCGCCCTTCGATACCGGCGCCCCCGGAAACACCTCCTGCACCGGATCGCTGAAGGCCACAAATTCCCGGATCCCAAAGTTCGGGCAAGCCAAATCCAGCGCCAGGTTCGCCGCATGTCCAATCGGCGACACATCCCCCGGCCCGTGCCACGCCGTCTTCACCCCGAACATCTCCGTCAACGCCGCCAGCTTCCACGCCGGCGTCAACCCGCCCACCTGCGACAAGTGAATCCGCAGAAAGTCGATCAACCGCTCCTGCACCAGCTCCCCCCACTCCGCCGGATTGTTGAACAGCTCCCCCATCGCCAGCGGCGTCGCAGTCAGCTTCCGCGCCAACCGGAAATAGCCAATCTCCTCCGGCGCAAACACATCCTCCAAAAAGAACAGCCGGAACCGTTCCACGTCCTTTGCAAACTGCAGCCCCATCTGCGCCGGCAAACGCTCATGCGCGTCATGCAGCAGTTCCACCGCCTCCCCCAGCCGCTCCCGGCAAGCCTCGAACATCTGCAAACTCCGCCGGACATAAATCGCCGGTTCAAACATCGGCCCGTCGTGCAGCGCCCCCGTCGCCGCCCGGCCTATCGCGGCCGGCGCCTGTCCGCCCCCGTACGTCCGCCCACCCCCCGAACTATAAGCCGCCTGGTTCGGCACCCCCACCTGCACCCGGATGTACTGAAATCCCTCTGCCCGCAGCTTCTCCGCGCTCGCAATCACCGCCGCTATCTCGTCCCCACCCGCATGAACATAGCAGGCCGCCGCCTCCCGGCACTTCCCGCCCAGCAACTGATACACCGGCAACCCCGCCATCCGCCCCTTGATGTCCCACAACGCCAAATCCACCCCGCTCAATGCGTTATTCAACACCGGATCGTTCCGCCAATACGAACTCTGCATCCCGGCGTGCCAGATATCTCCAATCCGGTCCACTTCCTTGCCCAGCAGCAGCGGCCGCAAATACCGCGTCACCGCCGGACCCACCAGTTCTGCCCGCTGCGTAAAGGTGCCGCACCCATACCCATGCAACCCCGCCTGATCGGTCACCACCTTCACCACCGTCAGCCGCAGCCCCACAGGAGCCGTCTCGATCACATGAATATCCCGAATCTTTGGAGTTGCCATGAAATAATCCACGACCATTTTAGTCGCACTGTGCTACGATTCTTGAATTGCAAATCGTTTGCAAAACACTATGCGTCGATTCCTCTTCTGGCCCCACCTCCTCGCCGGCGTCCTCGCCGGGTTCGTCATCCTGCTGATGTGCGTAACCGGCGTGCTTCTCACCTACGAGAAGCAGCTCCTCGCCTGGGCCGACCGCGCCGTCAACACGGTCCCCGTCCCCCCGGCCGCAACTCGCTTGCCAATCGACGATCTTCTCGCCGCCGCACCCAAGGCTACCGCCCTCACGCTCTACAACCGTCCGGACGCCGCCGCCCAACTCGCCCTCCCCGGCAACAAACTCGTCTACTTCGATCCTTATTCCGGCCGCCTTACCGGCGAAACCTCCGCCTCCGCCCGCGGTTTCTTCCGCCAGGTCCTCCTCTGGCACCGTTGGCTCGGCGAAAACACCCCCACCAGCAAAGCCATCACCGGCGCCTCCAACCTCGCTTTCCTCTTCCTGCTCCTCACCGGCGTGCCCATGTGGATCCAGCGCCCCATCGCCTGGTTCCGCCGCGGCCTCTCCCCCAAGGCCCGCGACTACAACTGGCATCACGTCCTCGGCATCTGGTCGTCTGTTCCGCTGCTCCTCATTGTCGTCACCGCCGTCTTCTTCTCCTACTCCTGGGCCACGCCCCTGCTCTATACCCTCACCGGCGAAAAGCCTCCCGTCGAAGCCAAGTTCCCGCCCCCCGGCCCCGGTCCCTACGAACCCCTCTTCCGCCAGATCGACGCTCCTCAGTGGCAGGTCATCACCTTCCGCCCCGCTGCGGGCGCCTTCGCCGTCGAAGAAGGCGGGTGGGGTCGCGTCGATCTCAAGAGCACCTGGACCATCAAGGACAACGCCCTGGTCCGCTCCGATCGCTTCGAGACGCTCCCCCTCGCCCGCCGCCTCCGCTTCTGGGTCCGCACCGTCCACACCGGCGAAGCCGCCGGCCTGTTTGGCCAAACCCTCGCCGGCTTGGCCTCCGCCGCTGGCGCGGTGCTAGTCTATACCGGCATCGCCCTCTCCTGGCGCCGCCTCCGGGCCAGCCTGCGGCGGGTTGACAAGGAAGCCTCCGTTCGATAGATTCCGCCCATGCCGCAATCTCCCGTGGTGACCGTGGAGTACAACTCTGCCGGCTGGAACACGAAAACCATCGGCGCGATCAACAGCGGAAACTATTTGCGGATCGTATTTAAAGGATCCCTGGCCTCTCAGTTGAAGGCGAAGGTTGAAAACTTCACGGTCACCAAGGTTCCCGCCCCTCCCCTGCCTTTCGTCCCCATTCCCTACCCCAAAATTGCAATCTCGTCCTGTCTGGCGGGAACGCCCACACTCTTGAGCCTCGTTTTGACCGCTCTGACCCTTCGGGGTTATTCGACCATCAAGGCCCGGTACCAAGCCCACGGATCCGGCGTCAGCGACGACGAACTCACTTTAGATCTGCGTTAAACGACAGCCGGTATTCTAAATCCCTAATCCGAATCCGCAACTGCTCGTTGTCTCCTTCCACGCGGTTCAGGCGCTGCAGCTTGTCCCGCAACTGCGTCCGCTCGTTCATCAGCGAATCCCGATCCCGCCACCAGCTCTCCCGGTCCGCCTGGTGCGTCTGCAGGTTCATCTGGTGAATCCCCATCACGTTCTCATACGCGTTCCGGAGGTCCTGCACCGTCAGCTCCAAGCCCTGAATCTGCTGCGAAATCTGGTTGCATAGCCGCTTGGTCGCGTCCAACTCGCTCTCAAGCGCCTCAATCTTCACGTCCTTCGCCGCCACGGTCGCCTGCAACAAAGCCACCGCCGTTAACAAATCCCGTTCCCGTTCCTCGGCACTCATGACTGACAAATGCTACCATGGCAGATTGGAAGAGTATTGCTGTGGATAAAGTAGAACGCGAACATTTGAAGCACGACCGCTTCGTCGAAGAAGTCACGCACTCCGTTGAGTACGCCGTCGGACATAAGAAGCAGGTCACCCTCTACGGGGGAATCGCGGCCGCCATTCTGGTGGTCGGTGTCGGCGTCTGGTTCTTCATGGGTAAGCAGGCGGAAGCCCGCCAGGCCGATCTCCGGGAAGCCATTCTGATCCAGGATGCCGCCGTCGGACCGGGCTCCAACCCGTACCTCAAGACGTACCCCACGCAGGCCGAGAAAGAAGCCGCGGCCCTCAAGGCCTTCAGCGATCTCGCCGCCAAGCATGGTTCAAGCGAAGTCGGCGCCGTCGCCAAGTACTATCAGGGCGTCATTTACGCCGACCAAGGCAAGTACGCTGAAGCCGAAACGAACTTTAAGGCCGCCATCGACACCGGTGACAAGGACTACGGCTCGCTCGCCAAGTACTCCCTCGCCCAAATGTACGCGCGTCAGAACAAGAAGGACGAAGCCGAAAAGCTCCTCCGTTCCCTCTTGGCCTCACCCACCATCCTGGTCTCGAAAGAGCAGGCGGAAATCGAACTCGCCAAGCTCATCGCGCCCACCAAGCCCGACGAAGCCAAAAAGCTGCTCGAACCGCTCCGCACCTCCGAGCGCAGCACGGTCTCCCGCTGGGCCGTTACCGCCTACGGCGACGCCAAGCTGAAGTAGTGACCCCGGCCAGCTCCGACAAACCGTTCGCCTCCCTCCGGCTTCGGCCGGAGATGAGCCGCGGGCGGCGCTACCCGGAACTGGCCCACCCCTACCGCACCGAGTTCCAACGCGACCGCGATCGCGTCATCCACGCCCGCGCCTTCCGCCGTCTCGAAAACAAGACGCAAGTCTTCCCGGCCGGCGTCTCCGATCATTTCCGCAACCGCCTCACCCATACGATGGAGGTTGCGCAGATCGCCCGCACCGTCGCCGCCACCCTCGGCCTCGACGAAGACCTCACCGAAACCCTCGCCCTCGTCCACGACGTCGGCCACCCGCCCTTCGCCCATGCCGGCGAAGACGAACTGCGCCGCCAAATGCAGCGCTTCGGCGAAACCTTCGATCATAATCTCCACGGCCTCCGCATCGTCGAAAGCTTCGAAGCCCGCTACGCCCGCTTCCCCGGCCTCAATCTCACTTTCGAAGTCCGCGAAGGCATCGTCAAACACTCCCGCGACCTCACCCCCGGCGAATCCCCTGAACTCGACGGTTATCTGCCCGAGCAGCGGCCGCCGCTCGAAGCGCAGATCATCGACCTTGCCGACGAAGTCGCCTACAACACCGCCGACCTCGACGACGCCTACTCCGCCGAGTTCTTCACCATCGACGAAGTCCGGGAAGCCGTCCCCGCGTTCTCCGATATCTGGGAAGCCATCGAGATGCAGTTCCCCGGCGCCGAGGAACGGGTCCAATTTCTCGAATCGCTCCGCCAGGTAATCAACCTCCTGGTCTCCGGCCTTCTCGACGGAACCGCCGCCGCGATCCAGGCAGCTGGGGTCGCGACGGTTGAAGAGGTTCGCCAGCACCCGAACCGGCTGGTCCGCCTCACGGAGGCTGCCGCCACCACGGGCCGCGAACTGAAGCGCTTTCTTCACCGCAAGGTCTACAACTCGGACGAGCTTCTCAAGGAGCGTCAGCGCTCCGTCCGCATGATCGCCGAATTGTTCGCCTACTACGAAACGAACCCAACCAGCCTGCCCCCGCCCTACCGGGATCAAGCCGCCGAAGGTCCCGCCCACCGCGTCATCTGCGCCTACATCGCCGGCATGACAGACGGCTACTGCGAACGCGTCTACCACGAACTCCTCGGCTAGGCCGCCTTCCCGCCGGAGCGCCACTCCCGCACCAGCAGATAGAACAACGGTCCAAACGAGCCCGCCGCCAGCGTGATCAGCAAAAACGGCCATGCCGGCAACCCCCGTTCTGGCGCGTCCCGCACCATCCAGATGCAGGAGAGCACCGCCAGAATCACCAGGTCTGCCAGCACCTGACCCGCCCCCCAACTCTCAAAGTGGGGCTTGATAATCCCCCAAAATCCAACGTCCAGCAAAGCCACCGTGGTCAGCGCGCCAAAGCTCGCCAGCACGGCCGACAGCAAAAGCAATCGAAAACTCATAAAACCCTCCTTGTCCGGTTTCCGTTCGAGTTTGCGCCACCTCCCGCCGCTCCGCAATTACCTCGCAGGTTATTGCCCGGCCGCCCGGCAAACGGCACAATAAGGTCCGTGGTCCACCCTGCCGTCTCCGTCGAAAGCTTCCCGCACCTGCTCAAAACCTGGCGCCAGAAACGGCGCCTCTCCCAGCTCGATCTCGCCCTCACCGCCGGCGTCTCGCAGCGCCACATCAGCTTTCTCGAATCCGGCCGGTCCCATCCCAGCCGCGAGATGATCCTCAAGATCAGCGAAACGCTCGACGTCCCTCTGCGCGAACGCAACACGTGGCTCGTCGCCGGCGGCTTCGCTCCCGCCTTCCACGCCCGGCCCCTCGACGACCCGCAGATGAGTCGCGTCCTCTTCGCCGTCCGCATGATGTTGGCCAACCACGAGCCCTTCCCCGCCGTCGCCATCGACCGTGCCTGGAACATCCGCCTGGCCAACCCGTCGTTTGAACGGCTCACGGCTCTGCTCGGCGCCGACCTCTGGACCAACATCGGCGGCTCCCCGCGCAATCTGATGCGTCTCTTTTTCCATCCCCAAGGCATTCGTCCGTACGTGGTCAACTGGGCGGCCATCGCGCCCCTGCTCTGGTGCCGTGCTCAGCGAGAAGCCGAAGCCGCCGCCGGCGACGACATGCGCCAGATCCTCGCCGAGCTCCGCCCGCACCAGGATCGCAGCCTCCTCTGGACGGCCGAAGATACGGCTCTCCTGCCCGTGCTCCCGCTCAAGATCGCCCGCGACGGTATGCAGATCTCGCTCTTCACGGTCATCGCCACCTTCGGCACGGCTCAGGATGTCAGCGCCGACGAACTCCGCATTGAGAGCCTCTTCCCCGCCGACGACCCCACCGATCAACTCTTCCGCGCCCTCGCCCTCGCCCCGCCGGCTTAACCGCTCACCGCGCGCTGCCCAGCCGCCAAGCCTGCAACCGGTCACCCGTCTGCAGCACCATTACATCTTTGCCAAACGCCGGCGCTCCCCACTGCGGACTCGCCGCGAACCCCGGCAGCCGGATCGCCGGCGTCACGCTCGTCCCGGCCAACCGCCGCACCTCCAGGTCGCCGCTGTCGTTCAACGTCAAGAGCCCATCTCGCAGCTCCACCAGGCTCCCCCGTCCCCCAAAGCGCTCCTTCCAAACCAACGAGCCATCCCGCCACCGCAAGCACGTCGTCAAGCTCCCCGGTCCGCCGGACGACGGGGCGATGATCTGCTCCTGTACCCGCACGAAGTTTCCCACCTGCGGCGTACTCCGCGTCGTCCGCCATGCCTCCGTTGCCTTCCAGCGGTCGCTCTGCCGCGCCACCTCGTAAAGCCGCGTGCCCCCTGAAGATCCAGCTAGCACAAACTGACCATCCAGGATCAACGGAGACGCCACGTGCACGGAGTTCGGCGTCACAAACGGCGTCTCCCACAGCACTCGCCCCGTCGAAGGGTCGAGCCCGGCCAGCACCTCATGCAGCAGCACCACCACCTGCCGTTGCCCGGCTAACTCCCCCACAACTGGAGTGGTGTACGCAGCCGTAAAGTCCCCGCTCGTCCACCGTGTCCGGCCCGTCTGCAGGTCTAGCGCCACCACCCCGGCCCCGCGCCCGCCTACTGGCACAATCACTTGCCCCGCCTCCACCACTGGGCTGGCCGCCAACCCCCGTTCGAGTGGCGTCGCTGTTGCAAACTCCTTCCATAGGTCGCGCCGCCACCGTGGCCGCCCCGTCTTCAAGTCGAGCGCCCACACGATCCCCGTCACCCCGGCCACAATGACTGTCTGGCCCGCCACTGCCGGCGCCGCGTGCGGGCCCCAGCCAAACTCATCGTCAAAGAACGCTGGCAGCGGGGCGGGGTACCGGTGCTCCCACGTTGGCTCTCCCGTACTCAGCCGAAAGCTGCGGACCCGCTCCTGCCCCCGGTCCATCCGTTCGAGCAGGATCACTTGATCCCCGGCAATGGCCGGACGCGAGTTGGTCTTCTGGCAAACCTGTTCCCATACCGGCTTGGCCCTCTCCAGGCGCGCAAAGTCCTGCACCTCTAAGTCCCCGGAGCCGCGGGGAAGCGCGCCGGTTCGGCCACCCGTACTGCTTTGGCTGAGACCCGTGGCGAAGGGCAGCAACAGGGTTGCTACGCTCGCCAGCCACAGCAGGAACTTCCTCATAAAACATTCTGGCTTTGATTGGCTGGAGAGCGCAAACCACGCCTGGCCCTGCCGGGCTCCGCCGGTGCCCGCCGTTTGGTTTTTGGCGCGACTATCTTCCCTTGGCCGCCTGACCCACCCGCAACATCAGCTCCACCTTGCTCCCTACGCCGGCCTTCCGCATGGCAGCGCCCAACTGCGTCTTGGCCGTATGCGGCGAAACGCCCAAGGCCGCCGCGGCCTCCACCATGTTGGGAATCGCGAAGAGCTTGGCGACCAACTGCGCCTCGGCCCGCGTCAGACCGAGCAACTTCCCGGCGGCCTGGAGCGCTTCGACCGGTGGCGACTCTAGCGAACGCAGCACCACGCCGTAGCGCCGTGCGGTTCCCGGGCCCCGCAGCGCCAGGGGGTAACACGTGAGGACGGCGACCGGCGTCGCGGTCCCGGTCCAGAGAGTGGTGCGCGCTACCTCACCCTCCCGGATCGCGCTGCGGACGTTCTGCCATCCCTCGGCCTGCCGCATCTCGAGTCGCCCGGCCCGGCTTCGTACCATCGCTTCGCCATCCATGGATTTCTGTCCAGCCGCGTTGCGGTTGTGGATCTTACCGGTCGCGTCGATCTCCCAGATGGATTCACTGGCCTGATCGAACAGCTCCTGCAGGCGCCGGTATCCGGACAGTCGGCTCTGCCATGTGAGAACTTTGGCGACGTGGGGTGCCACGCGTTCGAGCACGGCGTGCTCTTCGGGCCGGAATGTTCCGCGGTCTTCGCCCCGGTTGGTACTGAGTAGCGCATGCACCTCGCCTTCGACAGCCACGGTGGTACCGAGGGCGAAGACGATGCCGGATCGTTTGCCGAACTCATGGTAGAACGCGGATCGGGTGAATGTCTCGTGGGCCACGATCTCTTCGCCGTAGACCACCACCCCGGGCCGATGCCGGTGGTGGACGCGGGGGTCCATCCACGGATTGATGGCCGCATAGTGGGATTGAAAGAGGAAGAGGTCATGCGGATCCACGCGCTCCGCCGCCATAACGCTATTTCGATTGTCCCGAAAGTCCTGACTCATCAGCGAGGTCGGGCCCGAGTTTACAGCCGCCCCGAAGGTTGTTAGAAAGTGGGCCCATCCGTTGGGCCCGTCCACTGCCTCATATAGAGCCTCTAACAGTTCCGCGATTCTTGCTTCCTGATTTCCCATAAGCAACACATTGCTCAAATTCTAAGGCGAGTAAGGAATCTGCCGTGTCAGTAACCTGTTTACGTGGAGAGATTTTAATTCTGGGTACTCTCGTCTGGCTTTGCCGCACTCCGGCCTCATCACCCGATCAGGTGATGTTTCTACGCCGCCATCCACCTAAAATCGCCGCATGAGCTTTGCTTCGAGCATCACGCTGCCCTCCCCCCCCGTGGTCCCGGGTTCCAAGCAACGGCTGACTGGGTTTCTGGATGGTTGGCTGCATGACGCAACGAATCTCTGCGAACCTGCCTCCCTGATAGCCTCGCTGGTGGCTGGCCTCGAGCAGATCCGTCATTCGTGCCCACCCGAAGAGTGGAACGCTGCGATACGTTCCGCCCGCCAGCATCCAGCGTTGACCCTTCTCCACGAAGATCCGTTCACCCTCCGCACCTTCGCGAAGCCCGCCGGGTATGCCGGCGACGCCACAATGATCGACCTCATCTACCGGCACCCGGACGTGATGCCCTTGGTGGACGCCGCTTCCGCCCGGGGGCGCGAGATTTACTGGGCGACCACCGCTCAGCCCACGACGAAGGCCACCCGCTTCCGCCGGGATCTGCTTGCTCGCAAGATCAACTCGCTGTGCGAAGTCCCCGAACTCAAGATCGCAGCGCTGGCGTGCGGCTTTCTGCGCGAGATCGAACCCACAGCAGTTACCACGGAGGCAGACCTTAACACCTTCCTGGCTCTCGATCAGGATGCCACCTGCATCGAGTATCTTCGGTCACACGTCCCGGCCGCCAAATTTCGGCTGCTCCAAAGTGGCGTGAAAACCATCTTGTCGCCGCCCGCTGAATTCCAGGAAGCATTCCACTTCACCTACGCCGCCGGGCTGTTTGACTATCTGTCCGATCGGCTAGCGGCACGGCTGCTTGCCTCGATGCTCGCGATTACGAAACCAGGCGGCACCGTTCTGATTGCGAACTTCCTTCCTACCGCCGCCGACCGCGGCTATATGGAACTGGTAATGGACTGGTGGCTCATCTTCCGGACGGAGGCCCAGATGTTAGCTCTGACGGACCTTTGTCCCCGGGAGCGGATCGCAGAGATCAAGCTTTACCGGGATCCCTTTGACTGCATCGTGTTCCTGGAATTGATCGTGGCATAGGATCATTCATGTCCACCGAACTCGCCATAAGAGGAATGATTTGTGGAGGCCGGCCCGGCATCCGCAAACGAATCGAGAACGCCTTGCTGATCGGTATCCCGACAGCGGGAACCCTATATGCGCTAACAGCGGGTTACCGCCTGGGGATCACGATCACAACGGTGGTGGTCTTCGTCGTGTTCTACCTGTGGGCCGGGCTCGGTCTGTCCCTTGGCCTGCATCGATACTTCACGCATAGAAGCTTCCAGTGCGGTAGGGGAATGGTGATTTGGCTGGCGTTGGGGGCCTGCTTTACGTGGCAGGGAACGATTCTTCGTTGGGTTGCCGACCATCGCCGGCATCATCGGTACCATGATCATCGGGGTGACGTCCATAGCCCGGTGTACACGGCTCGCGGACGCCGCTTGACTCGGCTGCGCGGGTTTCTGCACGCGCACTTCGCCTGGATGTTCGATGACACGACGACCGACCCGGCGGTCTATGCGCCTGATCTCCTTCGCAACCGGTTGATTCTACATTTCGTCACGTTCTATCCGCTGTACGCGTCGCTGTCGTTGGTTCTCCCGACGGCAGTCGGCTATGTTGTGGGTGGCGCGACCGAAGGACTCCGCTGTTTGCTGTGGGCGGGCTTCGTCCGGATCACGCTAATCCACCACGGCACATGGGCCATCAACTCGGTCTGTCACTCGTTCGGCCGCCAAGACTTCGCCTCGGGGGATCAATCCCGCAACGTCTGGTTCTTGTCGCTCCTGCTGTTTGGCGAAGGCCTACACAACAACCACCACGCGGCCCCCTACAGCGCCTGCCTGGATTTTCTTCCAGGGCAGAGCGATTGGGGCGGCTGGATCCTCCGGCGATTCGATCGCCTCGGGCTGGTTGCCGACTTGAAAACGGCCGCTTTGAGTGAGTTGACACCATCACCGGACAAGTCGCAGGCCGGCTGCAACGTCGGTGTCGAATAGGTACAACGGCGTGAGTGGTCCTGCGAACGAAACCGGTTATCTGGTCTCACGATCGACCGGCCTCGCTCGACGCCACTACATAACGGTATAGAGGATAAACCTGATCCTCCTGATGCAACTCGGGAAACCAACGCAAGGCACATTCATTGGCCTCTACCGTCAGTCCAAACGCCCCAAGCCATTCCCCGGAATCCGGGACTCCAAACACGAACGGCTCACCCAGCCGCTCCATGGAATCGAGGAAGCTGTCCACCGCCGGCCACTCCATCCTCCGCGCAAATAGGTGAGCCTGGACGTGGTCAATCCACAGCCGGCTGCCCGGATTACCCATCAATTGAGCCACCGCGCGGAGTGTTCGGCCATTGGCCTCCGCGTCAAGGTACATGCTGGTGCCTTCACTGACGAACAACGTCTTCTTGCTCGGATCCAGTCCCGCTGACCGCAAGGCATCCGCCAGATCCTCCAGCTCTAGATCCAGACCCACGCCAACGCGTTCACAACGCGTGTCTAGCGCTAAGGTCGATACGACACGCTCCCGCTCCACCAGCATCGCGGGGAAATCTACCTCGAAGAAGGTGATGGTCCGGGGCAGATGAAGCCGGAACGGGCGCATGTCAAGACCCGCTCCGAGCAGCACGACCTGTTCCAGACCCTCGATGCCTTTCAGCAATTCATCGCAATGCCGGGTCCGCGCGGCAACCATCGGCAGCAGTTGAGGCGATGCACTCAGGAACCGCTCCGCCAGCAACATCCCATGCGCCTCGGCAGCTACCCGTGCGTATGGATCTCGGATCAAGGGATCGGCCCGCTCGGACTCAAGGGCCCGCAAAGCGGCGATCAGCCTCGCGGAAGCCTTCAGCTTGTGCGTAAACAAGGGATGCGGTTCCGCGCCAGCCAATGCCGGACGGATCTTTTGGCTTTGCTTGGCGAAGATCACCACTTCCGCCGTCGCGACCTCGATTCCGTCTCCCTGTAACGAAACAGCGATCTTTTCAAGAACCGTGCTTCCAGCCAAAAACCGCCGGCAGATTCGCCTCTGCTGCTCCTCGCTAATCTCTGCTACCAAGATCAGATGGGATGAACTTGGTAGGTGGTAGCGGACGGTTAGGCAGGTGGCCCATACCGAGGCGCCTTCTTCGTCCTTCTGTGGGTGTACGCCTACCAAAGGATAGCCACGAAACAAAGTGCCTACCGCCGTGCCCCCGGTGTAATCGACGGCCAGTGCCATGATTGCTGCCTGGTGAACGCCATGTTGGTTAGACGCGGCAAAGGAGATCGGCAGCAGGGATTTGCAATACCCAGGCCTGGTTTCCAGAACCTTCCATTGAATAAACCGAAGTGAAGGTACGCCGGCGTGCAGATATCGTGTAACTACGTCGGGCCCAGAACGCTCCCGGTAGTCCTCCTCCCACGAAATTTCCCCACGTACCAGGCACGACCGGTCTTCTACCATCGCTCAATCCTGATAGAGCCATAGGTCGGCCCGCATCACCCGATCGGGTGATGCCTCATCTTTTCGGTCGAATTAATCAACCGGATGCAAGGCCGCCAGCAACTTAAACAGCGAAGGCTGATTCGAAGTCCCCGTCTTGCTGAACACATTCTGTAACTGCCGTTTCGCCGTATTAATCGAAATCTCCAAGTTGGCGGCCGACATCACCAGGTTCGCCGTCCGCCACAGCGAACACACCAAGCGTGCCTCCGCCGGCGTCAACCGCAGCACCGCCCGCAACCGCCCCGCCACCAACTCCCCAGGCGGCCGTAACGACCGCACCGTCAGCACCACCTGCTCTAATCCCAAACCACTCGGACTCGCCTGCACCAGATACCACGACTCCGGCTCCGCCCCCCGGATCCGCGCCGTCCACGACTCCTCGCTGCCCGCCCCCAACTCCCGCACCGCCCCCACAATTCGCCTTAACTCACTCTGGTCCCCTTCGATAGGCGTCCTCAGGCAACCCCCGCGCAGCCGGAATCCGCCCCTAGCCTTCAACATTCCCTCCGCCCCCGCATTAGCGGATAACAACCGGAGCTGCGGCGTAACCAGAAACGCCGCCGCCGCCGGCTTTGCCAGCTTGGCTTGCGCCTGCAGCCGCACCGCCCGCGCCACATGCGGCACCAGCGCCTGCAGCAGCGCCACATCCCCCGGCCCAAAAGGCTCCGCCTCTAACGGGCGATTCAAGCTGATGAAAGTGCAGAGGTCCGCATTCGATTGCACCGCCGTACCGATGCCGTGGACCACCCCATTGCGCCGTCCCCAGTCATGGAAGTACTCCGTCTTGACGTACTCCTGCAAAGGAACCGCCTCCTCGTAAGTCACCACCTGCCCCGCAAAGAACCGGGGCACCGCCGCCTCCGGCTGAAACCACGGGCTGATCCGGAAGTAATACTCCTCATGCGCGGCCATCGCCTTCGGATCGGCCCCCTTCGTATGCCCGGTCGGAGCGCTCGTCTGCTGGTTATACGTGAGCAGCGAAGCCGGTCCCGTCGCAAACAGGGAACACAGTCCGTTCAGGAAACCGGCGAAAGGTTCTCCTGGCATCTCGATCGCTCCGTACAGCTCGTTCAGTAACTCAATTGCCTGCTTCCAGTCACCCGCAGTAACGTCGGTCCGCATGTGGACCAAGCTACCAGAAGACGCCAACCGGGGAGTAGCAACCTCGCGTTCTGCTCAAAATGCCGATCCTGGACGACGTTGTTCACAGGCGAACCAAAGAAATTGCATCCCCCGCATTCCATTACCCTTAACCCCACTTTTCGCCTCCTCCCCACCCCCATAAATTTGGTCCCCCCCTGCTACACTCCAATCAGAAAGTGAAAACAACGCCCTGACCGGCATC
>LNFE01000026.1 GCA_001464575.1 Acidobacteria bacterium Ga0077553 | reverse complement strand
TTTTTCTTCTGCGCCGGCGAAACCACCACCATCGCCAAAAGCAAAGCGCAGCATAAAGGAATTGCGCGACTGAACATCTGAACCAAATTTTATCAGCTTACCCATACACTCGAATGTCCGGCCTTCCCCCGCTTCAAGGTTCCCCCCAGCGCACTCAACCAGCCGGCTTACCGTTTCCCTTCCAGCCGTTCGATCTCGCTTTTCAGAAACCCAAGATCCTCAAACGGAGCACCACCCATCCGCGACCACCGCACCATGCCTTCCTTGTCAATCAGGATCGTGGCGTGAATCTCCATCTCCTCAAAATCGTCATAGGCGAGGAACCGTTTCGCGTTCTCTCGCGACACATCCGCCAAAAAGCGAATCGACTCATACGCCGCCTCTACTCCCAACGCCCGGCTCGACTCCGGCGAATTCGGACTCACCGCAAACACATCCGTATCGAGCCGTTTCCATTCCGCCGCCTTCCCCTGGAAGTCCCGAAGCTGCTTTAGGCAGTGCGGGCATTCTTTTCCCAGATAAAAAATCAGAATCGTATTCCGGCCCTTTTGCGTCGTCAGCGTCTGCGGCTTCCCGTCCGTGCCCACTACCGCCAGTGCGGGCGCCGCGAACGGCGACCAGCGGTCCGGTCCATAGCTCCGCAACGCCTCCGTTCGGTACGCCCGTTGCGGGCCCGGCAGAGTGACGCTCCGCGACTTCCCTGCCCGCTCCCGTCCAGCAAGGGCAAACCGGTCGTTCCGGGTCAGTACGAGCGCCTTTTCAAATGCCCCGATAGCCAACTCCTTCGCTCCAGCCCTCAGGTAGGCCTCCCCCAGCGAATTGAAAAGGACCTCCGGATACGAGGGTGGATCGTTATCTCCCATTTGCATGGCGTACTGCTTTTCCGCCGCCTCGCTGAGTAGGCCCAACCCCAGCAGCGCCTCCCCTTTCGCAAACGCCAGCCGCGCCTTCAAGTCGGTCGCCATCACCGGATACAACCGCTCCACGGCCTTCTCCTTCGCAAACTTCTCGAGCGCCTCCATCGCCTTCTCGCCCTCTTCCCGATTCCCCAACGCGAAATGCGCCCGCGCTTCCACATAGGCCTTCAACAATTGGTCTGCGGGTAACTTCCGCCAGGGAATCGTCTTGGCATCCAGCAACTCGTTCCAGCGCTCGTACTTTACGAGCGTGCGCGCCAACGAGCGGATACCCTGCGAATGCGGGCTATACGGAGCCTCGCCATTCGACTTCGGATCCTGCGGAGCATCTACTAGCTCCCGCGCTCCCGCAATCGCCAACTCCGGCAGCCCGAGCTGTTCCTGGATATAACTCAGGTAGTGGCGGTTGTGTCCCCAGTTCCAGTAATTGAAGGGAAACACCTGCTGCGCGTGCATGTTTTTCACCTCCGTCCGCGTGGCCGCATCCATGGCGATCGCCGCTTCCTGCCACATCCCCACCTGGGCATACACATGCCCGGGCATGTGCAGCGCGTGTCCAATGTTTGGCGCAATGGCGCCGTAACGCTTGCAGCTGTCGAGCGCCGCCTCCGGTTCATGATAGTTCCAGTTATGGATCCGGTAGTGGTGGACGCCCGGATGTTCCGGCTGCCGCTTCTCCACCTCGCGCAGGATTAGCTCCGTCCCGTATCGCGAATCGCCCATATTCGCCAGTGCCAGCAACAACCGGGCTTCATCGTCCTCCGGATACTTCAGACAAAGCGTCTCTAGAATCTTTTTATATTGGACATTCCGCTCGCGGTAGTCGTCGCCGCGGTCCCGCAACCGGTCCGTCCGCTCCCGCACTTCGAGGGCCTCGATGTAGAGCCGCTCCCGCTCCGTCACCCCTCCCTTCCGTTTGGCGGCTTCCTGGATAAACGGTACGCTCCGCTCATCGCCCGCTGCCCGAGCCAAGCCCCAATAACACATCGCGTTTTCCGGCTCCAGCTTCACGCACCAGCGGAAAGCGCGCTCGGCCTCAAAATCCGAAAACGAGTGCAGGAGCGTATTGCCCTGGTCAAACCACTTCTGCACCTCCGGATTCTTGTGGGTGATCGGAAAGTGCGCCATCCCGATCTGCGTCATCGGCTGTGGCCGCGTCCGCGGTCCGGAGTCGAAGGCTTCGCCCTTGTGGGAATGACCGGCCCGTATCTCGGCTCCCTGCACCCATGCAGCGATCATCACAAAACCAGCGACAAGAAAACGTGTCGAAAGAGGTATCACGCCCTTCAGTGTATGCAGATAGCCTGCACGTTGTCCGCAGCGATCTCGTCACAGACGCAAGGCCTCTATGTCACGACCTATCCCGACGCTACTGATCCTTTTCACCCTCGGTCTCTTCGCCTGGTCTCAGGCACCCCAAGGGACCTCGCACGGAAACTTCCACGTCGAACCGGGAACGCAGGAGATCCCCGCGAAAGGCGGCGGCACGGTCCAGGGGAAGGTATGGATCGACCTCGAAAATGGCGACGCCTGGGGCTTTCCTGTTCAGGGAACCCTTCATCCGTATCCGGGCTTTCGCGCCGGTGAGCGGACGCCCCTGACGGTCGCACCCATCTACCTCGGCCGGTTCGATATCAGCCAGACCCGGCGTTCGAGCCCCCGGCGCTAGCCCCCCGGATGTCCCGGGTTGATCATCGACCGCGCTCACTCCTAGCCGTAAACCTCCATCAGCAACTCCTTCGGTTCCTTGCCGTTCACCACCGATGGCGACGAACAGGCTGTCACTACGACACACACATTCTCAAGCGCCCGCAGCACCACGTAGTCTCCCGCCTTGGCGATCGGTTCCCGGACTTCGATATTGCCGTCCAAATCAATCACGGGAGAGTTCTGGAACAGATTGTGCGGGTGAACGATTTCCGGGTGATTCGGCACGGGGAAGTTGATCGCGCGCAGCGCGGCCTGCATGTTGTCCCGGCAGTTCGGAATGCTGGCCGGAATGCCTGGCTTTTGCGATCCCGAGCAAGCCGGATAGAGCAAGTCGTTGCGCCCGGAGGTATCCTCTTCGAGCACCAGCAGCGGGTTCCCATAGTTACTCATGAGCCCCTTGCCGATCTGCAGGTAAATATTCCGGTTCCTGGTCATCGTGAAGGCCGGGGCGATGAACTCCTCTGCCGAATACTGGGCAAAAGCGAATAAATCGCCCACCTGCTTACCCCTCGGATTAATCACCTTCACCCGTTGATCCCGTAGCACGATGACCCCGCGGCCGGATTGCTTCGGAATCGGGACGGTCTGGAGGAGCTTCTGTTCGCTTAGGGGGACCGAGGCAGGCCGAATCACGATCGGGGCCCGGGTTCCGGGAGCCGGCGGCTGGCCGGTCTGCGCGGCCAGCATTCCTGCGCTAGCGAGCAAGGCAGGGGTACGTTCCATCAAATGGCGCCGGGATAAACCCGGCTTCTGGGTGGACATTCCAATTGTCTCCTCGGGATGGTGGCCTGGCAGACGGAGACAGGTGAAAATTCTCTAGCGAGACTAGCACACCGCAGGGGGCCTCCACTCAGTTGGGCTTCTCGGTCACCTGCGGCTGCAAATGGAACTGCACAAATTGAGTGTCCAGGGTCTCCACATTTTCAATGATGGTCATCATGCCCTGATCCAGGTCGTCGAAGTAGACGATGGAAGACAGCTTCCCCGCAATGGATAAGAACCCGTAAATAAATCGGAATTCTGGAATCTCTGTCAGATTGGCTTGAATGGCCATCATCTTTTTAGGCGGCCCTCCCAGATAGAGTTCGAGACAGTTCCGCACCATCTGGTCCACCTCGCGCGCGCTCAGCGGCCGCCCCAGTCTCCGGAACCCTTCGTTTTCAAAAAAAAGTGGCCACGCAATAATGGTGGAACTCGGAATAGTCAGTCGCCCCTACGAGCCGGCTCCGCAATTCGCCAATGTTTGCTGAATTCATCAGTAACCTCCCCCAAAACCCAACCGGGAGCATGGCCGAAGCCCTTGTACCCTCGGGTTCCGCCCGAACGTGCCGGTCGAAAACAGTTGTTCTGGTTTCTAATGATATCTACCAGGAAAAGCGCAGCCGTTCCACTGACTTATTTCTTTAATCTAACTTCGCTTCCCGGGCGCACCGTGACCGCTGCCGGAAGCACGCGTGGCCCCGCTTGCCCTCGCTCCTCGCGGAATGATTCAGAATGGTTCCTTGGAACCCCTCAACCTGGCTTCCGCCACGCGGCGCGTCCTGCCGCTCGTTCTATTGGCGTTCTTCGTAGCGCTCTTCACCTACTCCGACGCCCTGCACACTCTGATCCTCCAACTCTTTACCCAAGCCGAAGGCATCATCCGCAGCCGGCCAATTCTTGGCCCCCTGATCTTTGTCCTGCTTGCCGCTGCCTCGGCCATGTTGGCGTTCGTCTCTAGCGCCGCTTTCGTGCCCGTCGCGATACTTGCCTGGGGCCAGGCGGGCAGCGTCTGCTTGCTTTGGATGGGCTGGACACTGGGTGGCGCCCTGTCCTATCTGACCAGCCTCCTGCTGGGCCGTCATGTCGTTTACGTCATCGCTTCAAAGCGCTTGCTCGAGCGCTATGAAAGCCTGGTTATGACCCGTCCGCCCTTTGGCTTGGTTCTGCTCCTGCAACTCGCCCTGCCCTCCGAAGTCCCCGGGTACCTTCTGGGGTTGGTCCGCTATCCATTTTGGAGATACCTCGCCGCTCTCATGCTCGCCGAACTCCCGTACGCCTTGGCGACCGTCTATCTCGGCTCCAGTTTTTTAGAACGCCGGACGGTCCCGTTCCTGCTTCTCGCGCTCGGCCTCGCCGTCGCTAGCGTCTGGGCCTTCACGATCCTCCATCGGCGATTCCGGCGGCCCCAGCACGAGCGGCAACCCCAGTAGCTCCCGCTCGCACTGCCGGTTGCCAGGCCCCAGAACTGCAGCCGGAACGCCACTTGGAACCGGCGGGCGTTAGTGCCGTCGGGCTGGCAGCCTTTGTTATTCGGTGTCAAAACGCTGACGTCGGGGTTAAGAACCACGGGGGTATTTACCGAGGTCGTGGCGGTAGTGTCTACCGCCTGATAGATGGAGCTCGAGTAACCGTTGAAGTTCGTCGTACTCCACAAATTAAATGGCTAGCCAATCACTTCCGTGCTCAGACGCTCAGATGGCTTGAAGCGCCGGGAGAGGCGAAGGTCGAAGCGGTAGTTCCACTCCCCGTAGAGACCGCTAGAGGGCTCGGTGGGCAGGAAACTCGTGCGGCTTTGGCCCAACGTTCCGCCAAAGCCATTCCATTACGCGCCGTCTGCGGTCTGGAACGGCAGGTTGGGCGTAAATGCCGCTGTTGACGAGGCGATGGCACTGGTCCGTGGGCGAAAGTTGGCGGTAGCTCTCCACGTCGAACTGGTTGTAGAGCCGCGCGCCTGAGAAAGGACCTTCGAAACCGGCGCCGCCACCGTTACCCGTCCCAGCGCCATTCTCGGCCTTGGCCAGCGTGTAACTTGTGTTGAATCGGAAGCCCTTGCCGTAGCGCTTCTTTAGTTCCACAATCATCGCGCTCTACCACGTTTGCCCGATCGAACGGTTGACGAGAATCGAGCCAAGGCTCGGGTTGGGGCGGGAGACGTTAATGTTCGTTGCAGCGCCGGCGGCGTTGCGAGTCTGCCCGGCGACGAAAGGAACAGTAAAGGTTGTGCCGTTGGGCAGCCGGAACGTCCGTTCGAATCGGGGGGCCGGAAGGTTCTCGTCGGTCACGAGCGGAAACTTGTTGCCTTGGGTACGCGCATAGGAAACCGTAACAGTAAGGCTCTTGAACAGCTCGCGGTCTACTCCAAGCGAGATGTCGAAAATTCGTTAACGCTGAAAGTCACTCGCGATCCGGGTGATCGACGCCGTTGCCGCCGCCGATGCCGGAAGCGAGGGCAGGATCGCCGGATATTTCGGCGCACAAGCGTCGCCGGGGCGAAGGGTAATGCCGATTGTGGCTGAGTTCGGGTTGGTGAGTCCGGTACGCGTGAGCGCGTCAAGCAAAATTCCGTCTGGGGTGCGCACAAAATAAAGACCAGCGCCCGCGAATGACCGTCCTGTTCTTGCCCCCCGCGTTCCAGGTAAAGCCCGCCCGCGGACCCAGGTTGTTTTCGTCAGCGTTGAACGAATTGGTTTCCGCTACGGCGGGGTTGGGAAACTGAACCTTCGGCAGGTGCTGATAGTCATAGCGCAGACCAAGATTCAAGGTGATGTGAGGAGTTACCCGCCACTGATCCTGAATATTGCCAGCGTAGTCGATCGTCGCAAACGTGGTGCCCGGCAAACCAAAGCTCCGCCTATACGTGGTGTACTGGCGGCCCGCAGGATTCAAAAGGTCCCGGCCGAACAACAGGGCATTGGTATAGGAGTAAGAAGCACCAAAACTTGCCGGATTGTCGATCCTGTCGTAGGCGCGGTTGAACTCGCCTCCGAATTTGAACGTGGGCCGGCCGAGAATTATCGTCACGTTATCAATGAACTGAAGGCGGCGTTTGTCAAAGAGAGCGGGACGCTCCAGGAAACTGGCGCGGCCGAACGAAAAATCTCCGACAAACACCTGCGGCGGAGGCTGGTCCGCAATCTGAAATTCGTGAGTGTGGCCCCATTGAAACCGGAACTCACTAAACGTGGTGGGCGCTAGGGTCGAGGTCAGACGGGCATTCGCACTCCAAATCCCGTACCATTCCGGCCAACGTTGCCAAGCACTAGCGGTGTCTGAATCGCAACATGACCGGAGGCCCAAAGCTGGTTGTAAAAGAGCGACAACGTATGTTTCGGGCTGAGAAGAAAATCTACTTTGGCCAAGCCCAGGTACTGGTTGGCGTTGCGGGGGAGAGCGTGTCCTGGTGCGCCCCCAGGAAACTGAGCCCGGAGGAAGTTCACCCCGGCGGTGAATGCCGCCGGGGCCGCGGCAGTCTTCTCTGACCAGGGGAAAGTTCCGCAGTTGCTTGTCGTAATTCACAAAGTCGGACCCGTGCTTTGGCTGGCCGGAATGGTCTCCCGGAGAGCGGACAACAGACCACACAACAGCCTTCCACGGGGCGCAAGTTGCAGCCGGTCCGCCAACCGCCCCTGGCTTACGAGGGACAGTTGGCAAAGTGGAACAGATTCAATTCGAAAGGCTCAGCGCCGACCTGATTCTATTGGACAGTGTAAGATCCGACGACTTGCCAGCCGGAGTTGTTTAGCGCGGCGTCCCGGGCCGCCAAGTAGAAAAGCCGATTCCCCAGAAAGCCCGGCAGGAATTCCACATTCAACCAGACGCGCAGTCCGTTCGTTCCTATCTGACTTACCGAAGATCCCTGGGCGAGGATCCGGCATTGGCTATTCTCCGTTGACCCGGTACCGCCCGGAATAATCCCCGGCAACAAGCCCTCACCATTGTCGGGAACTAAGTAGAGCGTATTCGCCGACCGCACATACGCAAGATAGCAGGCGTTCCTCCCGTCCAGTGCATTGTTGATCAGGATGTTCAGGACATTGAGGTCATTGCGACCGTCTGGATCATCAAAGTTCAGTTGGAAAGACTGAGCCGATCCGGAGTCGCGTTGTGGTTCCATCGCCACCACGCGTGGCGTCGCCGGCGCGGTCACCGGCCCAGGCACCTGCCACACCCCCTGCTGGATCCAGCCCGAATTGTTTGTAGCGTCCCGAGCGGCCTGGTAAATCACTTTGTTGCCGGAAAACGCGGGAGAGAAGGCAATGTCGAGATCCAAGGTCAACACATTACCTGACCGGTTCACCGCCGCCGCCGGCATGTGCACCGCGCACTGACTGTTGACAATCAGGCCAGCGCCACCCGGCACGATTCCCGGCAAGAGTCCCTCTCCATTGTCTGGGACCAGGAACAGCGTATTTGCCGCCTGGACAAAGGCCAGGTAGCAGCCGTTTCGCCCGTCGAGCGCGGAGTTGATCAGGATGTTCAACACGCCCAGATCGTTCACGCCGTTTCCGTCCGCGAACGTGAATCTAAACTTTTGATTGAAGCCGAAGCCAGCTGCTGGTTCGGCGGGGTATGCCGTTGGAATCGTCGGATGCAGGGCGCGCTGCGTCACCGTATGGGTTACTAACCCTGAGGAGATCTGGCCAGTG
This sequence comes from Acidobacteria bacterium Ga0077553, assembly GCA_001464575.1. Lineage (GTDB taxonomy): Bacteria > Acidobacteriota > Terriglobia > Bryobacterales > Bryobacteraceae. Next base: position 4,132 of record LNFE01000026.1, on the reverse strand, counting down.
CGGCTTGTCGTTGCGTAGTTGTTTTCCACTGAGTAGCGGAATGTGCGGGGACCATCGCCATACGCTGTCCCAAGCCGTATCCAAGGTTGGCTCGTCGAGAACTCGTGGCCACATCCTGCATCGGTATTCACTCGGAATGTGCTTCCTTGCGACACGGAACCGGTATCTTTGGCGCTCGGTGTCAACGTGAGAGTGCAGGACGGAACGTTCTGGGTGACCCTGAGGGTCGCATCTCCAACCCGAATCTCCCCGCTTCGCGGTGCCGCGCCGGCATAAGCAGGCACCGTGAATGTCAGTTGGCGGTCGCCGCTTCCGGTTACATTACCGGTGAAGTTCACGAACCCAGATTGATCCGTGGCGGTGGTCTGGCAACCGCTGCCGGTGCGGATCATAACGGAACCGGTCCCGCCGCTTGCGCCAAACACTCGATTCGCAGCACTGAGTTCGACATCGCAGCGTCCGCGCTGAGAAACGGGCACCTGATTCCGTAGGATCGCGAATTCACCGCTCCGGTCGGCGTCACCAGCGTGGGGTTCTGCCGTTACACGAATTGCTGCCGGTCCGACGCCAGACGATGGCAAAACGGAGAGCCAGGACGAATTGACTTGAACACTCCACTGGCATCCCGGCGCAATTACAAATTGTAGTGTGCGGATTCCTCCCTGCCGGGGAAAGCTGAGGGTTGATTGATCCCAGGAAGTCGTCCGGCATGTTGTACCCCGCTGCACGATGGTGATCGAACTGCCCCCGGCGCTGATCGTGGCGGACCTGTCGGCCGGTTCGTTGTAGTCGGGCACTCTAAACCGGATGGTACCGGAGCCTACGCCGGACTGGCCATGATAGATCTGCACCCAAGGCGCCGAAGATTGGGCTGTCCAATTGCACCCGGAGCCTGTGGCGAGGCCGATCTCCGAGGTGTCTGCATACCAGAGGAATTCTGTTGTTCGGGGAGAAAGCGAGATTCCACAGTTGGTCGAATCGGGATTGATTTTGGCCACAAAAGCGTCGCTCGGTTGTACCGTCCTGCGCCAAGCCCCGGCTGATGTGGGAAACGCAAGTCCACCGGTGTATCCGGTCACGTATGCGCTTCCCGCCGAATCCACTGCGAGGGCGGTCGCAGCGTCGTACCAAGAGCCACCTAGATAGGAAAGATAATCCAATCGTTGGGCTTCAATGTCAATCCGCCCGACAAATCCAGCGGTTGGTGAGTCGAGTCCGATCAATAATCCATCCTGCGTCCAGAGGAACTCACGCGCTGTATAGTCTCCCGGGGTGATCAATTCCCAGTTCGCTCCCCGGTTCAGACTCCGCCAGACTCCGCTCTCGGCAGTAGCGGCAAAAAGCACCGATGCGTTGTTTGGATCGGTGGCCACTTGATAGACATAGCCGGGGATGGCCTCTCCGATCGCCTGCCAGCTCACACCTCGGTTGGCACTCGCATACACACGACCGTACCAAGTAACGAACGCGTCTCCCGTGGTCGGGTGGCACACCACGAACTGGGTCGACCCTCCTGGAAGACCGCCCGTTATCATTGTCCAAGTGGCCCCCCCGTCGGTGCTGCGCGCGAGTCCCCCGTCCGTCGCGGCAAGTATAGCCGGGTTAATGCCAGTGGTGACCGCGATGGAGTGCACTGTTAGATTGGTCATTCCGGTATTGGAGAGGGTAAACGTTGCACCGCCGTCAATCGAGCGATAGAGGCCTCCGTCTCTTAATCCCGCATAACGGACATTCGGGAGACCCGGATGTGTTGCCACCGTGAGCAGATAGGGGTTGGCGGGCAGGCCGGCACCGATATTCGCGAAGGTAACGCCATCGCTCGTTCGCCGCAGGCCTGTGGTTGTGGCGACTAGGATCGTTCCGGACGGTTCTGCAACGAGCCGATTGATCCCGCCACTTGTTCCGTTGCCACCGGTCGTCCAGGAGTTTCCATTGTTGTTTGATCGGTAGACGAAACCCGTATTTCCGCCAGCGTAGAGAGTTCCGCCCGATTGCGCCAATGTTGTGGAGGACCACAGGTACTCCATCCCCGCAAATACCTCCGTCAGTGCAGCGCCATTGTTTGTTGCCCGGAGAACCAACGCCGACGATCCCGGTTTTCTTGGCTGGAACGCATTGGCGATGGGGAGTGCGCCTGGCGAACGTCCGGCGAAGTGCAACCGGCCCGCCGAGTCAACGGCAAGGCCTAGGACAACGTCAGAATACCGGCCGCCTAAATATGTTGAGAGCTCGAGCCTGCTGCCTATCGGATCCAGTTTGGCCAGGAACATGTCTTCGACATTTCCCTGGCTGCCTCGGCTTGCCTGAACCGCCCGCACCAACGGTATGTCGTCGGACGATGTGGTCCCGCCGAAGTAAGCGAAGCCTGCGCCGTCCACGGCGATGGCGGCGCATCCATCAAAACTGGAGCCTCCGACCAATTGAGAGTACTCGATCTGATTACCAAAAACATTCAGTTTCGTGACGAAACAATCGGTGGCTCCGAGGAACCCCAGCAGGGTGCTCGGAGTCTTTGGAAAATCTATTGAATAGGTATTTCCGGTCGCGTAGGTCGTTCCATCCGTCCCGAGGGCCACGGCATTTCCCTCATCGAAGCTGCTCCCCCCTAAGTAGGTTGAGAACTTCAGAACCCCGTTCGACTGAAACTGGCTCACAAATGCATCGTTGGGACCGTTCCGTGTGCCCTGCAGCGGACCTTGCAACGGAAAATTGAGCGAATCGGTCCAGCCAATCACAGCGGCTGCACCGAGGCCATTTCGAGCCGAGATCCCTTTTCCCAGGTCCTGGCCGCTGCCACCGTGGTACGTCGAAAACAATAGGGCGCCGGTTGTGCTTAGTTTAGAGACGAACGCATCGTAGGATCCACCGCCGTAACTACCCTGCCTTGCCGACATCGTCGGGAAGTCCGTGGAGTTCGTCTGTCCCGTGATGTAGATCTCATTATTGTCTAGCGCGATCGCCACTCCTTGATCGTCGCCACGACCGCCGATTAATGTCGAGAAGAGCAGTTCGGTACCAGCCGGATTGAACTTCGCTACGAAGACGTCGGCGCCTGTGCGGTCGCCCGTGGACGACGCACCTACGACGGGGAAATTCGGCGGCACAGCGGTGCCGACAACGTAAGTATTGCCCGCCGCGTCTACCGCAATGCCGTTTCCATACTCCGGACCACCCTCGCCACCCAACAGTGTCGAGTAGCTGAGCACCGGGTCGATTACGAGCGCCTGCGTCCGATCGTAGTCACCGACCCGGAACTTGACGCGACGACCTTTCAAGACGTAACCGCTAGCAACTGTCACCCGCTTTCCCTGAATCTCCTGATAAGCGACCGGCTTTGCCCATCGGATTTCCCCCGCTTGCGTAAACAATCCTAATCCTCCATCGGCATGGATCTGGAGACGGTCGACCCCGACGAACGCGATTTCGGCTGCCGCAGGGTCGGCCTGTGGTGCAACCACGAGGTCGTATTCGAACTGGCGCAAATTGCCATGAAATAGTACGTCGATGCCGGGATATAGGTTGGCGCTCCGAACTTTCCGGAACATTGGCAAGGCTTCCTGCCACGTTCCCGAGCCGGAGCCACGGTAATAGTGGGCCTTGCCCGCAAGCTGTTCTTCGCCCAGCAAGGTCATCGACTTTGAGCGATGAAAGCGGAGCGCCACCTCGGCGGTCTTCCCGCTACCGATTCGATACTGAAGGCTAGCCCCGTCAGGAGTTAGGGCTACTGTATACGCGGGGCCGCGTCCAATGTACTGATTGACCCCGTGCCGCTCGTAGGAGATAGAAAATTGTCCATACCGCGCGTCACGAAGGGCTTGGGCCGAGGCGGGAAGAACCCCTGACGCGAGGTAAAGCCCCAGAATGGTCAGTGCAGAGTACGGTTTCATCAGTAGACGAGAGGCGCATCTGCTGGTCACCTCAAGACATTAAGGGTTATTCACCGCCTTCGGGCTATCAAGGTCGACACGTCAAACCCCCAAGGCTGCGCCCCCAAAATCGTGGCGTTTTTGGAACAAGCCGGCGCACCGATACCCTTGCAGGCAGAACAAGTTTTCTTCCGAAGCTCAAACCCTGGAAGAGCAGGGGAATAGCCGGACTCGCGAAAGACTTTACCAGTCACAATTCAGATGGG
>LNFE01000025.1 GCA_001464575.1 Acidobacteria bacterium Ga0077553 | reverse complement strand
GCTTAATAATCCTCCCTGGATTGTTGGGCGTCGGAGTGGTTCGCCGATCTTCCCAAACTGAGTCTACTGGAAATCCGAACCAGGAGCAACCGGCATTAAACGCCGGAACGCAGCAGGCGGATGGTTCCGTTCGAAGTAGAGATGTCGATGACTGGTCCCCCGTTGCCTATTCTTCCTTCCACGCGCCGCTTTGTTACAGAAGAATCACTGCCGGCCAGAGGAAACTCATTCGTTATGGAGCTGTTTGAGGTGCTGGCGGAGATCCGGGCGTTGGTATCGGCCGGGAGCCGCACGGTGATGCCTCCGTTTGAAGTCTGCGCCCGGATCTCACTGCGCGGCGCCTGGCGGAGGTTGATCTCGACACCGCCGTTGGTCGTCGAAAACCGCAGCGGCCGGTCCGGCGGGGTTTCGAGCAAGGTTGCGGTGATGGAGCCGTTCGAAGTGGCGGCGTCGAGAGCGCCCTTCATCTCATCCACGGACACCCGGCCGTTGGAGGTTCGGGCGGTCACCGGGCCGGCCATACTGCGAATCTCAATCGCGCCGTTCGAAGTGGACAGGTCGAGGGTGCCCTGATGCTGGCCAACGCGAATGGTCCCGTTCGAAGTCTGTACCCGGCCCGAACCTTCGAGCCCATCAAGGCGAACCCCGCCGTTGGACGAGGCGAGCGGGCGCCGGTATTGCCCCGGCGCTCCGACGGCGGCACGGTCCGGATCGTCACCTGGTCGGGCGCGACGGCGCGGGCTTCGACCCGGATGTCCGCCAACTGCTCTTTGGTGCTGGCGTACTTGCTGCCGCGGATCTCAATCTTTTCCTGGTCCCAGGCCGTGATTTCCACCGAACCGTTGTAGTTATCCAGCGTCAGCCGGCCGGTGGCGCTCAGCGGGAAGTCATACGAAAAATCCTCGAATTCGCGATTGGCATCCGACAGGTGATCCAGATCGCAACTGGCAAGCAGGAGAGCGAAGGGGGCAAGCAGCAACAGGCGCATGCCGACTCATACGGAGCCGCCGGAAAAAAGTTCCGTCCGTTAGGCGTTTGCGAACTTGGCAATCGCCTCCGCCGTCCAACCGGCCCCCGGCAAGACCTCCAGGTTGCGGATGGCTTTGTAGGCCCGGCGAACGGCCACCGCGTCCAGCGATCGCGCCGCGCCGTCTACCATGCCGGCGAGGGTTACCCGGCGGTCTTCGAGAAATGCCGTCACCTCCGGCAGATCAACGGAGTTGAGAAACCCGGGGACGAAGTTGGCGAAGGCATGGTTATAAATTTCTGTCGCCGCCACGTTTTCGAACGAAACCAGCCCACCCGATAGGAAGATTCGGTTAATCTCCGGGCTGATGGCCGCGGCGCACTGCGCTACCACCGTGAACTGCCCCTGCGCGGCCAGGGCGATGGGCCGGTCCCGGTGGGCGACGTGCTGTTTGAGACAGCGGACCACCGCCAGCAGATCCGAGACGCGCTGGCCCAGAAGAGTGCGCCCGAGCATCAGCGAGGCCCAGGCATACGCTTCCTCTTCGTTGTGCGACCGGACGTAGCGCGGGTTGCCGGGGCCGATTTCGGGGAACAAATCGCCGACACCGCGGAGATCCGGTACGCAGACGGCGAACCCCTGGCGGGCGAGCGTCTGGTGGAGTTCGTCCTCATGCCAGCCGACGCGCCGGCCGGCGTGCTGCAGCAGGAGAATCAGCGGCTGCTTGCCCGGCGCGGGGCGGGGCGAATAAATCCAGGCCGGTACAAAAACGCCGGGCGCCGAAGCCGCCTCCACCGCTTCGATGGTAATCCCGCGCCCCGGGAAGGTCTTGAGGATCGTGAACGGCCCCGACGCCGGGGCGTCCATCTGCAGCAGGTTATCAACCGCCATGGGCTTGCGGGGCGGCCGGTTCTTCTTTTGCAGGGTAAACGGCGTCTCCGATTGAAGCGAAGAAATGACGTTCCCTCGCTCGGTGCACTGCAGCGTCTCCGGGGTTTCGACGCGCGTAGGCGGCTCCTCGGTGATGGGTTGCGAGCCGGGCTTCATCCACCGCAGAAACCAGTTATAGACCTGCAGGCGGGTATCGAATTCGAGCGAATGCGGCAGCGCCGTGCCTCCCCAGGCGAGATGGTCCGGCTTGCCCAAAGTGCTATAGATCTTTTTGAGGTGCTGGAACTCCTCCCAACCGCTGGCGATGTACTGCGGGCTGTAGGTGCCCAGGAAATCCTTGTCGCTGACCGTCAGCAGCAGCGGCTTGGGCGCGAAGGGGTAGAGCGTATCCCAGCGGTCAAAGTTGGCGGGCGCGGCGGAGAGCAGGTTCTGTTCGGCGTCGTCGGTTGAGCCAGGGGCGGAGAAATCCTTGCAGGCGAAGTTCTCCGTGTTGGCGCTGGTCAGCACGGCGCAGGTGATCCGGTCATCGACGGCGAGCAGGAACATGGAGTCGGTACCGCCGCCGGACTGGCCGGTGGTGGCGACATGGCGGCGGTCCACATAGGGCAGCGAGAGGAGGTAGTCGAGCGAGCGGACGGCGTCCCAGGTTTGGAAGCGGGTGGCGGTGTCGCCGGTGAGCAGCATTTGCCAGCCGGCGATGGAGTGCTCGTCGTCCGCGCTCGGGAAGCGGGAGTTTTTCCCCGAGGCGTCGGGGTAGTAGATGCGCTCGCCTTGGCCCTGCGGATCAAAGCCGAGCACGACGAAGCCGAGTTGCACCAGGCCCTGGGCGCACCGCTGGTAGGTCGCATAGGCCTTGCCGAGCGGGCTGTGGCCCATCTGCAGCAGGATGGCGGGGAACGGACCGGGGCCGGACTCCGGAATATACAGGTTCGCCGTGACGGGCAGGCCGGGGCGGGAATCGTAGATCACCTTTTCAATGCGGTAGCCGTCGCGTTTCACGGTGCCGGTGGTGCGGGGGTTCAGCGGGGTCTTTGGCAGTTCGCCGCCGATCAGCTCCCAGAAAGTCTGCCGGGCCCAGCGCTGGCGCGCGGCGATGGCCGCCGGGGTCGTGAGCGCTTGGAGGGAGGCTAAGCGCCGCTGATAGGTGGCGGTGGCGATCGCTTTCAGATAGTCCGGCAGGCAGCGGGCGTAGTTGCGATAGGAGACGCCGGGGTAGGGCGCATCTTGGGCGCCAAGCGTGGCGGCGGCGGAGAGGGCGAGCCAGGTTCGGCGGGTCATAAAGCGGGTAAGAAAAACGGTATCACAGCGGGGTACGCTGGAGAGCGATTATGAGCGAACTTCGGACCCTGCAGTCCACCGACATTCCCGCGGCCATGCGCTTGGTGGAAGCCGCCAACTGGAACCAGACCGCCGCGGACTGGGAACGCACGCTGGCGCTAGCGCCAGAGACCTGTTGGGGTGTTTTTGCCGAGGGCGCCCTGGCGGCCACCACGACCGCCGTGCGGTACACCAACGGTGTGGTTTGGATCGGCATGGTGCTGACGGCGCCGGAGTATCGCGGCCGGGGCTATGCGACGCAGCTGATGGAAGAGGCGCTGCAGATGGACGCGGCGTGTTTCCGCCTCGACGCGACCGCCATGGGGGCGCCGCTCTATCGCAAGCTGGGATTCGTCGACGAGCAGGCGATTGAACGCTGGGAGCGGCCGGGCGCGGCCGTGGCTTACGACCCTCGGCTGTTGGCCGCGCTCGCCGGGGCGGGGCCCTGTGTCGGGAGGCCGGGGCGGAAGGCCTGGTACTTCGGGCCGTGGGTGGGTGCGGGTCTCGAGATGGCGCTGCAACTGACGATTTCGCGCCGGAGCGGCGAGGCGATTTACTGGGACCTGTTTCCGTCCGATACCGAGGCGGTGGAACTGGCCCAGCGCTACGGGTTTGCGCGGCTGCGGGAGCTGGTGCGGATGCGGCGCGGGCCATTCGTGCCGGACGTTCCGGCGCGGGCCATCTGCGGGTTCGAATTCGGCTGAGGCTCGTGATAGCCTTTGCTGATGCCTCAGGATTCCACTCGTAGAACGGTACTGCAAGCCGCCACCCTCGCCTACACGACCAACCTCTTCACTGGACAGGTGCGCGGGGCCAACGACAAGATCAACGCCGCGTTTATTGGCATGGGCCGGATGGGCCGTGGCAACCTGAACTCCGCCATGCGGCAGGACAATCTGCACGTCAGCGCCGTTTGCGATGTCTACACCCCGAATCTCAACCTGGCGGTGGAGCAGTCGGCCAAGCAACCGGGCGGGGCGGCGCGCGGCATCCGCGACTTTCGGGAGATTCTTGCGGACAAGAGCGTGGATATCGTCTGCATCTCCACGCCAGACCACTGGCATCCGTACATGACGATGGTGAAGGTGGATTGGGACGATGCGCGGCAGACCGTGCTGCAGCCGGAGGCGCGGAAGTACAAGCGCGTGGTGCAGGGCGGGACGATGCAGCGCAGCGGCGCCCATTTCATTGAAGCCTGCAATATCGTTAAGCGGGGCGACATCGGCAACGTCACCGTGGTGAAGACCTGGAACTACGGCAACGCCGCGCCGGAAGGCATCGGCAATCCGCCGGACGGCGCACCGCCAAGCGAACTCGACTGGGACATGTGGCTAGGGCCGGCGCCGAAACGGCCGTTCAACGCCAACCGGTTCGGCGTGGACCCCAAGGCGTTTTCGCACTTCCGCTGGTTTTGGGACTACGCGGGAGGCATGATGACCGACTGGGGCGTCCATGTGCTCGATATCGCCCGGATGGGGATGGGCGAGCCGATGCCGAAATCGGTGGTCGCACTCGGGGACAAGTATCAGATTAAAGACAACCGCGAAACACCGGACACGCTGACGGCGGTCTACGAGTTCCCCGGCTTCCTGGCCCATTATGAGAACCGGATGTTCAACGGCAACTCGATGTTCAAACAGAGCTACGGGACGTTGTTCCATGGCACGAAGGCCTCGCTGTTCGTCGATCGCTCGGTGTACCGGATCCATCCGGAGGGCGCAGGCGACGTGATCGAAGTGAAGAGCTCGAACAACTCGGGGATTGCCCATTGGGCGAATTTTCTGCAGTGCGTGAAGTCGCGGGAGAAGCCGGCGTCCGACATCGAGATCTGTCACAAATCGACAGCGACCTGTTTGTTGGCGAACGTGGCGTTGCGATCGAAGGTGAAGGTGGATTGGGACGATGCGCGGCAGACCGTGCTGCAGCCGGAGGCGCGGAAGTTCCTGAAGCGCGAAGAGCGGGGCCCCTGGAAGCTGGTGGTATGACGATGACAAGGTTTGGCTTCGTTTCGTTACTGGCGAGTCCTCTGCTGGCCCAGAGCAGCCGGGATGTATTCCTATTGGCCGGTCAGTCCAACATGGCTGGCCGTGGGGTGGTGGAGGCCGCGGACAAGCTGGCGTGGCCGGGGATCTCGGTTTTCACCAAGGCCAAAGTGTGGGCGCCGGCGGTGGACCCGTTGCATTTTGACAAGCCGGAGATCGCCGGCGTTGGCCTGGGGAGGACCTTCGCGGCGACGGTGCAGAAGCATTCTCCCATGAAGGAGATTGGGTTGATTCCGGCGGCGATGGGCGGATCGAGCCTGCAGGAGTGGTCGCCGGCAGGGCCGTTGTTCACGAACGCGGTGGAGCGAACGAAAGCGGCGGGGGGCAGGCTGCGAGGCATCCTGTGGCACCAGGGGGAGGCGGACGCAGTGGCGGGGCTCGAAAGCACCTATGCCGAGCGATGGATGGTGGTCATGACGGCGCTGCGCGAGGCGGTGGGCGACGTGCCGGTGGTGGTGGGAGAGCTCGGCCGGTTCAACGCGAAGTACGCGGCGGTCAGTGAACAGTTGGCCTTGCTGCCGGTTCGATATCCCCGAACCGCGTTCGTCAGTGCGGGCGGATTGCAGGCAAAAGCGGACGGGGTGCACTTCGACGCCCCCTCGCTCAAGGAGTTCGGCCGGCGCTACGCCCATGCGTGGCTGATGTTGGCCGGAAATTGGTGATAGCCTGAAGTTACGGTGGATCAGGTCGCAATACGCACGATAGGGCTGAGGAAGACGTACCAATCCGGTGCGAACGAGCTCACTGTCTTCGCGGACCTGAACCTGGCGGTGGCGCAGGGAGAGCGGGTGGCGCTGATGGGCTCAAGCGGCGCGGGGAAGTCCACATTATTGCACTGTCTGGGTGGGCTGGACCGGCCAACCGCCGGAAAGATTTTTTGTGGTGACCGGGAGCTGCATTCTCTGAACGAAACGGAGTTGGCGAGCTTCCGCAACCGCGAAGTTGGGTTCGTTTGGCAGATTCACTATCTGCTTCCCGAGTTCACGGCCGAAGAGAATGTGATGATGCCGCTGTTGATCCGGGGAGTTTCCCGCGACGAGGCCGCTCCGGCGGCGCGAGCGAGGCTAGACGAGGTGGGGCTGAGCGCGCGGGCGCACCACCGGGCCGGCGAGCTTTCGGGCGGCGAGCAGCAGCGGGTGGTTCTGGCCCGGGCCCTAGTGGGCCGGCCGAAATATTTGTTGGCGGATGAGCCGACGGGGAATCTGGATGAACGGACCGGCGAAATGATCAGCAGCCTGTTGCGGGATCTGCACCGGTCGCACGGGTTGACGTCGATCTATGTCACCCACAATCCGAATTTCGCCCGGTCCTGCGACCGGGTGTTGTGTCTGCAGAATGGAGAACTAGCGCATGTTTGAACGCTATACAGAGAAGGCGCGCCGGGTAATTTTCTTTGCCCGGTACGAGGCTTCGCAGTTTGGAAGTCCGTACATTGAAACGGAGCATCTTCTGCTCGGCCTTTTGCGCGAGGATAAGGCTCTGGCGAACCGCTTTTTGCGTTCGCATGCTGCCATTGAGTCCATCCGCAAACAGATCGAAGCCCACACTACGATTCGCGAGAAGGTTTCGACGAGCGTCGACCTGCCGCTGAGCCACGAATGCAAACGTGTCCTCGCCTACGGCGCCGAAGAGGCCGAGCGGCTCAGCCACAAGCATATCGGCACCGAGCACCTGATGCTGGGTCTGCTGCGGGAAGAGAAGTGCTTCGCGGCCGAGATCCTGCACGAACGGGGACTGCGGCTGAGCCAGGTACGGGAAGAGATAGCCCGGTCGAGCTCGGAGAAGATTACTTCGAACCGGCCGAAGGAGAGTTCGCTGCTGAGCGAATTCAGCCGCGACATGACCCAGTTGGCCGTCGATACGCAGCTCGACCCGCTGATCGGCCGCGACTTTGAAGTGGAGCGCGTGGTGCAGATTCTGTGCCGCCGCACGAAAAACAACCCGGTGCTGATTGGCGAACCCGGCGTGGGCAAGACCGCGATCGTGGAGGGCTTGGCGCAGCGGATTGCCGAGGGCGACGTCCCGTCGTTCCTGGCGGATAAGCGGATTCTGGCGCTGGACCTGTCGCTGATCGTGGCCGGCACGAAGTATCGCGGCCAATTTGAAGAGCGGTTGAAGACCATCATGAAAGAGTTGATGGAGAATCAGAACGCCATCATCTTCATCGACGAGCTGCATACGCTGGTGGGCGCGGGTTCGGCCGAGGGGTCGCTCGACGCGGCCAACATTCTGAAGCCGGCCTTGAGCCGCGGCGAGATTCAGTGCATCGGCGCGACCACGCCGGCCGAATACCGCAAGTCGATCGAAAAAGACCGTTCTCTCGAACGGCGCTTCCAGGCCGTTAAGGTCCCGCCGCCGAACGAAAGCGACGCGATCAAGATTATGTATGGCATCAAGGAACGCTACGAGAAGTTCCACGCCGTGGCGTATACCGACGAGGCGATTGAGGCCAGCGTCTACGCCTCGAACCGGTTCATCCCGGACCGCTTCCTGCCGGATAAGGCCATCGACCTGATCGACGAGGCGGGCGCGCGCGTGAAGCTGAAGCAGACGACGCTGCCGGCCGAAGTTTCCGAGATTCAGAAGCGGATCAAGTTCATCGTCCACCGGATGGAGAACGCGATCGCCAGCCACGAGTTTGAGAAGGCTCGGTTCTACTCGGACGAGGAGCGCAAGGAACGCGAGAATCTGCGGGTGCTGCGCGAGAAGTACAACCTCGACGACGCATCGACCGGCACGGTGACCAAGGACGACATCGAAGACGTCGTCGCGCGTTGGACCGGCGTGCCGATGACGTCGATCAAGGAAGAAGAGATCCAGAAGCTGCTCCGGATTGAAGAGGAGCTGCATAAACGCGTGGTGAGCCAGGAGAAGGCGATCAACGCCCTTGCCCGTGCCATCCGCCGTTCGCGCGCTGGCCTGAAGTCCCCCAAGCGGCCGGCCGGTTCGTTCCTGTTCCTGGGCCCGACGGGCGTCGGCAAAACCGAAGTCGCGCGCGCCTTGGCTGACTTCCTGTTCGGCAGCGAGAAGAGTCTGATCCGCTTCGATATGTCGGAGTACATGGAGAAGCACTCGGTCTCGAAGCTGATCGGTTCGCCTCCCGGATATGTGGGTTATGAGGAGGGCGGCCAGTTGACGGAGCGTGTGAAGCGCCAGCCGTACTCCATCATCCTGCTCGACGAGATCGAGAAGGCCCATCCGGACATCTACAACATTCTGCTGCAGGTGTTTGAAGACGGCCAATTGACCGACGGCCTCGGCAACATGGTGGACTTCAAGAACACCATCATCATCATGACTTCGAATCTAGGCGCCCGGTTCCTCGATAAGAAGTCGCAGCTTGGCTTCGCTTCCCCCAACCAGGCGGTGCCGGCCAAGATTGAAGACCAGGTGATGGGCGAAGTGAAGCGGGCGTTTAACCCCGAGTTCCTCAACCGTCTGGACGAGGTGATTCTGTTTACGTCGCTCCTCGATGAGGACCTGCTGAAGATCGTGACGCTGCTGGTAGACCAGATCAACGTGAATCTGGGGACCAAGCAGATCAAGATTCACCTGCGGGAAGACGCGGCGCGGTACATCCTCGAAAAGACCTGCGGAGACCGCAGCTATGGCGCTCGGCCGCTGCGGCGCGCACTGCAGAAGTACATTGAGGATCCGCTGTCGGAAGCGCTGATCCAGGGTTCCCTGCCCCGGCCGTCCGAATTTGAAGTCTATTTGGGCGATTCCGGAATTATGTGCCGGCAAACGAGCGGCGAGGGGTCGGAAGAGGAAGCGACCGTGGGCGCCGGTGGCGGGACGGGCGGTCCAGTGACGACGCTTTATCCGTTCTAGGTTCTTAACAGCTTAAATCCATGGTCCCCCGTGTCGGATTTCTCCGATTCGGGGGACTATGTGTTTATGGACACGAACGCATTGATCCAGCAGATTCAGAAGCTGGATGATCAAGAGCGGGCCGTTGTGGCCGCCTTGCTCAACCAGAATACGATTGCCCGGGACATCCATCAGGAGTTTACCGGCCAACTGACGTTTGGCCAGCGGGTGGCGGACCGGGTGGCTTCCTTTGGGGGAAGCTGGGGATTTCTTGGGCTATTCCTCGGGTCGATGGCCGTGTGGATTCTGGCGAACGCGGGACGGCCGGAGGGATTCGACCCCTACCCGTTTATCCTGCTGAATCTGGTGTTGAGCTGTGTCGCGGCGATCCAGGCTCCGGTGATCATGATGAGCCAGAATCGCCAGTCCGCGCGGGACCGCCTGGATGCGCGGCATGACTATGAGATTAACTTGAAGGCGGAGATGGAAGTGATGGGTCTCCACACCAAGGTGGACGAGTTGCGGGACACGCAATGGGCGGCTCTGGTCGCGCTCCAGGAGCAACAATTGGAGTTATTAAAGACCATACAGGCGCAGTTAGATCGACGCGTTTAGGCGATAGCAGGGTCAGGGAAACCATGTTAGTCTCCCGCTATGTACTACATGGTGACAAACCGGCTCCTCCGCAATGGCACGCCAACCCATGAGCTTGGCTTGCTGACGTACTGGATCTCGGATGGAGCGGCTCCGCTCGACCAGATCGGCAGTTGGTCCAAAGTGACACCTGCCACCTTTCGCAAGGCGCTGATTCAGGAAGCCGATTCCTTCCCGCAGATTCTTGACCCGGAACGGCACGGGGAGCAGCGGCACCTGGGCATCTTTGTCCACGGCTTCAACAACTCCTGGGACGATGCCGCGCGGCGGTACCGCGGCATCGCCGACAACACCTACGCGGCACATCAATTAGGCGCCTGCGTCTTGTTCACCTGGCCCTCGGACGGGTCGAAGCTGGGCTACATTCCGGACCGCCTGGACGCCCGGCGTTCCGCCGACGCCCTGGCCGAGACCTTGAGCGATCTCTACGATTGGGCGATCCACAAGCAGAACGAAGGCTCGGTGAATGCAGAGAGGGGCTGTAAGGTGAAGATCTCCCTGATCGCCCACAGCATGGGCGCCTACGTGACCCAGAAGGCTCTGCAGACCGTCTGGACGCGGAAGAATCAGCCCCTGCTCGTTAGCCTGATCAATCAGATGCTGCTCGTGGCGGCGGACGTCGACAACGACCTGTTTGCGAGTGGCGAATCGATTGACGGCTCGGACGGCGATGCCATGGCCAACCTGACCTACCGCATCACGGCACTCTACACCGGCCGCGATTCCACGCTGGGGCTTTCGGCCGGCTTCAAGCACTTTGGCAAGCGGCGGCTGGGGCGTAGCGGGCTAGCCCGGGGCGCCAACGACGTTGCCCTGGCGCCGGACAACGTCTGGGATCTGGACTGCTCGCCGTTGATCCGGCCGGACGCCACCAACATCCATTCGGCGTATTTCGAAGTGTCCCAGTCACGGTGCGGCGAGCTGATCCGGCGAATCCTGCGCGGGGACGACCGGAAGCTCGTGGTCGCTTGGGCCGAGGACAACTACTTCTGAGGCTTAGCCTGCATTTGCTTGGCGCGGGTCGGGTCCAGGATCGTACGCAGCCGCGTCAACAGGCTCTTGCCTAAGCTGAGTTCGGCGGAGTTGCCTTTGAACCCCGGCATTTTGGGATCAATGAACTCTCGCCGGAACAGTTGGTCGGCAGCTAACGCGGTCAGCAGTTGGAGTTCCGGGATGGTCAAGTGTACGGTGGTTTGGGTCACTTTGCGTTGTCCTTAATGGGGCGATTGGACTTCAGAACTTGGTACCGGCGATCGGCGAAAATGAGCTGGCGGACCTGGTCGTGCAACTCCCGCCACTCCCGGAGAAAGTAGCCGGCGTCCCGGCGGGCCATAACTTCCGTCCGTTTCTCTTCGAGGATAGCGACGATGGCCAGCGTCGCCTCGCGTTCCGCGTCCTGCTGCTGGCTCGCCACCGCGCGGAAGGCTTGGGCCACCCGATCGAACTCGGCATCCACCTGCGGACGAATCTGTAGCGCCCAGTCGATCTGGCCCGGGGTGCCGGTCAACTCATCGGCGGAGACGAGTGCCGGGGCGGAGGGAGAGAGGCGTTTTCCCATAGTGTTCATGGGCGGAAGTTCGCCTTGTTTTTCTCCCGCGCCGCTTGGCGGGACAGCCGCAGCGCATCTTGCTCCTGCTTGTCGCGGGCGGCAGCGCGCTGGGGCGCTTCGAGGATATCGAGGCGCCGGGCTTCGGCGATCGCGGTCTGGGCGATCTGGTCAAGGCGCGTGAGCGTACCGACGAGCGCGAAACTGGTCTGGTCACCCGTGCGAATGAGCGAATAGACGTGGCCGCCCTGTGTCCATTGCGCGAGAACCTTGGCCGTTTCCCCGTAGTTGGAGTGGAAAGCGATCTCGCCGCCACTGGCGCTGGGCCCGTAGGTGCGCGAGAGCACTTCGACCATGTCCGCCGCCGATAAGCCCTCCACCATTAGGGGGCTATAAGAGGTAACGATCTGAAACAGTTCGCCATTGACGAACCGGAGTACGAAGTCACCCGCCGGATCGGCCGCCGAGGCACCCTGCTGCATCATGGACCCGGCCCGCCAGGATAACTCGTCGATCGTGGCCGGGCGGGCGAATGCTCGCTTGGCCTCCGTAACGGCGACTTTCGCCTGCTTGGCGGCCGACGGCAGATCCATTCCGAACCGGAAGCCCCGGTAGGTGGCGAAGTCGACGGCGGAAAGCGTCGCCACGCAGGCAACGGCCAGGATGGACAGCTTCATCACAACCTCCTCGGTTGTTACAGGGAGCCTAAGAGGAGGGGCGGAAGCGCCGGACTTAGTTCAGACGCCAAGGGCGTAGACAGAAATGTCTGCGCCCTTAACAGTTGCATTTACAGGGACAGCTTGTCAACGAATCAGGCAGTTACCACTTGAAGCGGAGGGCCAACTGCACGGCGCGGTTGAGGTTTGCCTGCCCGGTGATCCGGCCGAAGTTCGCGCTCGTTGGACCCAGGTCGGGACCATTGAACGACACGCGATTCATCAGATTAAAGGCTTCCCCGCGCAACTGGGCCGTCACCCGTTCAAAGAGCTTGAAGTTCTTGAGCACGGACAAGTCGACGTTATTGATGGTATCGGCGCGGTAGGAGCTGAAGCGGCGCTGAAAGGTGCGGCGGTTCAGGTCCAACTGTTGGGCCGCGACGGTGTTGAAGCGGGTCCGATCGAAAGCGATGAGGCTGCCCATGTTCTCCGGATGCGCATTCCAGTTCAAATCGCCGCCATTGTAGATCACGTTGCCCCATTCGACGGGCGGTCCGGCCTGGTTGGTGTAGATGACGTTCAGCTGCCAGCCGCCGATGACAGCATCGACGAAGCCGTTGGCACCGGAGGCAAGCGCCTTCCCTTTGCCGAAGGGGAGTTCGTACATGCCGCTGGCGACAAAGCGATAGGGGCGATCCTCGTCAGCGATGCGGCGTTCGAGGAACGGGTCGGCCGGGTTGAGCCGCTGGGTGGCCTCAATCATCTTCGAACGCTGGAAGTTCGTCATGAAGCTGAAGCCGTTGCTGAAGCGCTTCTGCAGTTGCGCCTGGATTTTCGGCTTCCACACGAACACCGTTCTGCCCGGCGAACTGCGGGTAGGGGCGCAGCAACTGTTCGAGACTGATGCTGGTACCGTTCTGATTGGTACCCGGCAGCAGGCCGACGAAGGGGTTCGGCACGTTGGCACGGACGCGGTTGATGTTGTCCTGATCGCGAACGGGCGAGTTCGAGAGGAACTCAAGCGGGATGAAGTTGAGGTCGCGGGCTTCGGTGAGGCGGTTGGCCACGCTGCCGATGTAGCCGAGCTCGATGAGATAGTTGCGGCCCACTTCGCGCTGGATGTTGAAGCTCCACCGCCAGGTCATGGGCTGGGCTACCTTGTTCGGCGCGAAGGTGATGTTCTGGCCGAGGAAGGTATTGACGCCCAAGCTGGAGCCGACGGGCTGCAGGATGCCGCGGGGGAACGGATTGTTCAGGTACGCGGTGGGCTGGCTGAGGTCGCCAAGTTCGTTGGCCGGCACCGGGGTGCGCTGGCTGAAGCCGGGCTGCTGGACGCCCGTGGTGCCGTAAGTGCTATAGAACACCCCGGCGCCGCCACGGATGACCGTTTTGCCGCCCAGCTTGCTGGGGCTCCAGGAGAGGCCGAAGCGGGGGCTGACGGCGTAGTTCGGCGGATCGTAGATGGACCGGCGGCTATCGCTTGCGAAGATCACGCCGCCAGCGGGGTTGAAGTTCGCCACGGGCAGCAGCGGGCTCGGGTTGCGGGCGTAGACGGCGCGGGCGGCCGTGGTGGTGTTGTTTACGGCAGAGGGGTCGAAGCCGGCGAGCGTGCGATTGAAACGTTCCGTCGTGCCGGTCTCGATCTCGTAGCGGATACCGAGATTCAGGGTGAGATTCGAGCGGACGCGCCAATCGTCCTGGATGAAGGTGGAGAAGTACTTCGCCTGCTGGGTGCGGGAGGCGTTCACGTCAAAGTTGCTGTTGGTATCGGGGCCGATGACGCCGAGCAGGAAGCTCGCCAGATCCTGGCCGAGCGGAGCGCCAGCCGAGTTATCGAGCGGACCGCGGGTGTAGGAGTTGTTGAAGACAAAGCGGCCGGAGGAGTTGCCGAAGGCGTTCGAGCTTTCGCGTTGCTGCCGGATATCGATACCAGTCTTCAGGCTGTGCTTGCCGGTGATTTTGGTTAGTGTAGTGAAGATCTGGAAGCTATCAAACGGGGTGCGATCGCCGCCGGATTCACCGATATCGGTGAAGTTCGAGAAGTCGATGAACGGAATCACGTTGCGGGCGCTCGCCGCGGCCATGTACTGGGGGAAGCCCAGAGTGGTGAAGTCAAAGCCGTCGTGCGGCCGCGTGCTGCCCTCCGTGAACCGCGTCCAATTCAACCGGGTATTCAGCAGGAGAGAAGGCGACAGGGTGTAGACGTCGTCGAAGGTGGCGCCGTTATTGACCCGAGAGAGGAAGTTGCCGGTCACCGGGGTCCCGAAACGCCGGCCGCGGTCTTCGAGGCGATCGTTGATGCGGTAGGAGAAGAAGAACTTGTGCTTGTCGGAGGCGTTGACGTCGAGCCGGCCGAGATAAGAGAAGAAGTTGTCGCTGCGAACGGCGTTATTGAAGTAGTTATTGATGCCGTCGGCGCCGCCGGTGGTATTCGGGCCAGGGATAAGGCCGAGGATGTTCCGGGCCACCGGGCTCAGCCGGTTAGCCGGAATGATGTTGCCGGCAAACGGCTGGCGGCGGACGCGGGCGCCTTCGCGGGTGCCGGTGAGCGGGTCATAGATCTGATAGGACGAGTTCACCGCGAGTAGCTGCGAGAGGTTGCCGGCACGCTGGGCCTCCGTCGGAACGGTCGAAAAAGTCGGCTCGGGTTCGGACTGCTTAATGCCTTCGTAAGCGAAATACCAGAAAACCTTATTCTTGCCGTTAAACAGCTTGGGGATAACCACCGGGCCGCTGGCCGTCAATCCGTACTGGTTGAAGCGGGTCACCGCGCGGGCCTGGCTGGCGGCATTCGAGAAGAACTGGTTGGCCTTCAGCGCCGAGACCTGGTTGAACAGGTATGCCGAGCCGTGAAAATCATTGGCGCCACCCTTCATCACGACGTTCACCGTGCCACCGCCGGTGTTGCCGTAGGCAGCGTCAGATTGGAACACCTCGACCTTCACTTCCGCAACAGAGTCGGCCGGGGGGTTATAGGCCACCCGCCGATTGCGCGTCATGTCCGGCGCGCCATCGAGCAACAGTTCGTTCGATTGGCCTTGGCTGCCGCCCATCGAGAAACCGGCAGGGCCGCCGTTGTCAAAGGGGCGGGTAAAGCGGGGGTCGGACGCGGGGACGACCCCAAAGGCCAGTTGCGCCAAGCTCAAGGGCGTCCGGCCGTTCATGGGCATGGAGTCGAGTTGGGCGGTGGAGATCACTTGGCCAACCGAGGCCGACGCCGTATTCAACTGGGAAACGTCGGCCGAAACGGTGATGCTTTCGGTGATCGCGCCCAGGCTCAGGGTGATGTTCTGCGACAGCCGCTGGTTGGTGCCGATGCGAATGCCCGCTTGGACGTACTTCTTGAACCCGCTGGCTTCGGCTGACAACTCGTAGTCGCCGGGCGGCACGAACGGGAGCGCGAAGGCGCCGTCTGCGGCCGAAGTCGCCTCATAACCACTATTCGTGGCGGTTTCCCGCAGGCGGACTTTGGCGCCGGAAACGGCGGCCCCCTGGGGGTCGGTCACTAGACCGGAGAGCGTGGAGCGGAACTCCTGAGCAAACAACGACGCGCTGCAAAGCGCAGCTAGTGCGATGACGTGACGCATAGACCTCTTCCCTCTGAACCAAACGTTAAACGGATGATATCAGTTTTTTGTTTCAAGTCCACTACGGCGAAGCAGGGACTTGGGGTCCGGGTCGCGGCCCATGAAATTGCGGAAAAGGACCTCCGCAGGCCGTTGATTTCCTTGCGACAAAACCGTTTTCCGGAACGCCTCGCCCACCTGCCGGCTCACCACGCCGTTAATCTTAAACTTTGTAAATGCGTCGGCATCTAGCACTTCCGCCCACTTATAGGAGTAGTAACCCGCCGCGTAGGCGCCAGAGAACACGTGTGTGAAATTGCAGACCGGACACTCCTCCGGCTCCACCTTCGCCATCGCGAACCGTTGCGTAATCTGACGGCCGTAGACTTCCGGAGCGCCGAAGTCCGCTCCCACCTGGTAGTCCGTATGCAGCAGGATGTCCAGGGTACCGCGGCTGAGTTGACCCATCTGGGCGGCGGCCGCGGCAAAGGTCCGGGCGTCACTCATTTTCTTGAATAGCGGCTCTGGCAGCGCTTCGCCCGTTTCATGGTGCACCGCGAACGTGTTCAACACGTCGCGTTCCCAGGTGAAGTTTTCCATGATCTGCGACGGCAGTTCGACAAAGTCCCAGGCGACCGATGTGCCGTTCAACCGCTTGATGGGACCCGAGGCCAGAGCGAGATGCAGCAGGTGGCCGAACTCGTGATAGAGCGTCGAGACCTCCCGGTGCAGCAGCAGCGCTTTGCCGGATGCATTCGGCGGGGTGACGTTCGACACGATCACCCCAATGTGCGGCGATCCGTTTTCTCCCACCAGAAACTGGTTCATCCAAGCGCCCGACCGCTTAGACTCGCGCGGGAAGAAATCGGCGTAGAAAGTCGCCAGTTGCACCCCCGACTCGTCGTCGATGCGAAAGGCGCGCACCTGCGGATGCCACACCGGGAGCTGCTTCTGTTCGGTGACGCGAATTCCGTACAGCTTCTTGACCAGAGCAAACATGCCGGTTAACGTGCGGTCGAGTTCGAAATACGGCCGCAGCTCTTCCGGATTAAACGCAAACTTCTGCTGGCGGAGCTTCTGGGTGAGGAAGGCGACGTCCCACGCCTTCAGATCCGGCGATACGGCCTGCAGTGCTGCCCGCTCGGCTTCGAAAAACGGACGGGTCTTCTCCTCAAGGTCTCCCAGGAAGTCTTTCACTTTTTGGCCAGACTTGGCCATGCGCAGCTCCGTCTGGTAATCGGCGAAGTTCTTATAGCCCAACAGCGCCGCCAGTTCGCGGCGCAACTCAAGGGACCGGGCCACGACCGGCCGATTGTCGAACGGGCCGAACGAGGCGATGGTGGTTTGCGCCCGGTAGAGCTTCTCGCGGAGCGCCGCGTTCTCGGCATAGGCCATTACCGGTCCATAGCTTGGCGCCTGCAACGTAAACCGGAAGCCTTGGTGTCCTTTCGCCTTCGCGTTGGCCGCCGCGGCCAGCTTGGCGGATGCGGGAAGGCCGGCCAGTTCGGCTTCGTCAGTCACCAGGAGTTCGAACGCGTTGGCGCTATCGAGGGCATTCTGAGCAAACTGGGTCGACAGCCGGGCAAGCTCTTGCCGCAACTCCAGCACCCGCGCCCGCTTCTCTGGCGGTAAGCTGACCCCGGAGCGGCGATATTCGTCGAGGATCACTTGCAGATAACGCTGGCGAACCCCCGTCAGAGACTTGGCCTCGGCGGTGGCGGCGTAGGCCTTCACCTTTTCATAAATGGCCGGGTCGAGGGCGAGCGCCGATTGGAACCGGTTCACTAGAGGCTGGGCGGCGTTGAATTGCTTGCGCAACTCGGGAGAACTGTTCACGCTCTGCAGGTGCGTCACTAGTGCAAAGGCGCGGGTGAGATCCTCGGCGATCAGGTCGCGCGCGACGATCGTGTTTTCCCAGGTGCGCGGTCCCGAAGCGTGTGCCAGGGTGGCCCGGCGGGACTCCGCCTGTTTCAGGTGATGCTGGACGGCGGGAACGATGTGCTCCGGCTGAATCTGATCCCACGGGATCGGCACCGTGTACTCGAGTAGGGGATTGCCAAAGGCCGGCAGGGTGAGGAGAGCCCAAAAAGGGAGGCTACGCATGGTGCCTTATGGGATGTCGAAAAATATTGTTGCGTCGCAGTGAATCGGGTGTAATATGCGGCTAGGAAGACCTTGATACCGTCGCCTTTCCATACGGCCTAATTCTTAAATTACGGCAAAGTATTGGAGGTCTCCCATGTTCGACAGCCTCGATGAGACGATGAAGAAGGACGAGAAACTGGCTACCACCGCCTCGGAAAGAACGATGGTTTGGTTGGCAGTGGCCGCGGCGAGTATTCTGCTCTTCGCCGGTCTTTATTTTGGAGTCCGGATCGCGGGCTAAAGGCCAGCGGTTTCGAGTTCCAACTGTTGCATGACCCGCTTCACGGCAATGCGGTAGTGCGGCCTAGCGTTGTAAACCTTGAGTTTGTCGTCGACGGACTTGCCGCGGTACAACGGCGAGTTGGCTAGGCGTTCGGCGACCGTGTCGATTCCTGCCTGCACGGATTGAAACCGGTGGCGGCAGGAATCCCACCCGAAGATGTTGTTGTTGGTGAACACTTTACCGCCACTGCTCTCGATGAGAGCCAGGGAAGGCAGCAGCCGCCAGTCCAAGCGATGCCGGTCTGCCGCTATCACAAAGTCGGCGGCGTAGCGTTGGGCGGGGCATTTGCGTTTCCGAAAGAAACTGCGGATGCGCTGCAGTCGGCTGTCTTCCGCATCCACTCCCTTGTTCAGTTCCTGAGCGGGAGCATTCATGGCGGGCGGCAGGGACACGGCAAGCAGCACCAGTCCCCTGGTAATCCATCGTTTCAATACGAAATAACCTCTTTATGTTTTTGGGATTTTGATCCAAATGGAGGAAGGCGGAACTCATCCTATAAGTTCCGTTAGAGGGTTACCACATGTTTCGATTATACCAGACCGAGCCTCGCCGCCGGGTTATGGGGACGTTGGCGTCCCCGCGAGCACCACAAAACGCTCACGGACGAAGGCGAAGCGTTGGATGGCGGAGGCAATGACGTTCAGCTGCGCGGTGTACTCTCCGGGGGCCAGCCGGGCCAGCGGGAGGACAAACTCCAGCACCTTTTGGGTTTGCTTTGCGGGTGACTCATAGATCTTGCGGCTACCACTGTACAGCGCTAGCGTCGCGGTGGCGGGAGCGTAGACTTCGGCAAACACCCGCAGCGTCTGGCCGCGGCGGAAGACATTGGTCACGGCCGGGAGCAGCTTTCGGCCGTTGGCCACCAGCGGATGCAGCTCTTGCAGCTTCCGCTCTTTTTTGGGCGCGGTGAAGGGCTCCCGCTGGGAAGCGAGAACGAGGCTCGATACCGGCGCCGCCGGGCTCGCATCAAGGTTCGGCACGACCAGCTTGGTCTCGAAGGTACCCATGGTGCCGTTCGTGTTTTCCCGGGCGAGGATCTTCACGCGGTATTCGCCCGGCGCGAGCGAGAAGCCGGCATCGTAAAGCAGGCTCCGGCCGCCCAGTTCCGCCTTCAGCTTCAAGGTATCTCGCAGCGTGGAAACCGTCCGGCCCTTCAAATCCTTCACGCTGCCGATGAAATCCAACTCCGTTTGCGGCGGCAGACTCGAACCCGGAATCTTGATTGAAACGGGCACGAAGTACGCTTTTGGGGTCGTCCGGAAATAAAGCAGTTGGACGGCCATGGGCAGGTCCGTCACCGGATTGCCCAGTTGCAGCGCATCGGCCAACTGCTTCTCGCGCTCGTCCTCGTTGAGCTTGGCCCACACCTTATCGGCATAGTAGCCGGGGCGGTAAGCCAGCTTCATCTTGAGCGGTCCCTCCACCTTGATCTTCCGGAAGCGCCCATCCTTGGCCTCATTCGTCGAGTAGTACCCAAGGATGTAGTAGCTTTCCACATCCTTCTGTGCCTGCCGGATTCCCAACGCCAAATCGTTTGAGTCGAGCAAGGCCCGGCCGCCGGTATCGTTGGCGAGGGAAAACAGTGTTTCCTGCGAACCCGTCTCGCGATCCCGCCGCTGCCGCTGCGTCTGCCCGGAGAAGACCCCCGACCCGCGCGGCGAAGCGGCCGACGCGTCACCGGCCGGGGCGGACGCCAGCAACCCACGGGCGTCGACCGGGTAGAAGCTGAGGCTGGCGCGGACGGCGGCGTTGGTGGTCGAAGCCAGTTGCGACTGATTCTCGACGCCAGTTTTCGAAACGCCGCTCGCGAAATAGATGACGGCCTTCTTCTCCGGAATCTCCCCCAACTCCTTGGCCAGGTCTTCGAGGGCGGCCAGTTTGCGGTCCGTATTGAAGATGGCGAACTCGGTTTCGTCCAGTTGAAAGGACTCGGTGTCTTCGAGATCCACTTCCGTGGTGGTTGTGTCGAGCGTATCCAGTGCGCCGAACGACTGTACGGCGGCGAGCAGCGCAGCCCGGTCGTCGGTGAAGTCCATCACCTTCTTCAACTTAGTCCCGAAGGTGTAGATGGCGAGGGCGTCGGCGGCGGTCATTTGCGTGGCCAGAAACTTCGCGGCCGCTTCCTGGCTGCGAATCTGGTCGGCGATTGGCAGTGAGGAAAAATCAAAGAACAGCACGAGCAGGCGGCGATCCTTAAAGGCCGGCTTGGCGGGGGCGGGGTCGGGACCGGCGGCAGCGGCGTCGAATCGAGTTTCTGGAACTCGAAGACCGCGATCTCCTGCGGCTTGCCGTCTTCGAAAATCCGGAAATCGCCTTTCTTCAGATCCTCGCGGCCCTGGGCCGTGATGTTGACGATTACCAGATTCGACGAACTCGAGAACTTCGCCAAGCCCGCGTCGCGTTGCGGCGGCTGGGCGAGCAGGGCGGCGGCGAGAAAGATCGTCAGGGGTCGCATGGCTAGAAACGGAAGCGGATTAGCGCGCTGATGGTCCGCATGTTGCCCACGGCAAGCGGTAGGCCATAGTTGGACGCGTTCACCGTTGTGCCCAGGTTGGTGATGACGGGATGGTTCGTCAGGTTGGTCGATTCGGCGCGAAATTCGAGCCGCCGCCGTTCGGACAACCGGAAGAAACGGCCGAGTCCGGCGTTGATGGTGAACAGGCCAGGACCGGGAATGACATTCCTGGCCGAGTTCCCATAGCGGCCACTGGGCGGCAGGGTGAAGGCGGCCAGGTTGAAATAGCCTTCGCCGTCGGTCACCGGCAAACCGGTCGCGTCGGCCCGTCCGGCGCCGATGACGCCGGTACCGGCCGCGTCGGACTGGTTACCCAGCACTCGCGCCGTCAGCGGAGTGCCAGTGCGAAGCAGAACGTTGCCGGTCATCGACCAGTCTTTCAACCACTTATTCCGCCGTTGCGGGGCGAAGACGAAGCTGCCGTTAAAGTTGTGGCGAATGTCGAAGCTGGAAAGCCCTCGTTCGTTGGCCAGGTTCTGATCGTCCTGCGCAAGCGTGCCGCCGCCTCCTCCGCCGATGGAGCTGGCGTTATCGAGCGACTTGCCCCAGGTGTAGAGCGCCGAGCCGGAGAAGCCGCGGGTGAACCGGCGCGTCAGCCGGACCTGCGCCGAATGAAAGATCGAATTAGCCTCCGACGTATCGAGCGTGAACCCGACGGCGTTACCGATCCGCCGCCGGGCCTCGGCGTCGAGTTGCGAACCGGGGGCCGCGCGATTCGGCGAGCGCTGCATGTCCAGGCGGGTGCCCTTGGTAGCGAGGTAGCCGACTTCCAGCACGTAGGAGCGGAACAGATCCCGCTGCACGGATAGGGACCAGGTCTGCGCGTAGCCAATGCGGTACGAACGGTCGACGGCAAAGGTGTTCGTGATGCTCTGCGCCGGAGTTTGCGCAAAACCTTCGGCCAACGTGAGCCGCCGGGCGGCCGTCGATTGCACCGTGCCGGTCTGGGCGAAGGGCGGCTGGGAGGCGAGTCGCGTGGCGAAATTCTGATAGACGCCGCCGTTGTAGTACCAGCCGTAACCGGCGCGAATGGTCACCCGCCCCCCGTTCACCGGTTTCCACGCTAGGCCCAGCCGGGGGCCGAAATTGTTCTTGTCCCGATCGACGAGCGCGCGCGGAAATTCTCCGCTGTAGGGCCCCGCCATACCGGGGGTCACCGCGGCAACCGCCGTCAGCCCCGAGGCAATGTCGAGGTTCGCCAGCCGGTCGTAGAGTTCATAAAGTGGGGCAAAGAGTTCGTAGCGCAGACCAAGGTTCAAACTCAGATTCGGCCGCACCTTCCATTCGTCCTGCACGAACGCCGCATAGCTTGAACCGCGGAAGTAGTTCGAAGGGGAACCGAAGCGCAGCGAACTCGATTGCAAAGTCATAGCCGGTGGCGGCGGAGGGCAGGCCGTTGGCATCCAGGCGGCTGGTCGCCAAGCCGGAGAACGTGAAGGTGCCGCGAGCGTTCGAATCGGTGCGGTTGTTGTTGCGGAAGCGAGTGAAATCGAACCCGCTGACAATCGAATGCTTGCCGCGGATCCACGTGAGGCCGTAGTTGAAGTTGTTGGTCAGGTCGCGGCGGAAGAGCGGCACGCCATCGGCTAGACGGCCGAAGTTCGTAAAGTTCAGCGTGGGCGGCCCCCAGTTGATCGGGTCGCGGGCGGCGCCGCGGATGCCGAGTTCGGCGGCAATGTCGCGGGTGAATGCGAAGAACGGGGTGTTCTCGGTGACATTGCGCGTCAGCCGGTAGCGGACGGATTGGATCAGCCGCTGGGTAATGTTGCGATTCCAGGCGAGTTCCATGTTGTAGCCGTGGCTGTGTGCTTCGTCGAGAAAGCCGAACAGCTGCGCGCTTTGGCCGTCCCGGTACTGCCAGCCGAGATTGAGCGAGATCCGATCCTTCCTGGTCACTGCTTGGTTGAGCCGGCCACTCAACTGCTGCGAATTCTGCGGCACCCCGGTGATGAACTGGTAGTTCTGCACCCCACCGCCGGAGTTGGCGTTCGGAATCAAAGCGAGCAGGCCGCGGGCGGCGGGGTCGACGCGAGAGGCGGGAATCTGGTTATTGGCAAACGGCAGCCCGGAAAGCGGATCGTAGATGCTGACGGGGACATTCGTGCGGGAAGCCGAGAAATCGCCGCCGCGTTCGAGGGCTGTCGGAACCGTGGCTACGCCGTTAAAGGGGTTGCGGCCGTAGGTCAGATTGTAAGTCAACGTGAAAAACGTGTTGTCGCTCAGAATTAGTTTGGGGATCTTCAGGGGGCCGCCCAAAACGCCGTTGAACCGGTACTGCGCCTGGTCGGGCCGGGGGTAGGCAAGACCCGTCAATGAATACGGCCGGGCGTTCCAGTCCGCGTTCCGGGCCTGGAAGGACAACGCGCCGCGAACGCCATTGTTGTTGCGCCGTCGCCGGTTTCCTACGGTCGCGTTTCGCATCTGCTCCAATCGTTGGCGGATCGCCGCGCGGCCAGCCGGACCGAGTGCTCGGCCGCCGGAACCGCCGCCTCGGCCTCCCCCGCCCAAGCCGCCACCACCGCCCCCGCCTCGGCCGCCTCCGCCGGGTCCCATCCCCGGCCCGCCCATTCCTGGCCCACCCATGCCGAGTCCGCCACCTGGCGGTCCGCCCTCCATTCCGTCCGGGCGCATCCCTCCTGGGCCTCCCATCCCCGGTCCGCCCGGAGGGCCAAACTCGGGCGGGCCTTCGGCAGGCGCGGAAGCCAAACCGCGGGAGAGGCTCCCGTTTAACAGAAACGATTCGTTGTTATCCCCTGAGTTATCCGCCGGGCCCAGCGCTGGTGGCGCCTCGGTGGCCGGCAGGTCAGGCAAAGCCAAACCGGCCGACTGCACTGGCGCCGGCGCCGCAGCCAGCAACTGTAACGACCATTGTGCCGGAGCGGTCTCCGGCACCTTTCGCACCTGCGTTACGGTGCCAAAGCCGAACATTTGAACCGTTAGTGTCCAATCCCCTGGCGTCAACGGCAGCTCGTACCGGCCGAACTCGTCCGTCGAGGTCTCCAACTTACTCTGCCCGAGATTGGCCGTGACCACCGCACCCGGAACCGGCCGGCCATTCGCCCGCACCATACCGGTAGACTGCGGGAAGGCTTCGGCGAGGAAAAGCAACAAGAAACACAGGATCGTCCGCACGGCGGCTTACTAAGATCCCGCTTTCTTCAGAATCATCTCCATGGCGCGCGGAGCTCCCTCCCGCTGCATCTTCAGCTTCAGGTCCTCTCCCTCTAACTTACCCGCGTAGTTCAACGACATCGCATTGCCATTGAATTCAAGCACCACTTTGAAGGACACATCCTGGCCGTCCACTTTGCCATCGGAGATCTCGATTTCGTTCCCCATCGGGCCCATCATGGTGCCGGTCAACTTAGCGCCGTCGGCCTTAAAGTTGAAGCTGATCTCGCGGGCGTTGCCATCCCGGCCCGGCATGCTGCCCTTCCATTTGCCGGTCAGATCGGCGCTGAATGCGGATAAAGCCAACACCAAGGTGAGAAACACAAGTCGCATGAGAGAATCTCCTGGCCGTTAGAACCCCACCCCGGCGGGAATGTTTCGCCCGTGGGAGAATTCTACAAGCCATGATCGAGCGCGCCGCTTTCGCCCTCTTCTCGTTGTGCGGTCTCGCCGCCCTTGCAACGGGCCTTTACCAAACCACCAAGTGGCTCCGCCAGGAGACGGTAGCGGTGGAAGTCCGCAACTCCCGGCTGTCGATCGACACTTGGCGAGGAGCCTACCTGCTGCCCGTTTTGCACGTGGAACTCGCAGCCCCAGCGGACGGCGCCCCCACCATCTCGCGGCAGGTGGTCTTGCCGTGGAACGAGGTCGGACTCGGTTTCGGCCTGCTCGCCCGTTTCGCGCCCGGCGCCACCGTCTCCCTGCCTCAAACGCACGGCCGGCCCACGGAGCTCTTCCTTACCCCGGCTGCGGCGCGGGAGCCGCTCGAGTTCGCGGTTGGCATGGGGTTCTTGGCCGGGTTCTGCGGTTTTTTTCTGCTCGCCCTGTGGGTCACCTGTTGGCCGGAGATCCGGGGCCGCGCGGTGCTGCACCGGACGGCCTCCGCCGGATGGCTTCTCTTCTTTAGCGTCGGCATTCTCGCGCTCACCGCCGGCATCGGCACGGGTGCCTATCGCTCGTGGCAGGCGAACTTCTGGCCGCTTGCCCTCGGCAAACGCGTCGAAGCGCCCGCCTCTTCCCTGCCCTGGGCCCGGGTGGACTTGAGCGAAGCGGCCCGGGAACGGGTTGCGGGTGTCCCGGTGGTCTGGACGGAGGTGGACCACGAAGGCCGGGTCTACCGGCTGCCCGCCGCCGCTTGCCTGGCCGAGCCTTGCGTGCTGCTGCTCAACCCCCAGGATCCGGAAGACTGGATGTCGCCCGCTGACGAAGACTCGGACGTCTGGACACCCACCTGGGTGGGCCTGGCGTTTGGCACCGTGTTCACCGGCGCCGGCTGGTTCATCCGGAAAACGGGCATGTAGTGTGGTACTCTCGCTTGAGACTCTATGGAAGCACTCGGCATGGTGGAAACGAAAGGCCTCGTCGGCGCGATTGAAGCGGCGGACGCAATGGTCAAGACGGCCAACGTAACGTTGACCGGGAAAGAGTACATCGGCGCCGGCTACGTGACGGTTACCGTGCGCGGGGACGTGGGCGCGGTGAAAGCGGCGACGGACGCGGGCGCGGCAGCGGCGCGGCGCGTCGGTGAACTCGTAGCAGTACACGTGATCCCGAATCCGCACGAGGAAGTGGAGAAGATCCTTCCTGGCGCGATGAAAAAGTCCGAGAAGTAGGCCCCGCCTAGGTACTGGCAGCGATGCTGCAAGATCCCGACCTGCTCACGATTCAAGAGGTCCGCACGAAGGTCGAAAAGGCTTGGGCGGCGTGGGAGAAGTACCGCTCCTTCAGCCAGGAACAGGTCGACGCGATCGTCGAGCGGATGGCGGAGGCCGCGCGTGGCAATGCCCGGAAGCTCGCCGAAATGGCTGTCGAAGAGACGGGCTACGGCAATGCGTCCGACAAGGTGGCGAAGAACCTGCTCGCCGCGGAGCTGCTGCCGCAGCGGCTTCGCAGCATGCGGACCATCGGCATTCTGCGCGAACTGCCCGAAGAACGGATCACCGAAATCGCGGCGCCCGTCGGCGTTGTTGCCGCGGTTCTGCCCACGACAAACCCGACTTCCACGGCGATCTTCAAGAGCCTCATCGCGCTGAAGGCCGGCAACGCCATCGTCCTCAGCCCCCATCCGCGCGCCAAGGGCTGCACGTGCGCCACGGTTGAAATCCTCTATCGCGCGGCCATCTCCGCCGGAGCGCCCGAAGGTCTGCTGCAGTGCCTCACGCAGCCGACTCTCGAAGCCACGAACACGCTGATGAGGCACCCGAAGACGGCCGTCATCCTCGCAACCGGGGGCGGCGCGATGGTGAAGGCAGCCTACTCGAGCGGCAAGCCCGCCTACGGCGTGGGCCCCGGCAACGTTCCCGTGCTGCTCGATACCTCGGCCAACGTCGAGAACTCCGTCAACAAGCTGCTTTCCGGCAAATCGTTCGACCACGGCACGCTGTGTTCGAGCGAGCAGACGTTGGTGGCCGAATCCGGCCGCCGCGATGCGGTTCTCCGTGCTTTGCAGGCCCAGGGCGCTCATGTCTGCACCCCGGAGCAGACAAAGGCACTCGAGCGCGTTCTCTTTAATCGCGGGACCGCGGTCAACCCAGAACTGGTGGGCCATTCGGCCTCGGCCATCGCGCAGGCAGCCGGATTCTCGGTCGCTGCGGGCGCCCGGGTCTTGGCGTGCGAAATAGGGGGCATCGGCAAGGAGTATCCGCTCTCGGCGGAAAAACTGTCACCGGTGCTGGCCGTACACTTTGTGCGCGATTGGCCCGCCGCCTTGGCCGCCTGTGAAGCGGTGCTCCGGTTCCATGGTTTGGGCCACACCTGCGGCATCTACACGCAGGACGAGAGCCGCGCCCGGGAGTACGGCCTTCGCATGCCCGCGCATCGGATTCTCGTGAATTCCCCGACGCCGCAGGGGTCGGTCGGGATCACGACGAACCTCTTTCCGGCCATGACGCTCGGCTGCGGAGCGGTGGCGGGAAACTCCACCGGCGACAACGTCACGCCACTGCATCTGCTCAATATCAAACGGGTGGCCTGGGCCGTGCGGGAACCGCACGAAGCCTTGCCCGCTCTCGGAAAGCCTGCCACAGTAGGGGATACAGCGATGAGCGAAGGACCAATCGATAAATCCCGGGTAATCGCCGCGGTAGAGAAGGTTTTGAGCCAACGGGGCGTTTCTGCTGCCGGCCCCTCCACCACCGCGAATATTGTCGACCGGTTCCTG
>LNFE01000024.1 GCA_001464575.1 Acidobacteria bacterium Ga0077553 | reverse complement strand
GCCACCCAGCAACTGCTCCTCATCGCAGAGTACCCCGACGGCGCAACGCACGACCTCACCGATACCGCCCAATGGCCGACCCACGCCCCCGCCGGCCTCGTCACCGCCACCACCCCCGGCCCCGTGCAGGTCACCGCCTCCCACGGCAAACTCCGCGCCACCGCCGCCGGCCGCATCGATACCGCCACCGGCCCCGCCGAATTCCGCTTCCGCTCCGCCATCGGCTCCATCCTCACCAAGCGCGGCTGCAACTCCCCCGCCTGCCACGGCGGCGTCAAAGGCCGCGGCGGCCTCAAGCTCTCCGCCGCGTCCCTCTTCCCCCAAGACGACTACGAGTGGATCGTCAAGGGCGGCGAATACCAAGTCCTTTCCGCCGAATCGAAAACCGCCCGCACCCCCCGCATCAATCTCCAGAATCCCGCTGAAAGCCTTCTCCTCCGCAAGGCCACCGGCGCCACGCCCCACGGCGGCGGCAAGCGCTTCGCCGTCGACTCGTCCGAATATCAAACCATCACCAACTGGATCCGCCAAGGCGCACCCTTCGGCCCGCCCGAAGACGATACCAGCCGCGTCACCGCCTTCGAGGTCTACCCCAAAATCCTCGCCCTCGAAAAGAGCCAGAAGCACCGCCTTCTCGTCACCGCCGTTATGGCCAACGGCCGCCGCGAAGACGTCACCGCTCAAGCCCTCTACGTCGCCAACGACCACCAGATCGCCACCGTCGCCGACTCCGGCCTCGTCTCCCCCGTCGCCCTTGGCGAAACTTCCATCCTCATCCGCGCCGCCGGCCAAGCCGCCGCAGTCATCGTCGGCGTCATCGGCGACCCCATCGCCAACTATCCCGCCGTCCCCAGATCCAACTTCATCGACGAGCAGGTCTTCGATAAACTCCGCCGCCTCCGCATCCTCCCCTCCGCTCTCTCCTCCGACGCCGAGTTCCTCCGCCGCGTCTGCCTCGACCTCACCGGCACCCTCCCGCCCCCAGCCCGCGTCACCGAGTTCGTCAAAAGCACCGACCCCAAGAAGCGCGAACGCGTCATCGACGCCCTCATCGCCACCCCCGAGTTCACCGACTACTGGACCTTCCGCTTCCAGGACCTCTTCCGCGTCGCCCTCTTCGCCAACGGCATCAACGCCAAATGGAGCCAGATGTACGGCGAATGGATCCGCGAATCCATCGCCAAAAACAAGCCCTACGACCGCATGGCCTGGGAACGCCTCACCGCCCAGGGCTACGACGGCCCCTCCCGCCACTTCCTCCCCTACGACGTTATCGGCTCCCCCGAAGAGACCATGTCCGAAGAGGTCCGCGTCTTCTTCGGCCGTCGCCTCGAATGCGCCCAGTGCCACAACCATCCTTACGAAACCTGGAGCCAGGACCAGTTCTGGGGCCTCGCCGCCTTCTTTGGCCGTATGTTCAAAATGGGCGACACCGGCAACGAGTACGTCATCTTCGATCACCCCTTGAACGAGGGCATGGGCAACGCCGAAGTCAACGGCAAGATCGAAACCCTCCACCCGCGCACCAAAGCCAAACTTACCCCCACCCTGCTCGACGGCCGCGTCGTCCCTCCCTCCGACAAGGAGAACCCCCGCAAAGCCCTCGCCGATTGGATGGTCCAGCATCCCCACTTCGCCGAAGCCGCCGTCAACCGCATCTGGGCCGAGTTCTTCGGCCGCGGCCTTGTCGATCCTGTCGACGACTTCCGCTCCACCAATCCCGCCACCCACCCCGAGCTCCTTGCCCGTCTCGCCGCCGAGTTCCGCCGCAACGGCCACGACCTCCGCGCCCTCATGCGCCTGATCGTCACCTCCCGCACCTACCAACTCTCCGCCGATACCAACGCGACCAACCGCGCCGACCGCGTCAACTACAGCCACGCCCTGCCCCGCCCGCTGCTCGCTGAGGTCCTCCTCGACGCCATCGGCCAAGTCACCGGCGTCGCCGAACGGTTCACCACCACCATCACCGCCAACGGCAAAGTCACCCAGCAAACCCCCGCTGGTACACGCGCCATCCAGCTCCGTGAACCCGACCTGTTCCACTCCCACTTCCTCGATCTCTACGGCCGCCCCAATCGCCTCGCCCTCCCCGAGCGCAGCGGCAAAGCCAACCTCGGCCAGGCCCTCAACATGCTCGCCGGGCCCATCTACAACGAAAAACTCGCCGCCCCCGAAGGCCGCCTCCAAAAGCTGCTGACCAGCCAAGCCACGGACGAAGCAATCCTCAACGACCTCTATCTCACCGCGCTCGGCCGGACCCCCGACCCCACCGAGCGCCAACAGATCCTCACCGCCCTATCCACCCAACCGAACCGCCAAGACGCCTGGAAAGATCTCTTCTGGGCCGTCCTCTGTTCGAGAGAATTCGCGGAGAACCACTAACATGCAGCGCAGAAGCTTTCTATCCGCCGGCTCCCTCGGCTTCCTCGGCCTCAACCTTGCCGACCTCCTCCGCGCCAAGCCCAACGGCAAAGCCCAGTCCTGCATCCTCCTCTGGCTCGAAGGCGGCCCCAGCCAAATGGACACCTGGGACCCCAAGCCCACCTCCTCCTTCCAGCCCATCTCCACCAACGTCCCCGGCATTCAAATCTCCGAACTCCTGCCCCAACTCGCCCGCCGCATGGACCGCCTCTCCCTCGTCCGCTCCATGCACACCCGCGGCAGCGACCACCCCCAAGGCACTCACTACGCTATCACCGGCCACGAAGTAAATCCTGCCATGCAGTTCCCTAGCATCGGCTCCATCCTCGCCAAGGAAACCGGCGCCCGCAACAGCATGCCGCCCCACGTCCTCACCCCTCATTGGGAGAAGGCCCGCCAATACGAAGACTACTTCCGCTCCGGCTTCCTCGGCCCCGAATATGATCCGATGTGCATCCCGGATCCCTCCAAGCCCGGCTTCCATATCAACGATCTCTCGCTCCCCAAGTCCGTCTCCGCCGCCGCCGTCGAAAATCGCAAAGGCTTTCTGCAGATGATCGACCGCCGCTACCGCACCATGGTCGAAGGCGCCGAGCACGCCCAAATGGACGGTTTCCAAACCCAAGCCACCAAGATGCTGCTCAACCCCGCCGTCCGCGAAGCCTTCGATCTCTCGAAGGAATCTGAAAAGCTCCGCGACCGCTACGGCCGCGACGCCGTCGGCCAAAGCGCCCTCATGGCCCGCCGCCTCGTCGAAGCAGGCACCCGTTTCGTCACCGCCGCCGGCTTTCATGCGAACTCCTGGGACACCCACGCCAAAAACGACGAAGGCCACCGCGACCGCCTCTGCCCGCCCCTCGACCGCACCCTGTCCACGCTCCTCGACGACCTCAAAGACCGCGGTCTGTACGATTCCACCATCGTCCTCGCTATGGGCGAATTCGGCCGTACCCCCTTCGTCAACAACGATCGTGGCCGCGACCATTGGCCCAACTGCTGGTCCCTCGCCATCGGCGGCGGCGGCATCGCGGGCGGCCGCGTCGTCGGCTCCTCCGATGCTGACGGCGCCCAAGTCACCAGCCGCGCCACCAGCATGGGAGACCTCTTCGCCACCATCTACAAAGCCTTCGGCATCGATTGGACCAAGGAGTACGACACCCCCATCGGCCGCCCCATCAAGATTGCAAATTCGCTTGAGGACCAGACCGGCCAGCCGCTTAACGAACTCGTATGAGC
Source organism: Acidobacteria bacterium Ga0077553 (assembly GCA_001464575.1). Classification (GTDB taxonomy): domain Bacteria; phylum Acidobacteriota; class Terriglobia; order Bryobacterales; family Bryobacteraceae. The sequence continues at coordinate 18,451 of LNFE01000024.1, read as the reverse complement.
CAACCCAAGTGGGTCCTCATCGGCCTGCTCTGGGCCGCGTACGTCCTCAACCACGCTGACCGCCAAGTTCTCTACACCCTCTTCCCCGCACTGCAAACTGAGTTCGGTCTGTCCAACACGATGCTCGGCATGATGGGCGCCCTATTCCTCTGGATCTACGGCCTCGCCTCGCCCTTCGCCGGCGTCCTCGGCGACCGCTGGCCCAAGCCCGCCATCATCGCCGGCAGCCTCGCCCTGTGGAGCTTCTTCACGGTCCTCTCCGGCTTCGCGCCCGAAGGCTGGAGCCTCCTCGTCTGCCGCGCCCTGCTCGGCATTTCGGAGTCGCTCTTCATGCCCGCAGCCTTCGCGCTGATGGCCAACGCCCACGGCCCGGAAACGCGCTCGAAAGCCATCGCACTGTTCGCCACGAGCCAAATGGTGGGCGTCGCCTTCGGCGGTTCTCTTGGCGGCCTCATCGCCGAGCGCCTCACCTGGCGAGCCTCCTTCTGGCTCCTCGGCGCCCTCGGCCTGCTGTACTCCGCGCCGCTTTATCTATTTCTGAAGCGCCTTCCCGCCAACATACTCCTGCCCGCGGCCGGCACGCCGCCCGCCCGCATGGCCGATTTCTTCCGCCTCCTCCGCATCCCCTCGCTCCAGGTCGTCTCCGCCTTCGTCGCGGTTGCCACATTCGGCCTCTATCTCGTCTACACCTGGTTGCCCACGTTCCTCTACGACAAGTTCCATCTTGGCCTCGAACTCTCCGGCCGCGAAGCCGCCATCTATCCCCAAGCGGGCACCCTCGCCGGGCTCTTCCTCGGCGGCATCGCCTCGGACGCCTGGCGCAAAACGAACCCGGCCGCTCGTTTCTGGATCGTCCTGGCCGCCTTCTGCGCCGCCGGCCCTTGTATCTACCTGCTCGGAGCCGCCTCTGCCCTCTCCGGCATGCGACTCGCGGCCGCGGCCTTCGGCTTTTGCTCCGGCATGATCATCGCCAACCAGGCCGCCTCGGCCTTTGACGTCGTCCCCGCCGCATACCGCGCCACCGCCGCCGGCATCTTGAATCTCGTCGGCTGCCTCGTCTCCGGCTTCGCGCCCTATCTCGGCGGCCTCGCCCGCGGCGCCATCGGCATCGACCAACTCATGGCGGCGACGGGAGCCTGCTATCTCCTCATGGCCGCCGTCATCGTCTACGCCGCCCTCCGCCTCGTCCCCCGCGACGCGGCCAAGGCTGTTTAGTTCACCCGCAGTTCCGGCCGGATCTTCAACGTCTTGCCAGCCACCACGTAGACCCGCTCCTCATACCGCGTCCGCCCCGGAGCGCGCACCGCAATGTTGTAAGCCCCCGGCCGCAGCCGCACCGTCTTCAACTCGCCCACGGTCCCGGCGTACGCTCCGTCAATCAACACCTCGGCGTCCTTGATCGGCGTCTCTACCTTCAACTTCCCCTCATTCGAGCCGAAGCCAGACCCAATCCCGATCATTGGCCCGCCCCAACCCATCGACGGGAACCAGGGATAGAACCCCATCCCGCCGTACCAGCCCCGATAGGCCATGCGCGGCCCGTATCCAAATCCGCCCCGCCGCCACTGCGCTTCAAGCGTCGGAGTCATCATCAAGCAAACCACACAGATCAGCAATGCTTTTCGCATAATCCACCTTCCTGCCCCCTAACGATGCAGTCCGGTTGCCAATCCGCAAACCCCTCATTCTAAAGGCTTGTTACAGACACCCTCTGGCTGAGATCCACCATCCCCCTGGTGGATCTCAGCTTCCGCCTTGCCAGACTTAAAAATCCAGCCGCAACGCTACCTGCCCGTTCCGCGGTGCATTCGACTGAGCCGTAATCCGGCCAAACAACGCGTTGCTCACGTTCCCTTGCGGAGCCCCAAACACGGTCCGGTTAAACGCGTTGAACAACTCCCCGCGCACCGTCACCGTGAACCGCTCCCGAATCGAAAACTTCTTCAACAACCCGAAGTTCTCGTTCAAAAAGCTGGGTGCCCGCAGATCCGTATACCCGCGCGCGGAAGTGCCAAACCGCAGCGCCCCCGGTACACGGAATGCATCCCGATTGATCCAGGTATGAATCGCTGGATCGAACCCATCGATGTTCGTCGCCCGGTTCACGCCGCTCACCACATCCGGCCGCAACACGCCGTTAAACAACGGCAGCGTGTTGTTCGCCGTCAGCGTAATCGGCACGCCGCTCGAGTACTGATGAATACCGGTCAGCACCCATCCGCCCCAGACCTTCTTCTTCGCAAACGGCAGCTCATAGCTGTAGCTCAGCGCAAACACATGCGGCACGTCGTTCGCCGCAATCGTATACTCCAGGGCCCGGTTGTACGTCGTCTGTCCTGCCACGCCGCCGCCCGCCAGAATATCGGCGTCCGACATCGTCTTGGCAAACGTGTAAGCCATCTGCACATCCAGCCCACTATTCAGCCGCGCCGAAAGCTGCGTCTGAAACGCGTGGTAGCTGCTGCTCCCCGCCGGATTCGAACGGTTGTCCAAATCCAGATACTGCGGGAACGGCCGGAGCGCCTGCGCCACACTTCCACGGAACCCCGGGAACGGACTCCGAATCCCCGCCGCCACCGCCGCCGCCGAATCAAACGGCTGGCTCAGCAGCGCGCCCAGCGAAAGGTACTGCGGATCCACTTCGTTCACGCGCACGAGCCCGTTGCCGATCCGCGTCCCGCGCGTTCCCAGATACGTCAGCTCCAAGTTCACGCGCGGCACTAACTCCCGCTCCACCGTCGCCGACCAGTTCTGGAACATTGGCATCTTGCCGTCTCCCGGCCCGATAAACCGCATCGCCGTCCCGTTCCCCGCCGTCGGGTCAATGAACGGAGGCCGCGGGAAGTTCTGCGGGAAACCGTTGTCCCAGTTGAAGGCCGGGGTCAGGCCCTGGTTCAACGACTGAAATACCGGCGTTGAAATAAACCCGTTCGACATATTCAGCGAATCCCGCTGCCCGGAAGCCGCGTTCCCCGCCGCGTAGTATATGCCATAGCCCGAGCGCAGCACGGTCTTCGGCGTCAGCGCATACGCTAAGCCGAGCCGCGGCCCAAACGCCTTGTAATCCGTATCCGCGAACGAGGTCCGCCCATTCCGGTTCGTCCCTTCGCCCAGGAACGCCAACGCTCCCGGCCGGTTCCCCGCCGCCGGATTCGGCAGCGTCGGGTCGAAGCTCGACAGGTTGTTCAGCTTCTCATACCGTGGCACGAAGATGTCGTACCGCAGTCCATAGTTCAGCGTCAGCTTCCGCGACACCTTCCAATCGTCCTGCGCGTAAAAGCCCCAATATTGGTAGCGGTTCCGCGGGAAGTAGCCGAACACGCGCGTCGTTCCCCGGTTCACATCGCCCAGTAAAAAGCTCGCAATCGCGTTCCCGGAGTTCGCCACGTTCGGCAACCCCGTCTCGAGCGCGTTGAACTGGAACAGTCCCGGCGCCTGGAAGTTATCAATCCCGTTCGTCTCCATGAAGCGGTAGTCAAACCCAAACTTCAGGTTGTGCGAACCGCGCACCACCGACAAGCTCTCGTTCACCTGGAAGGCATTATTGGCCTGCAGTACACGGGCATTGCAGTTCGGATCGCCCAAACGCGTATAGCCGGAAGCCACGAACTCCACGCACGGGAACCCGTTGTTGGCGCCGTCGTTGATGCCGCGCAGCCCAATCTGCGTCGGCCAGTTCTGATTGAGCGAGAAGCTGTCGATCGTCACCCGGAAGCGGGTAAACCCAACGTTCAAGTGGTTTAAAATCGTCGGCGACAGAATCAGATCGTGCGAAAGCCGCGCGAGCGTATTCTGGCTCCCCACCGTCCGTCCCGGCGTCGTCGGTCCGGCGATCGTTTCCGGGTCGGCCTGCAACAGGTAGTCCCGGTTGAAGAAGCCGCTCAGCCGGTTTCGGTCCGAAAACGCATGGTCCAGCTTCACGTTGTACTGGTTCGAGTCGGAAGCCCCGCGGCCCACGGACAGGTAATTGTTGAACAATCCTGTATTGATCGGCTGCGGGATCAACGGCAGAATGTTCCGCGCGACGCTCGAAAACCGCGACGTCGGAATCCGGTTGCCCGGGAACGGCGCCCCCGTCGACCGGTCATAGATCGGCGAAGCCAGCCGGCTGAAGTCGCCCTGCCGGAAGTCCAGCGGAATCAGACTCTGCAGCGTATTCGGTGCGCCCTGCCGGAATCGGAAGCCCGAATAGACAAAGTGGAAAAAGCTCTTGTTCTTGCCGTTGTAGAGTTTCGGAATCACAATCGGCCCGCCCAGGGTCGCACCGAACTCGTTCTGCCGGTTGATCGGCCGAACGCGCTGAAAGAACCCGCGCGCGTCCAGCTTGTCGTTGCGTAAATAGTTAAACAGCGCCCCGTGAAAATCGTTTGTGCCGCTCCGGGTGGTGAAAATCTGGATCCCACCGCCCGTCCGGCCATACTCGGCGTTGAAGTTCGCCCGCAGCAACCGAAACTCGCCAATCGTCTCGACCGACGGCCGCGCATTGCCCGGAATCACGCCACCTGATTCAATTCCCGTCGCCCCGATGCCGTCAATCAGCACCTCTTTTCCACGCGACGGCGAACCAGAAATCTGGGTATTCGTCACGTCCCCGGTCACGCCCGGCGACAAGAATATGAACTGCTCCAAATTCCGAACGTTTCCGCCGACAAAGAGCGGTAAATCGATCAGCTTTTTCCGCTGAATCGTCGTTCCCAGGTCCGAAGTCGCGGTCTGCAACTCCGTCGCCGAGCCTGAAACCTCTACGGTCTGCTCCACTTGGCCCACTTCCAGCGAAAAGTCCACCTGCCGGGTCTGCGCCACGTTCAGCTCCAACCCCCGCTGTACGGCCCGGCGAAATCCTTTCGCCTCTACGGACACTTCATAGGCACCCAAGGTCAGTTGCTGCAGCGAAAACGAACCTGCGTTGTTCGTTACCGTTTTATAGGCAAAACCCGTCGAGGTGTTCGTCGCCGTCACATTGGCCGACGGAATCGCCGCGCCCGACGGGTCCTGCACGCGACCCGTAAAGGAGCCCAGCGTCGTCTGCGCCGCCGCGAGGCTCACCAACCCTAGTAACAAAATTGAAATCCGAAGCATATTACAACACTTTAACTTATTCAACCTCCTCCTTGTCCTCTTCGCTGTCGATCTCCTCGATCCCCGCAATCACCTCCGCCTCGAACGTCTGCCCCTCTTCAAGCAACTCCGTCACGCTCTCCGAGTTCGATTCCGCGTCCTCCGGCAAACCCTGGGTATCCCCAGCCTGCCCCCCCGAACCCGGGCCCATTCCCTTGAGCCTCTTCGATGGCACCGGATAGCTTTCCATCGCTCCGCTCACGCGTTCACCCGCTTCCCGCGAGCCCGCAGCTCCAGCAGCGCCCGTTCCCAGTCCACCTCTGGAGATCCCTCCGGCGCTCCGCGCGTCAGCCAAAGATGGTGCGCCAAGTCCCGGACATCCGCGGTGTCAAAGGTGTACTCCTCGGTCGGCCGCGCCAACGAGGCCGGGTGAAAGCCCGGCATGGATTTGCGATTGTGTTTTGCCATCATGCCTTTTCGGTTGCAGGCAGAGGGCCAATCCCGAGCCCTACGCCAACGCCGCTCGCCGTTGCGCCTCCCGCAGCACCTCGAGCAACGGCAATCTCGCCGCCAAGCCCCTTGGCTTCCGCCCCGTCCCCTCCATCACATCCGTTCGCCCCGCCTTCGCATACAGCGGCCCCCGCAACCGCTCCGGCATCGACGACCACTCCGACGTTCGTGGCAAACTCGCTTTCGAGTAGTACAAATGCACCGTCCGCCGCTGCCGGCTCTCCGGCTTCAACTTCCCGGAATGCAGGCACCGCGCATGAAACAGGATCACTGAACCGGCCGGCGCCAGTAGATCCACCTCCATCCCCGGCTCTACGTCCTCCGGCCGCATCCCGGCCCGCCGGTCATGCGTCCCCGGAATGATGCTGAAGCAGTGGTCCCGCTCGGTCACATCCGTCAGGTAGTACAACGCCGAGATCGCCCGGATCTCAAAACGCCGTTCATAATCCCGAACGATATCTCGATGCCAGCTCTTGTGATCACTCCCCTCCCGCGTCGGATTCCGCAAAATCACTGACAACTCCTCAAATGTCACATCCGGCCCCAACAGCCTCTCCAGAAGTTCCAGCACCGCCGGGTGCTCAATCAACCCGTCAAACTCCCCGCACCGCGGCAGCAGGTCGACCGCCTGAATAAACGAATCGCTAAAGTGGGCCCACTCCGCCGGATGCCCCGCCAAATCCCTTTCAATCGCCCCATTCACTTCGGCCACCACCCCGGCGTCTAACACTCCCGGCAAAACAACAAAGCCGTCCTGCTCAAATGCCGCCACGAACTCATCCACGCTCATGCCCCGAATATAACGAACGGCAACGTGCACAATAGCCAGCGTGCACAATAGAAGAATGCGCCGCCTCGGCTTTCTCCTTTTCACCACCCTCCTCTTCGCTCAGGAGTGGAAAACCGCCATCGACCTGCCCGGCGTCGACTTCACCGGACTCACCCCCGCCAAGAAAACCGAGGTTCTCAAGGTGCTTCGCGAAATGGCCTGCCCCTGCGGCTGTCCCATGCTCATCGCCCAGTGCCGCGTCGAAGACCCCGCTTGCGGCACCAGCAAGACCCTGGCCAACGAAGCCGTCGCCGCCGCGAAGGCTGGAAAGGACATCCGCAAGACCCTGGAAGCCTCGCCTCTCGTGAAACAGGCGGCAAATCGCAATCGTCTGCTCCTCGATCCCGTCGCCATTAACGTCGACGGCGCCCCGGCCCGCGGCCCCGAAAACGCTCGCATCACGCTCGTCGAGTTCTCCGATTTCCAGTGTCCCTACTGCATCAAGGCCATCAGCCATCTTGAAGCCGCTTTGAAGACCTTTCCGAAGGACGTCCGCCTCGTCTATAAACAGTTCCCTCTCGAGAGCCACGGCCAGGCCCGCCTCGCTGCCCAAGCCAGCCTCGCCGCCCATCAGCAAGGCAAGTTTTGGCCCATGCACGACCGCCTCTATCTCAATGCCCGCCAAATCAACCGCATGAACGTCCTCAACTGGGCCAAGGACCTTGGCCTCGATATGCCCAAGTTCGTCGCCGCCCTCGACTCAGCCCCCATCAAGGCCCAGGTCGAACGCGATATCGCCGAAGGCGACCGCATCGGCGTCCAGGGAACCCCCTCGGTCTTCGTCAACGGCAAGAAATACCAGGGCCCCCTCGATCCCGAGACATTTCTTCCCGTTCTCACGAAAGAACTGACCACTCCGTAATTTTGCGGATATTGCCACGTAGCCCCCTCTCGCTTTAATGGAGTCATAGGAGCTACACAGCAATGACCAACATGATCCGGACGATGATTTTAGTGGGCGTGAGCACGCTGGTGCTGGGAGCCCAAACCGTGAACGAAAAGAATCTGCAGCAGATGGCGAAGGCCGCTACCACCGCCGCGCAGCATGGCGAAGTCGCCAAACAGTACACCCTTCGCGCCGAACAGTTCGAAGCCAAGGCCAAGAAGCACGAAGCCAACGCGGCCGAACTCGCCGCGCGCAAAAACAACTATGCCATGACGCACAAATGGCCGGCCATGATCCAGGGCCCCATCGACCGCGAGAAGGGCCTCGCCGTGGAGGCTCGCCGCGCCGCGGAAGAGTCGCTCACCCTGGCTGCCAAGCACGGCCAAGCCGCCGTCCAGCTTGAAGCCCGCGGCAACGGCGCCCCGCGCCAGGGCCTCTAAAGCGGGCTCTTCGCCACTCCGCCTGCACCATGGGCCTCGACGGTATATGCCGCCGGGGCCCATTCCCATAGGGGCAGCCGCAAAAACGTGGGTCCCGTCACCCGCTGTTCCCAAACCACCTTCCCGTCCTCACCCACCACCCGCACCAACTCCGCCCCCTCCACCCGCGCCTCCCGGCAAGCCTTTACCGTTCCCGGTGGATCCGCCCCCGCAAAGCCGCACGCCACAAAGTAACAGGGGATGGCGCAGTTGTACACCTCCGGATCAATCTGCAACAAGACACCATAAAGGTCCCGCTTCAGAATCCGATCCCCCACCCGCGCCTCTACCAGCGTCCACCCTTCGGAAAATCCGCCCGACGATCCGCCCGACAGAATCTTGTCCACCTTCACGAGGCCCACGCCCCGTTCGAGCGTCCCGATCTCCCGCTCAAACGCGTTGATCGCATAACTCACCGTGTTCACGAACGTGCCCGCTGGCGCGTCCACCGCCCCGCCGCCTGCAGCGGCAACGTCTCGTCGGTCCACCCGCCACCGCTGCTCCGTCGTCCCATTCGAGAGCACGGCCCAGGTCTCGTTGAAGATCTGCTCCTGCCGCACCACCCGCCAGGTCTGATAAACGCCCGTCACCTGCCGGGTGTTCACGCGATAAGTCCACGAATTCCCCAGCGCCAGCGGCCATACCGGCTGGTTGACACAACTCACCCGCGCCGTCGCCCGCGCCAGCACCGCCCCCGCCAGCGAACGCACCGAAAACACCTGCCCGTCATTCACCCAGTAGTCTGTCGCCGTCGACCCCGCCGGACTCTCCGGCCCCGAAATCGCGCTCTCCTGCGCGTACACCACCACGGCCGCTGCGTCCGTCGAACTCCACCGCAGCACCGCCCTCCCTAGCCCATCCCGGCAGGCGGTAATCACGGCCGGATCGAATCGAAGAAAAAAGACGGCGAGCAGCAGTAGGGTCATAACATCGTTTCAGCGGTTACCGGTTTTTGGCGGATCTCCATGCAACCCCGGCCGGTCGGCAAAACCTTATCCGGGTTCAACAAACAGGTCGGATCAAACAAACTCTTGAAGCGGCCAATCATGTCGAGAGTATCGGGCGTGAACAGGTCCGCCATCAGCTCCATCTTTTCCATGCCCACCCCGTGCTCACCCGTAATCGAGCCGCCCACGGAGATGCAGTACTTCAGAATGTCCTCGCCGGCATGTTGCGCTTTTTCGAGCTCCCCCGGCTTCCGGGCATCGAAGAGAATAATCGGGTGCATGTTCCCGTCTCCGGCGTGGAAGATGTTGGAAATGGTCAGTCCATACTTCTCCCCGATCTTGCCAATCTCTTTCAACGTTGCGGCGATCTTGGTGCGCGGCACTACGCCGTCCTGGACATAGTAAAAAGGGCTCAACCGTCCCACCGCCCCGAACGCGTTCTTTCGGCCCTTCCACAATAGCGCTCGTTCTTCCTCACTCTTGGCAATGCGGAATTCCCGCGCCCCACAGGCCAAACAAGCCTCCCGCACCTGCTCCACCTGCTCCTCGACGGCCTCTTTGATGCCTTCGAGTTCAATCAGCAGCACCGCTGCGGCATCGAGCGGATAGCCCGCGTGCGTCGCCTCCTCCACCATCCGGAGCATCACCCCATCGAGCATCTCCACCGCCACCGGCGTAATCGCCCGTGCCGTGATTTCCCCCACCGCGTTGCCCGCATCCGCCGGCGAGTTAAAGATCGCGAGCGTCGTCTTGACGAGCTCCGGCTGCCGCATCAACCGCAAAACAACTTTTGTTATGAGGCCCATCGTCCCCTCGGAACCCGTCATCAGGCCCACGAGGTCATACCCTGGCAGATCCTGCTCCGCGCCTCCTGTCGAAACCACGCTCCCGTCCGGCAGCACCATCTCCAAGCCCAGGACGTGGTTCGTCGTCACCCCGTAGGCGAGGGTGTGCGGCCCGCCAGCGTTCTCCGCCACGTTGCCGCCAATCGTGCAAGCCCGCTGGCTCGACGGGTCCGGCGCGTAGAAGTACTTCTGCGCCTGCACTGCCAGCGTCACATCGAGGTTGACGACGCCCGGCTGTACGGTGATCCGCTCGTTCTCCACGTCGATATCGAGGATCTTGTTCATCCGCGCAAACGAGATCATGATTCCACCGCGCCGCGCAATCACGCCCCCGGAAAGCCCGGTGCCCGCGCCCCGCCCGACAAAAGGAACCCCCGCCTCCCGCGCCAGATTCACGATCGCCACTACCTGCGCCGTATCCCGCGGAAACACCACCACGTCGGGCTTATGCTTATCAACGCCCCCGTCGTACTCATAGAGCGTCAAATCCGCCGGCTGGTCGAGAACGCCCTTTTCTCCCAGCAGCTTCTTCAACTGCGAAACGACGCTTGCGGCAATCATTTGATGTGGCTCTCCAACCGCTTTAGCAGCGCCGGCTCCATCCAGTCCCGGTCGGCGATGAACTTTTCCACCACCTTTCCGTCCGGGGTGATTACGTATGTCTCCGGATACTTGAAGGTGCCGTATTCGGAGGCGATATCCGCGCTCGGATCATGCGCCACTTCGAAGGAAAGCTTGAACCGTTGCAGGAAATCCTTGTATGCCTTCTCGTCCTGGTCGACGGAAACGCCGAGCACCACAACGCCCTTTGGTCCGAGCGTGCGCGCCATCGCGTTCAGGCTCGGCAGCTCCGCGATACACGGCGGGCACCAGGTCGCCCAAAAGTTCAGCACCAACAACTTCCCGCCGAAATTGCTCCGCGTCATCTGCGTCCCGCGGCTCGACGTCACGGCAAAATTCGGCGCCGTATCGCCGACGTTCACCAGCCGCTCACGAAGCGAGTCGCCAATCAGAGCGACCAAAGCCAGCGCCAAAACGCCGGCCGAGATTTTCAACGATTTATCCGAGATCTGCATGGGGCGTAAAATAACTAGTGTATCCCCGTGCCTGCCTCTCGCATCCAACAGAACGTAATGCTTATCACGCGCCGCGTTGAGTTCTCCTCCTCCCACGTCTGCCGCAATCCGCAGCTTTCCGAAGAGGAGAACGTCCGCCTCTACGGCCCTGCCGCCAACGTCAATGGCCATGGCCACAACTACGTGCTCGAAGTCACCCTCGCCGGCGACGTCGATCCTGTCACCGGCATGATCTACGATCTCAAAGACCTCAAGGACGTCATGATGGAGGAGGTCGTCGACCCGATGGACCACCGCCATCTCAATTACGAAGTGCCGCCCTTCGACAAGATTATTCCGACTACCGAAAATCTCGCCGTCGAAATTTGGAATCGCCTCGACAAACGCTTCCAAACGGGCCCCGCCCGGCTCCACACCGTGCGGCTCTTCGAGACCGAAGACACCTGCGTCGAATACCAGGGGGCTTAAGTGACTGTTCGTCTCACTCGCAACTACCGCTTCGTCGCGTCGCATCGGCTCCACCTCGATCACCTGAGTCCGGAAGAGAATCAGAAGCTGTTCGGCAAGTGCAACAACCCCTATGGCCACGGCCATAACTACGTGGTGTCCATCACTGTTCGCGGTCCCATCGAAGAACGCACGGGCCTGACGGTGTCGGTACCGGATCTCGACGCTCTGGTCAAGCGCGAGGTGATCGACCGCTATGACCATCGGTATCTGAATTTTGACGTGGCGGAGTTCGCCACCGTCCCCTCTACGACCGAGAACATGGCCTTCGCCATCCGCGACCATCTCCAGGCCGGCTGGACTGCCGCGCTTGGGCAAAACGCTCCCCAACTCGTCGACGTAAAAGTTCAGGAAACAAAACGCAACTCGGTGGCCCTCACCCTCATCCAGTAATTGACGATGAAACAACGTAAAGCTGTGGTTAAAATCCTGCCGGTGTCGCAGCAAGTGGACATCGCCGCCCATACGAAAGAGATTCTGACTGGATTGGGCGAAGATCCCACCCGCGACGGACTGCTGAAGACTCCCGAGCGGTACGAGAAAGCCATGCGCTTTCTCACATCCGGCTATCAGGCCGATGTTGAAAAATTGATCAACGGCGCGTTGTTTGACGTTGACTACGACGAGATGGTGGTAGTGAAGGACATCGAATTTTTCTCGATGTGTGAACATCACATGTTGCCGTTTTACGGGAAGGCCCACGTCGCCTACATCCCGAATGGGAAGGTCGTTGGCCTCAGCAAAATCCCGCGGATCATCGACGTTTTTGCCCGCCGTCTCCAGGTGCAAGAGCGTATGACGCAGGAGATTGCGCACACGTTGATGGACACGCTGCAGCCGCGTGGCGTTGGGGTGATCGTCGAGGCGCGCCACTTCTGCATGATGATGCGTGGCGTAGAGAAGCAGCACTCCGCTACGGCCACCAGTGCCATGCTCGGCGACTTCCGTAACAAGGAAACCCGAAGCGAATTTTTGTCTCTGGTCCGGCATTCCTCGCTGCGCGACTAGTAAACTAAAAGGAGCATGTCAGTTCCTTTTCGTCACTTCACCGCGCCGGATTTGTTCGGCGCTCCGATCCAGGTGGAATTCCGCTGGATCCAAAACGGCGTCGCAATCCGTCATGCCGACACGGTGGATGTGAAGTTTGAGATTGTCACGGAAGGGCAGCGCGAAGAGAAAGTCATCGCGCTGCCCCATCCGTCTGTGCTGCAGGTATCGGCTGAGACCGGCCACCCCGTGACAGATCCTTGGTGCAGCCGCATTGCCGCGCTGCACTTGAAGTACATGATCGAGTCGGGCGACGATCTCGAAAAATCGTTGGTCACCTTGACCGCGGAGCAGATGTCTGAGTACGCTAAACAACTCAAACCGGAATTGACCGAAACCCATAGTTTCGTATAAACCTGTAACGGTGGAGCGTATATTGCAATGGTGAACTGTCCCAAGTGTGACGCCGTGATCGATGTGGATGAGGACGAGCTCGATGCGGGCGACGTCATCGAATGCGAGGAGTGCGGCGCCGCATTGCGCGTGCTGAGTACCGATCCTCTCGAGTTGGAGGCTGATGCCGACGACGACGATGATGAGGAGGAGGACTTCGACGACGAGGAAGACGAAGAGGACGAAGACGACGAGTTCGAAGAGGACGAGCTCGAGGAAGAGGATGACGAAGACGAAGAGAAGGATTGGTAGCCTTTTTTTCCTGACGCTGCTCTGGGCTGGGGGCAGTTTGCTCCCAGCGCAAGAAAAGGCGGCTTATTCGGTGATCGCGGGCACCGTTTTTCGTGAACCCGGTTTCGCGCTTCCTGGCGCCCTGGTCACGCTCGAAGCAGTTGATGCGCCGGCGAAAGGGAAGCGGCTGAAGCCGCAGAAAGTTGTCAGCGACCGGCACGGCGAGTACGCCTTCCGTCTCGCCCCCTCAGAAGCGAAGGTTAAAGTGACGGCTACTGCCAAGGGCTTCGTCTCCCAAGTGAAAGAAACCGCGGCGGCGCCGGGTGTTCGGGTGGATGTGTTCTTCGAACTGAAACCGGAATCCAGGTAGAATCATCTTAGGCTTATGAAATCTCTCACCCCGCTTCGCGTGTTGGCCGTTGGCTTGACCTTAGGCTTGTTCACGGTCGCCGTGGCGCAGCAGCAAGGTGGGCAGCAGCCCGGTGGTTCTTACGGCAACTGGTTGCCGGGCAGCGGCAACAAAAAGCAGGACAAGGAAGACGCGAACACGCGTGCCGTGCAGGGCTCGGTGAAGACTCCGGACGAGAATGTTGCTGAAGGCGCCGTGGTCCAGATCAAGAACACGAAGACCATGCAGGTTCGCAGCTTCATCACAAAAGCTGACGGTATTTTCACCTTCGCCGGTCTGAGCACTGGCGTTGACTACGAACTGAAGGCGACCTTCAAGGGCCTGGAGAGTGCCGTGCGCACTGTCAGCACCTTTGACGATCGGAAGCGCGTCATCGTGAATCTGAAGCTTGAGCCGAAGAAATGAACCGGCGGGCGTTTTGTAGCGCCTTCTTGGGTGTCGCCGCGCCGAGCGGCGAGCTGACGGTCATCTTCTTCCTTTCGACCGTCTGCCCGATCTCGAACGCTTACACCGATCGGATTCAGAGTTTGTTTTCTCGCTACGCGGGCAAGCCCGTGCATTTCGTTTTGCTGAATCCGAACGCCAACGAGACGGAGGAAGAGACGCGGGCCTACTCCCGCTACGTCGAGTTTCCCGTCCCGCTCCGCAAGGATGTTGGAAACGCCGTCGCCGACCGGTATAACGCCCGGCTAACCCCGGAAGCGGTACTGCTCGACCAAGCGGGGAAAGTACGCTACCAAGGCGCGATCGACGACGCGAGAAACCCGGCCCGCGTCAAGGTGGAAGCCCTGCGGCAGGCCATCGACGCCGTCCTCGCCAACCAGCCGGTACCGAACGAAGGCCTGCGCGCCTTTGGCTGTTCCATCAAACGGGTAAGAACCAAATCATGAGACTGCTCCTGCTCCCCCTATTCGCCATCGCACTGGTCGCGGCCGACGCGCCGCTCGTCAAACTGAACGAAACCGGCTATACGAAACTCCTAGCCGACCAGAAGGGCAAGGTGGTCCTGGTAGACTTTTGGGCCACCTGGTGTACCCCTTGCCGCAAAGAGATGCCGCTCGTCGCCAAGCTGGATGCCAAGTTGAAAGCGAAGGGCTTCAAAGTGATCACCATCTCCTCGGATGAACTCGAGAACGAGCCCGCCGCCCGGGCCTTTTTGAAAGAGGTGGGCATCACCGGCACGACCTACATCAAAGCCGCAAAGGACGACGACGCGTTCATCCGCCAGATCGACCCCAAGTGGGGAGGCGAACTGCCGGCGTTGGTGCTGTACGACAAGACGGGTAAGAAGGTGAAGATGTGGAAGGGCGAGACCGCCATCGCCGAAATTGAAGCTGCGGTGACCAAACTGCTTTAGCCATGTCCGCATTGGTCGTCATCGATGCTGCCGTAGCCGCCCGATGCGGGGCAACTACTGCGGCGGTTCCGGATTGGCCGTGTCGCGCGGGCTGCGCCGATTGCTGCCGCTCGTTGGCGCAACTCCCGTCACTTACGGCGGAAGAGTGGCAGCGGTTGGAGGCTGCCGTTCCGGCGGCCCACGGTCAGGCGATCGCGGAACGAATTCGCGAAGAGCTCGCGAAGAGCCAAGGGCCTTACACCTGCCCGTGGCTCGATCGCGACGACGACCGATGTCTGGTGTACGAAGTCCGTCCCGTGGCCTGCCGAACGTATGGTTTCTACGTCGAGCGCGACAAAGGGCTCTACTGCAACCGGATTGAAAACCGGGTGGCGACCGGTGAATTCGACGGGATTCTCTGGGGTAATCAAGTTCGGGTGGACGAGCAACTGGACGCGATCGGGCCTCGCATTCCGCTGGCTGATCGAATGCGCTAGTCGAGCCTTGCTTTGCGGACTCGCGACTCGCGGTCCGGGGCGAGGACGATCCAGGGCTGCCCGCTCGGGATGCGGGATTTCGGGGTGTCCTGCAGACAGATGGAAAGCCGGGTGGAATTGCTGGTCGATTCTTTAGTTGAGTCTCGCTTCGTAGACGTTTCCCTCGCGGTCCGAGGCGAGTACGATCCAGGGTTGCCCGATGGGGAAGCGGGATTTCGGGCCGGTTACGTCGTTCACCCGGCTTCCCGGAATCAACAGGCTCTCGCGACCATCTTTCCAGCGGACGATCTCACTACCCCCTTTTGAATACCGGCTGTGCAGCAGGATCGTCTGCTCGGGATTGCCGCCGAGTAGCACCGCCGGTCGGCTGGGCTCTCCCGTCGTCGTGCGCGGGGCGTATGGGGTGCTCTTCCACTTTCCGTCGCGGCTCCTTTCCCGCAGGACCAGTTGCGGGGATCCGAGCGCGTCTACCGAGTTCTTCATCGCTACCAGTAAACGCCCATCGGCCGACACTGACGAGCGGATATGGTCGTCCGCGTTCTTGCCGCCCTGCTCGATCGGCTCAATCGCACCCCAACCCTTTTCATTATCCGAGCGCCAGCGGAACCAGACGGTGTCGGCGGCCTGATCCGACCAAATGACGCCGATCCCACCGCCGACGGCGACGATGCCGCAGATATCGTCGTCCGCCGCGGCCGTCGCGCTGACCTTTTGCGCTTGCTTCCAACCGTCGCCGGAGCGCCGCACCCACATCTCCCGGCCGAGGCCGTAGGCGATCCACCACTCTCCCTTCGTGTTTCTGGCCAGCGTTGCCGTTTCGAGTTTCCCGTCCACCGGGATCTCCACGGGCTTGCCGGCTGGTTCGTAACCCGCTCCGCGCCAATCGAGACAGGTAAACGCCAGGCGGCGCTCGGCGACCAGGACCGCGCAAGCCTGTCGCTCGTCGGCCCACACATCCGCCTGCCCCGGCCAGCCCTGGAGGCCGGCGTCCAATGCGGTCTGCCGGGACCAGTTTCCGTCGGCCGCGCGCCGCCAGACGCTGCTGCCGCCCTTTACCGGGAGCCAAGCCCACCAGGTCCCCCGGGCAAACCAGATTTTCGACTGCGGCTTATCGGCCGTGGGGGAGGGTACGTCGACGCTAAAAACGGGGGCGAGGAATAGAAAAAGGAAGAGCATCGGAAAAAACCTCTAAAGAATCGAGTGCCGTAGCCAATAAGTACCACAGGAAATATCCGAAGCGAGGAAATCCACCATGTCCTTAACTCCCGTTAGCGGTCTGCAATCCTCCATCGTCCGGTCGAGCCAGGCGTTTGACAATGTGAGCCCGCCGGCGCCGATTGAGTCGCTGGTGGCGCAGGTGCGCGGTCTGGCGCTCGATTCGGTGAGCATCGCGGCGAGCGACCCGGCGGCTTTGGCTTCGAACCAGAGCCAGATTCAGGCCACGTTGCTTTCGCTGCGAGCGCTGTCTCCGATTCGCGACCCGAACGTTGCCGCCGAAACGGCGCGGGCGGCACAGGCTCGCATTGAAAGCAGCGTTCTCAGCAACGGCAATCAAACGGCCGCGCTGGTGGCTTCCTTACTGAGGGGATGATCCGATGGCTACCTCCTATCTGAACGCCTATCGCCATGCCTATCTGGCTCCGCTCGAAACGGCCACGAGCGCGGAGCTTGCCGTCGAGCTTTGCGACGCGGCCCTGCTGCGGCTGCGACCCGGGGCGCCGTCGGCCCGACTGCTCGAAGCCCAACAGGCGATCTCGGCGCTGGTGACGCTGGTGAATCCGGATGCCGGCGAGGTGGCGACCAACCTGCTCCGTTTGTACGAGTACTGCCTGCACCGGATCAACACGCCGGACGATGACCTGGAATCGGTCCGGGCCACGCTATCCACGCTGCGTTCCGCTTTCGCGGCTCTCGACGCCCAGTAACTTTACGTAACACAAGTTTCCCGGTTCGCACCTGCCCGGTATGAAATTCCATTGGAGTGCGGTTGGCACGATGGCGCTCGGCCTGTTGGCAGCGGCGGCCCCGGCGGCCAACTTGAAGAACTACACGTATCTGGCGTTGGGGGACTCGATTCCGTTTGGCTTTGACCCGACGCTGTTTGCCACGTCGATTCCGGCGCCGGAGGCCTTTGTTGGTTACCCCGAGCTGTTGACGAATCCGAATGCGAAGAAGCTGCTGAACGCGGCATGCCCCGGAGAGACGAGCGGCAGTTTTCTGGTGATTGGCGCCCCGGACAACGGATGCAACGGGCCGGGGCCGCAGGGACAACTGCCGTTCAAGCCGTCGATTGGGCTGAAGGCGGATTATCCGAACGTGTCGCAGATGCAGTTTGCCGTGGCGCAACTGCAGGAAAACAAGCACATTAAGCTGGTTACGCTTGGGCTCGGGGGCAACGACCTGTTTCTTTTGCAGGTGGCCTGTTCGCGGGAGCCCGACTTTCAGCGCTGTGTGCTGACGCGGCTGCCGCGCGTTTTGGGGAATTTTGGGGCCCAGTTGACGCAGATCCTGACCGGCATTCGACGCGAATATGACGGCAGGCTGGTGCTGGTGACGACGTATTCCCCTACGGCCGACCCGCTATCGACCGGGGCGATCGCAGCTTTGAACGTAGTGATGGTCGCGGTGGGATCGCAGTTTGGGGTGCGGATCGCCGATGGCTTCACGGCGTTTCGGGTAGCGTCGGCGCGATTTGGCGGCGACCCTTGCAAAGCGGGGCTGCTGGTTCGGCTTTCGGCAACGACCTGCGACATCCACCCGTCTGCCTTGGGACGCAACATCCTGGCGGATGCGGTTCGGCGCGTCAACTGACTGGTTGTTGGGGCAATCGTTGGGGGATGACCAGGCGCCCATCGCACATTTCCAAATGATCGCGAGCGGCGACGATTTCGAGTAACTCTTTATCTTTCATCATCCTAGCGACCCAGGACGGCACTTTGTGGCTGGGTTCGCTTTGGGCTTTTTGGACATGTTCGATGGCTTGGGCGACAACCTCCGGGGCCGGCAGCGGATCCTCCTGCGGGTGCATATCCACGGAGACACTCACGGGTTCGGGAGGCACCATCGGCGCCTCCCGGCGCAACTGGCGGAACATGCGGCGGTAGCTAGCGACGGAGACCTCGTGCGACCGACGATCTCGCAGCAGGGCACGCCACACTTTGTCGTTGCCAATCCCGGACTCGTAGGCAAGCGCCTGAATGTGATGGTCCGAGAGGTCGGCATAGGAGTCCAGCTTTTTTTGCTCTTCGATCTGGCGCAAGATGCGTTCGATGCGCAGGATCCGCTGGACGTGAAAGGAATGCACGGCGATCTGCCGGATGAGGTCCATTTCGCACTCGGAGGCTGGCTGCAGTTGCCGGGCGTTGATTTGCAGGAACCGGCGGTATTCCTTCCAGTCGGCA
>LNFE01000023.1 GCA_001464575.1 Acidobacteria bacterium Ga0077553 | reverse complement strand
GTGATGTTCATGTCCTTCTCCTCACAACCCGACTCTACGGCTCAAGCAGCAAACAACCCACTTGAATCCAGGTAACCGGCTACCTCAGCGGGGTAACCGGCGCCCCGCTCGTAACTAACGACCCTCGTCCTTGTCCAAATGGCACTTCTTGTACTTCTTCCCGGACCCGCACCAGCACGGATCGTTCCGCCCCACCTTCGGCCCCTCGCGCCGAAACGGGTCCGGCGACGCGGTTTCCACGGGTGCCCGCCCCTCCAGCAACCCCCGTCCCATCACCACATCCGCCAACGTGCGCTTGCCCAGTTCGGCCGCGTTCGCCTGCGGCTGAAACAGATCCCCCATCGCCAGGTACATCTCGTACTCAGCCTGAGCCTTCCCGCTCAGCATCCGTAGCGCCAGGCTCCGCACCGCCAACGCCTCCGTCTGCGCCCCCTTCCGGCGCAGCGCCCGCTCCACCGCCACCGCCAGGTACCCCGCCGCCGGCTCCGTCGCCACCGCGCCCACCCCTTGCCCCAACGCCGCCAATGTCTCGACGCCGCCCTCCACGGCCGCCAACTGATCCACCACGCGGCCCTGCACCGCCGCGGAAGCCCCCCGCGCCGCCACCGCCAACCGGGACGCCGCTACCTTCGGGAAACGCCCGCCACAGGCTCCCCTGCCTCCGCCGCCAAAACCAGCAGCTCCGGCAACAACTCGGCCGGCCCCGTCTCCCCCACCGTTGCCACCAGCAGCGCCGTCACCGCCGGGTCCACGCCGCTCTCCGGGCGCGCCGCGTCCCGCGCCGCCGCCGTCTGTCCCTTTGCTGTCCGCTCCAGCGTCCCGGAGTCCATGCCCAGCCGCAGCCCGTCCAGAAAGTCGCGGAGCCGGCCCAGCGCCTCCAGCCGCGGTTCGTGCGCCCGCTGCCGCTTCAGCAGCCGAGCCTCGTCGTCCATCCGCCCCGGGTCGCCCCAGTCGCCCCGCCACTCCGGAAACGCCCGGGCCAGCAGCATCCGCTGCGGCTCGCGGATCGCCGCCTGCGCCTGCATCACCGTCAAGCCCATGGCTCGCAGTTGCGCACCCACGGCCGCCGGCCCGCCCGTCTCATCGTTCACCGTGGCGAGTAGAAAGTACCGCTCCGGCCGCATCGGCTCCAATTCCAATGCCTGCCAGCCCCACTCCATCGCTCGCGGGCCATCCTCTGCCCGCAACGCCCCCTTCAAGACCTCCTCGATCTTGCCCGCCTGTTCCGTCAGCGCATCGTTCCAAAGAAGCATCGGCCCATTTTACCGGGCCGATGCCCCTCCAGACACTCGTTACGCCTTCTTCAACATCGGCCGCAGCGCCAGGTTGATCACCACCATCAACCCGCTCACCGCCGGCAGCACCAGCAGCGCCGTCCCCAACTTCGCCGGATCGTCACCGCCCAAGGCGCCAATGATCTGCGAACTCACGGCCAACCCCACCCAGCCGAATGTGATCACGATGCCCATGGCCGTCGCGGTGCTTTTCGGGAACGCATCGCCCACCATGCCCAGCGTCGTCGGGAACACCGGCGCCATCGCAATGCCCGCCGCGAAAACGGCGATCCAGGCAATCGTCGGGTCCGACGTGTTCAACATCAGGTACGTGGTCACCAGCATCAGCGCCGCGCTCGCCAACGTCACCGTCGGCGCAGCGATCTTGATCAGAATCCGCGAAACCACCACGCGGCCAACCAAAATGCCGAACGCGAACCCGCTCCCCACAATGTTCTGCGCCTGGTTCTCGCTCATCCCCCGCGAGATTAGATACTTCGCGAGCCAGTTCCACACGCCAATCTCGGCCGCCACGTACAGAAACAGGAACGCGGCCAGCAACCACAACGCGGGCCGGCCCAACATCGCGCCCGCCCCTTCAAACATCGGCGCACCTGCACCCTTCGGCGCCGGCATCGGCGTCGTCAAATGCACCACGAACGTCACCGCCGCCAACCCCGCCGCCAACCAGCAAAGCATCTGCGCGTCATTGTTTACCAGGTTCGCCGCAATCAGCGGGGTCGCCATGCCGCCCAGCCCGAAGAACAGGTTCAGGAAGTTCAAGGTCGAACTCCGCCGCTCCTCATTCACGTCGCCGGCCAGCGCGTTCGCCGCCGTCACCAGAATGCCGCCGCCCAAACCCAGCACAAACACCCAACCCATCCGTTCGTTGTAGCTCGCCGTACCGGGCAGCATAAACAACGAACCCGCAATCAACGCCAGCGCCGCCACCAAAGCGATCTTCTTGCCCTGCTTGTCGATGATCGGACCCGCCGACAGCGATGCGATAATCATGCCGATCGCCTGCGCCAGCGCAATGTTTCCGCTCTCTTCCGGCGTCAGCTTGAACGACGCCAGCAACACACCCAACATCGCCGCCACCACGCCATAGACAAAAATGGCGAGGATCGCGGCAAACACGATCCGTCCGGAATTATTCTGTGCCAAGTTGGTTTCCTTTTATGCGAACCGGTGCTTCTGGGTCTTCGTGTCCCACAGCACTTTCTTCCCGCTGCGGAACGACATCGTTGCCAAATGGCCGGAAATAGCAGCCTGCTGGCCCACTTCCACCGGCGCAATCACCTTCCCGTTCGTCTTGATCGCATTGATCAGGTCAGCCACATGCGACTGCACGGCCTTCAGGTCATTCTGCGGCTTGTCTTCGGTAAACTCTTGCCGCGCCGCCACGTGCGCCGGCGGCTTCCCGCGGAACTTCTCGGTCGAGAACTTCAACTGCTGCCGGTTCAGCACTTCAATCGTGCCTTCGTTGCCCATGAACTGCTCGCCATAGCCGTACTGTTCATTGCCGAAGTAGCACGAGTAGTTGATGTGGAACTTGTCCGGGTACTCGTAGATCGCGCTCAGCGTATCCGGCACCTCGCGGTCGTCGTTGCCGTCCACCCAGCGGTAGATGCCGCCCGACGCGACGCACGACAGCGGCTCAGCCTTCCCGCAAACAAAGTTCGTAATGTCGGTCTGGTGCACCAGCAGGTCGGTCGAAATGCCGCCCGAATAGTCCCAGTAAAGCCGCCATTGATAGTAACGCTGCTTGTCGAACGGCCGATTCTTCGCCGTCCCCAGGAAGCGCTTCCAGTCGGTGTTCTTCTCGTCCGCCTCGCCCGGAATCGCATAGCGCCAAGCCGGGTTGTCCGGCAGCGAGTTGCGGTACCAGAACGCGCGCACGTAATGGATCTCGCCGATCATGCCCTTCGCCACCATCTCCTTCGCCTTGATATACAGCGAATTCGAACGGTTCTGCGTCCCCACTTGCACAATCTTGCCGGCCTTCTTGGCCTCTTTCACAATCTCGGCGCCCTCTTCAATCGTGTGCGCCAGCGGTTTTTCAATATAGATATGCTTGCCCGCCCGCAGCGCGGCAATCGTCATTTCGTAGTGCAGATGCTCCGGCGTCGTAATAAACACAACGTCGATCGATTTATCCGCCAGGACGTCCTTATAGTCGACGTAGGTTTTCGGCGTGTTGCCACCCTTGGTCTGGACCTGATCCTTACCCTTGTTCTTGTTCCCTTCAAACGTGTCGCATACCGCGGTCACCACGACGCTCTCCGGCACCGCCGTGTACATCTGCGCCATCACGTACATCCCGCGGCTGCCTGTGCCGATCCAGCCCACGTTCAACTTTTCATTGGCGCCCAAAGCCGGCAACACCGCCGGTCCCGCGGCCAAAGCGCCCAGCAGCGCGCGTCGAGAAAGCTCTTTATCCATATCTGCTCCTTACGAATTCACCAGAATATCATTAGCGCGAGTGCGCCACGCCACGAAACACCGCGTTCAGAAAGAACACGTTCAGCCCATCCATATAGCCGCGAAAATTCGGGTCGTTCGTAAACCCGATCACATGCCCCCGCCCCTCTCGCTGCACCATCACCAGCGGTTTAAAGGCATACTGCTTGCGGCTCTCCTCCCACAGGTAGCCGCTCGCCAGCATCTGCTCTGCCCCGGCAAAATAGGCCACGTTCGTACCCGCGTTCAGCTTCAGCGGACTGAAGACCGTCTGGCCTTGCAACAGCGCTGTCACCGTCGGCGCCACCCCCGCCGTCAGCCAGTGGTCCGGGTCGGTTTTTGCTACGGCGAGGACCCCTTGCACGGTGTCCAACCGATCCTTCTCCGGTGCAATCGCCTGCAGGAAGTCCGCTTCGCTTCCCAGCACCTTCCCCGGCACCTGTCCACCCGCGTCCGGCTTCACCGGCTCCACCTTCTTCTCAACGGCCATCTGCTCCCGCGCCGTCGCCAATAGTCCCACTTTCGCATCGGCCAGAAATTCGACGCCCGCCTCGATGCCAATCACCGTTCCCCCGTTCGCTACCCACTCTTTAATCGGCAGAATCAGCACGTCGAACTTGCTCAGGTCCGCGCCCGCCAGCGAAGTCATGCGGACCGCCGTCACGGGATACCCGTACTGCCGCTCCAGCATCCACTTCACCGCTCCAGCCGAATTCGCCGCTACTGGCCGGTCCCAGGCCAACGCAATCGCCGGCTTCTTCATCACAAACGAGGACCGGCTGCCCAGGTTGATCCCGCTCTCCACCCACGCCGAATCCGACGCCACAATCTCGGCATACCCCTGCGCCTTCAGCACCAGATCATGGACGTTCTCCGGATTCTCCTTCACCTTCACCGCTAGCGTCCCCCGGTCGAACGCCCGCCCGTTCTGCACAAACGCCTTGTCCAGGGTGTGAATCTTTACCCCCGCCCGCAGCGCCGCCGTCAAGAACTGACCCGCCGCCTGCGTCCCCCAAGGCACAAAATAAGCCACCTGCGCCTTTGCCGGCGCCGCCGGCTTCGGCCGGGCACCTGTAAACGGCGTCGAGCCGCCCGGCACACTGGTCACAGGAATCGCCTCCACGCCGTAGAGCAGCGGCAGGCTCCACGCGGTCACGTCGTAAATTTCGTCGCCCAGTTTCTTCTTCCGCCGCCGCTCCTGCTCCTTCAAGAAGTCGGGCTCCATTTCCACCTTCTTATCGAGCAACGTCCGGATCAGCCGTTTGGCCGGCTGCGCCAGACTCACCAGATAGCTGCCGTCCGGAGCGCCCTGCGCGCCGCTTGCCAACTTGCCCACCTCCACGCCCTGCGTCACCAACAGCTCCGCCAACTTGTCCGCCGCGCTGCCATCCCCCTTCCGCGACAAGATGTAGCCCTTCACCGGCTCGGTCTTGCCTTCTTCAATCGCCGTCTTCCGATACGTCCAGAAGTTCTGCAGCAGCTCCGCGCGGTGCATCGCAGCCGCTTCACAGGTCGCTACCGACGTTACAAAGTGCCGCTTCACACTCTCCTTGAACGTGTACGCCGACCCGTCCAAACGGTTGTAGAGCATCCCCCGCACCGCCGCGTTCTCATACGTCATCGCAATCGTCCCGTGATAGGCCGGCCACGCCGCACCATAACCCGGGAAGAAGGCGTCGTAAACCTCCCGCGTAAAGTAGCTGTAGCCCATCTGGTCGAAGTACTTCGCATTGTTCTTCCCGAACCAGTCGAGCGACGTCTTCTGCTCCTTGGTCAAATGCGGGTTGAACGGAATCGCCTCCGGCGCGAAGTAATACGTCGATTCGCTCCCCATCTCATGCAGGTCCGCCGCGACGAGCGGGAACCATTCGAGCAGCATTTTGATCCGTCCCACCGTCTCCGGCTGCGTCAACGCAAACCAGTCGCGATTCATATCGAACAGATAGTGGTTGCTCCGCCCGCCCGGCCACGGCTCATTCCGCTCCGCGGCCACCGTGCTCCCATCGGCCTCAATCCCGTACGCCTGTTCGAAGTTATTCACAAAGCGCGTCCGCCCATCCGGGTTCTGCAATGGGTCAATCAGAATCACCGTATTCGCCAGGACGTCCGCCACCATCTTCTGGTTCCGTGCCGCCAGCAAGTGGTACGCCGTCAGCATGGCTGAATCCGACCCCGACAACTCGTTCCCGTGCACCGTATACCCCAGCCAAACCACCGCCGGCAGGCCCGCCATGATTCGCTTCGCTTCCGCCTCCGGCGTCTTCCGCGGATCGGCCAGCTTTTTGATGTCGGCTTGAATAGCCGCCATGCGCCGGTGGTTCGCCTCGCTGGCAATCACGGCGTAGATCAACTTTCGCCCCTCCCAGCTCTTGGCGTATTCGTACACCTTCATCCGTCCGCCGGAAGCCGCCGCCAGAGCCTCAAAATACTGGACAATCTCCCCATGCGAAGCCAGTTTCTCCCCCGCGCTATATCCCAAGACCTTTTCGAAGCTCGGCACTGCGGGGTCGTAAACCGTCCCCGGCCAAAACTCAAAGCGCGTCTGCGCGGACAGCGCCAAGGCTGTTACCAGAACGACAAGTAGCTTACGCATATTCCACAGGATACGATTGTTCCCATATGCGTCTTGCTCTTCTTCTTTTTCTGCCGCTGCTCGTTCTGGCGGCCCCGCGCAAGCAAACCGGTCTCGACCGCTATGTCGCCGCCCCGGACGCGAGCTACACCTGGAAACTCGCCAACACGATTCCCGGCAAGAACACGACCGCCTACGTGCTCGACATGACCTCCCAGACCTGGAAGGAGAAGGAGATGAACCGCGGCCAGTGGAAGCACTGGGTCACTATCGTGAAGCCCGCCAAAGTCACCTCGAACATCGGCTTCCTGATGATCACCGGCGGCGCCAACGATGGCCGCCCGCGCACCTCCGTCGACCCGATGATGGCCGCCATCGCCGAATACACCGGCGCCGTCGTCACCGAACTCCGCATGGTCCCCAACCAGCCCTTGATCTTCAACGACGACCCCGCCAAGAGAGCTCGCGTCGAAGACTCCTTCATCGCATACACCTGGAACAACTACCTGAAGACCGGCGACGAAACCTGGCCCGCCCGCATGCCGATGACCAAGGCCGCCGTCCGCGCCATGGACACCGTCACCGCCTTCCTCAAGGAGCAGAATACCGTCGTCGACAAATTCGTCGTCGCCGGCGCATCGAAGCGCGGCTGGACCACCTGGACCACCGCCGCCGTCGACCAGCGCGTCGTGGCCTTTATGCCGCTCGTCATCGACATGTTGAACGTGATCCCGAGCTTCATCCACCACTACCGGGTCTACGGCTTCTGGGCGCCCGCCGTGGGCGACTACTTCGAGCAGGGCTTGATGGACAAGATGGACGACCCCAAGTACAAGGAGCTGATGAAGCTCGTCGAGCCCTACCACTACCGGGACCGCTTCACGCAGCCCAAGTTCCTCGTCCACGGCGCCGGCGACCAGTTCTTCCTGCCTGATTCCTGGAAATTCTACTGGAAGGATCTCAAGGGCGAAAAGCACATCCGCTACGTTCCCAACACCGACCATAGCCTCCGCAACTCCGACGCTCCGGACTCGATCACGGCCTTCTACAACGCCGTTATCAAGAATGAGCCCCGCCCCGAGTACACATGGAAGGTGAAGAAGGATCTAACGATTGAGCTCCAGAGCAAAACCAAGCCGACCTCGGTGAAACTCTGGCAGGCCACCAACCCCGACGCCCGCGACTTCCGCATCGAGACCCTCGGCCCCAAGTACACGAGTACCGAGGTGCAACCCGGCAAGAACGGTAAGTACACGGCGAAACCCGCCACGCCCGCGAAAGGCTACACCGCCTATTTACTCGAAATGACCTACCCCAGCTCCGGCGCGAAACCGTTCAAGTTCTCCACCGGCGTAGTCGTCACTCCGGACACCTACCCCTCCGGCCCCCCGGTCGCCGGCCAGACCAAAATAGGCCCGGTTCCGCAGCGGCGCTAAACCCGACTTAAGTCTCGTTCCCTTCTGCGCGCCGCCTTCGGGCGGCGCTTATCTTTTTCCAACCCACTTCCAGGGCAAAAATGCTGACCGGAACACTACCGATGGCCACGGACCAAGCGGCAAGAGGGGGAAAGCCGAACCCGCCCATCCCGCGATACAACGCCACCGGAATCAGGACGTAGACGAGAACGAACACAATCACCGATTGCATCCTGAGCCCGCCTACTGCACCGGCAAATCCGCAGCCGTACTCCCACCCAGCCCGGCGTACAGCTCCTTCACCTTGATGACCTTATTCCCCTCAAACGTCACAAACGTCAGTTTCCCCGGCGCCCGCCCATACATCCAGTCCTCAAAGTCCGACCCGTCTACCGTCTGCCGCTCTTTCCGCAACGGCCGCCCCACCGCCGACATCACCTGATCCTTATCCATCCCCTCAATCACCCGCTTATTCTGGATCGCCTCCCGGATCGGCGCCGGGATGTTCTCCATGTAGTTCTCGGTCACCGTCCGCTTATCAAAATCCATCACCGGCGCGAGAATCCGCTTCACATCCGCCACTTCCAGCGTTGTCACCTTCGCCGCAAACACCACCGCGATATTGCTCCCCGCCGAAGCCTGCGCATCAGTCCGCCCAATCGGCGCCGTTGAGTTGCCCACGCCTACCTGCACCCGGTCCCGCCACGTCCGCCCGCTCTTCAAGCCGTTGTTCAGCTCAAGCTCCACGCGGTCGTCCTTAATCTCCACCTTCGTCACCGTCACGAGTTCCCCCACCCGCGCCGCCGGCCCGAACTCCTTCGAAGCCGCCTCCCATAAACCCTTATCCCAACCGCCCTTCTCGTCCACCGCCAACGGCTTCTTCGAACGCGGGATCATCACCTTCGCCTTCGCCGTCTCCGCCATCAGCCCCCGGATGAGCATCAAGCGCTCCTCTTCGGTCAGCTTTTGCTTCTCCGCCGCCGCCGGCAAACAAGCCAATAGAACCCAAGCCCAACGCCGCATTTACTCCTCCTCCGGCAACAGCGGTAACCGCTGCCGTTCAAACGGGATGCGATACAACAGATAGCCAACCGCTAAACAAGCGAAAGTGCAAAGCACGCTGCCCTCCGGCCCGTACCCGCCGCCGCTCCAAAGTTCGCCAGCATTCCACTGCACGGTATACCCCGTCAATCCCATTGTAAAGCCGCTCAGGTTCACCCCGAACAGGGGAGTTGTAACGTTCCAGCCGAAGTGCAGTCCAATCGGCAGCCAGAGGTCCCCGCTCCGCAGCAGGGCATATCCCAGCAAAACGCCCCACAAAAAGGTATTGAATAGCCCCAACGGCGTCGCGCTCTGGTTCCCCGCATGCATCGCCGCAAACAACACCGCCAGCGGCAACAACACCTTATAAACCCCGAACGACCCCGCCAATACTTGGAACGCATACCCCCGAAACAGCAACTCCTCCCCAATCGCCCCGAACAACAGACACACCGCCACCAGCGCCAGGCTCGGCAGGTTGAACGGCACCTCGGGCGTCGCCACGAACTGCGCCTTGCCAATCAATAGCGGAATCCCCAACACCGCCACAATGCCGCCGGACCCCAACCCCAACCCATACAGCAGATGCCGCCCCGCCGCCGCGTGCCACCCAAACCCGATAGTCGTCAGCCGCCCGGCTTCATAAATCCGCAGCGCCAACGTACTCGCCACCGCCCCGGCCCCGAACACACTCAACGTCGCCGTTACCAGCAGTCCCAGCGGGCTCAAGGCAAACCCCAGTACCAGCAATCCTACGAATCCCGTCAGCCCGAACAGCCCCACCCGCAGCGCCGGGCCAATCCAGTCCTTACCCACCGCTCGCCTTCACCGTAACCCCCTTCGGAGCCACCTTCACAGGCAGAACGGTCGCCCCGGCCTGCTCAATCAGCCGGCCAATTTTCTCCTTGGCCCCCGGCTCCACCAAAAAGAACACGCAGCCTCCGCCGCCCGCCCCGCACACCTTCGCGCCCACGGCCCCGGCCTTCTTAGTCACCTTGACGAGTTCATCAATCAGCGGGGTCGTGATGCCCGGAGCGTTCTTCTTCCGGAAGCTCCACTCCTCCCGCAACAGCCGCGCCACTTCTGCCCAGTCGCTCGCACCCAGCGCCCCGCGCATCGCGTGAGCAATGCCCGAAATCTGGTCGAAGTTCCGATGCACCTGTTTATCGCCGTCGATATACAGCTTCGTCACCTCCCAGTTGTTGATCCCGGAGTTCCGCGGTTCCCCTGTATAGGCCAACACCGTCCGCGCGATCAGATCCTCATGGTTCACCGGAAGGGCAATCCGCTTGATGCCGTCCACCCGCAGCTCCACGGCGCTCACCCCGCCATACATCGCCGGATAGTAATCCTGGCAACCCGTTGGCACTTTGATGATCCGTGCCTCGATATTCTGGGCCACCTGCCGGATCGCTTCAATCGAGTATCCCGTCCCCAGCAGCCTGTTGAATGCGCTCGCCAGGGTGATGATTAACGACGAAGATCCACTAATCCCCGCACCCGCAGGAGCTTGTGAGTCGGTATCGACCTCCACCCCCATCGGCGGCGCAAAGAACTTCACGACTTCCGCCAGCAACGCCAGCTTATACTTCTTCGCCGTGTTCAACTCCGCCAACGACCCGAACTCCTCCTCCCGGCCCAGGTCCCGTGAGCGGAGGACGATCTTCCCGTCTTCCCGGGTCTGCAGATCGCACGTCGTGTACCGGTCCACCGCGAAGTTCACCGTGCACGCATTCGCATGGTGCAGATAGAGCGGCCAAATATCGAGGGTGCCGCCCGCCAGGTCCACGCGGCACGGTGATTTCGAGAGGATACGCATGAATTAGCCAGTGTATCGCGCCAGTCTGACGCGGAGGAGAAATAGCGTTCCGACGGCCATGAGGGGAGCCAGCACCATCGTCACCCGGACCATCCCTTCCGGAGTCATCCATCCCAGCACCGTCCCGGTCAGCTCGTCCCCCATCACTCGCGGCGCTGCCAGAAAGCCGCACAGCAAAACCAGAAACCCGATTCGGATGCGCGCCCGCGCGGCGGACTCTGTCGCGGCCGCCATCGCCACGCGCACCGCGACGGCTGCCGTTAGCAGACAGGCCATCAGACCCAGCACCGCCAAACACAACAAAACCGGCACTGGCGGCAGCAACTCATGCCCCACGCTAATGTTCACCGTCGCCAAACCCAGCGCCAGAATCAGCACCCCAATCGCCCAACCCAAAAGCGCCGCACGGCCCAAAGCCGATAGCGAGATCGGAGGCTCGAAAGCCGCCGCCACCGCTCGCGGCGAAGTGTAGAAGACCCCGAGCAGCGCATACGGAATGAGCAGAAACAGGTCGAGGAACTCGATCCCCTTCAACCAGGGAATGCCAACCCCAAAGAGCAGCAAAACCGCCAAGTTTGCCGCGAAGGCTCCGATCCGCATCTCCGTAGAATACCGGAGATTCCTTATGGCGCCCTCCCACTAGGAAAGCAGTGGCATGGCCCAGACCTTTGACGTCACCTTCAAATACCTCTTCCGCCGCTCCCAAGGGGTGCTTTCGCGCATGCTCTTCGGCGAAGTGGTCGAATGGCCCAACGTCGAACTGCCGGACGTTCGGAATCCGCGTGCCGACCTGCTTGCCCGCACCACCGCCGGCGATCTCCGCCAGGTCGAACTCCAGTTGAACAATGACGCCGCTATGCCCTTCCGTATGTTGGACTACTACGTCGGCATCCGGCGCCTGCACCCGGGGCCGCTCTACCAAACGGTGCTTTATGCCGGCCCGGGCCCCCTCACGATGCCGTCGTTCTACGTCTCCCCCACCACCCGCCACGACTACACGATCCTGAACCTCCGGGAAATGGACGGAGCGGAACTGCTCGCCAGTGACGACTGGACCGACAACGAATGGGCCTTGCTAACGAACTCGGACCCCGAACGCGTGTTCCGCGTGGTCCTCGCAAAGCTCCGGACGCTCTCCGGCGACGAACAACAGAAAGCGGCCTCCACTTTCGTGATTCTTGGGGGCATACTTGGAATAGAAGAGGAACTCAAAAGGAGGCTCCAAAACGAGATGATTGATCTGCTTGAAAACAAAGTGCTCGGCCCGGCGATCCGGCAAGGTTTGGAGCAAGGCCTGCAGGAAGGTCGCGCGCAAGCCCTCGTCTCCCTCCTGCGCAAGCGTCTCGAAAAGCGCTTTGGCCCCCTCCCCGCCTGGGCCCAAGCCAAACTCGCGGCCGCATCCCCCGAAACCCTGGAGGCCTGGTCCCTCCAACTCGACGACAATCCCACCCTCGAAAACCTCCTCGCCGAGTAACCTGCCGCTATCATGGAAGGAGGGGCGCCGCTGCGTGCTCCCGCTTCCTTATTCATGTCCAAAGCCCATCCCCTCCAAAAGATCCTTGAAAACCGCATCGCCATAATTGATGGCGCGATGGGCACCACCATCCGCACCTACGGCATGACCGAAGCGGATATCCGCGGCGAACGCTTCAAGGACTCGCAAAAAGACCTCCTTAACAACGGCGACCTCTTCTCGCTCACCCAGCCGAAGATGATCTGCGACATCCACCGCCGCTTCCTCGAAGCCGGCGCGGACATCATCGAAACCAACACCTTCGGCGCCACCAGCATCACCCAAAGCGAGTTCTTCGTCGACGACCCCCGCGAACACGGCGGCCGCAAAGATCCCGACTTCTACCAAAAGATCATCGAGAATCCGTTCCTCCAGTCCCTCGCCTGGGAAATCAACGAACAATCCGCCCGCCAGTGCCGCGAATGGGCCGACCGGGTCGCCAACGCGACCGGCCGCCAACGCTTCGTCGCCGGCGCCATCGGCCCCCTCACCGTCTCCCTCACCAACTCCCCCGACGCCGACGACTCCGGCTTCCGCGTCGTCACCTTCGACCAGGTCAAAACCGCCTACATCGAGCAGATCCGCGCCCTCATCGCGGGCGGCTCCGACCTCCTTCTAGTTGAAACGATCTTCGACTCGCTCAACGCCAAGGCTGCCCTCGTCGCCATCCGCGAAGTTTTCGATCAGGACGGCAAAGAACTTCCCGTCATGATCTCCGCCGCTGTAGGACGGGGCGGCGAAACCATGATCTCGGCCCAGACCATCGAAGCATTTTGGAACGCCGTTCAACACGTTAAGCCTCTCTCGGTAGGCCTGAACTGCTCCCTCGGCCCGGACCTGATGTACCCGTTCCTCGCCGAACTGGCCGAAAAGTCCAACGCCGCCATCTCCTGCTACCCCAACGCCGGATTACCCAACCCCCTCTCCCCTACCGGCTTCGACCTCGAACCCGCCGACATGGCCCGCTTCCTCGGCGACTTCGCCAAGAACGGCCTAATCAACATCGCCGGCGGCTGCTGCGGCAATACCCCCGAGCACATCGCCGCCATCGCCCAGGCCCTCGACGCGCGACCGCCGCGCCAGTTCTTTCCCACCGGCCTCGCCGCCGAACCCGAACCCAAACCTCTAAAGCCCCTCCGCCTTTCCGGCTCCCAGCCCTTCACCCAGCAACCCGGCATCTTCATCATGATCGGCGAACGCACTAACGTCGCCGGCTCCCCCAAATTCGCCAAGCTGATCAAGGAAGGCAACTACGAAGAGGCCGTCAGCATCGCCCGCCAACAGGTGGAAAACGGCGCCAACGTTATCGACATCTGCATGGACGAGGGCATGATCGATGGCGTCGCCGCC
>LNFE01000022.1 GCA_001464575.1 Acidobacteria bacterium Ga0077553 | reverse complement strand
CAGCTTCTGGCCAGGCAGCAGGGGATCGAAGCGGAAAGCGGGCGGGGTGTCGAGGGGGATAGGGAACTGGCGGAGATCCTTGATGGAACTGAGCGTGCGGTTGACGCTGGGGAGCATCAGGTCGAGGTAGTCGTCTTTGAAATCGAGGCCGATGAGGGCGAGGGCGTGACGGAGTTGGTCCTTAGTGACACCGGAGGCTGTTTGGGCAGGGGACTCTGAGAACAGGAGGGCGAGAGCGGGCAGGAGTCGGGCGAGGTCGCGGCGGAGCATTTATCGAGTTTCGCATGGGTTGCAATGGAGGGTGGAGTTTGCATACGCTGGGTGGCGCTATGCGTACTATTCTGACTTCCCTGCCCTTGCTGGGCCTGATGCTCGTTGGTTGTAAGTCCGCCGAGCCGCCGTTCAAGGGATCGGCGACGGTGATTCCGGAGACCGTGGCCGAGTTAATTGCGACCGATGGTTCCTGGGGGAACACGGAGGGCCCGGCGATCGATTCGAAGGGGACCCTCTACTTCACCTCGCGGGGAACCTACAAGGGCATTGTCTCGTGGACCGCGAAGGAGGGCGCCAAACAGTATCTGGCGGTAGCGACCAAGGAAGGGCCCGGGGGACTGTGGGTGGACGACAACGATAACATCTTCGTAACGGCGACGGGAGAGCAACAGATTCTGAAAGTGACGCCGGATAAGAAAGTGAGCGTGGTGGCCGAGGGCTTCGATGCAATGCCGCCGGGGGTAAGCAAAGGGCCGAACGATTTGGTGGTGCATCCTAATGGAACCATCTACTTCACGGCGCCCAACGGATACGATGGCAAGGCCCCGAAGGGAACCATTTATGAAATTCCGGCCGGGGGGAAGGCAAAGGTTTTCAGCCAGGAGATTACGGGGCCGAACGGGATCATCTTGAGCCCGGACCGGCAGACTCTGTATGTAGCGCATAATACGGCGCTGAACACGTCCAAGGTTGTTGCGTTTCAGTTGAACCCCGACGGTTCGCACACCACGGCGAAAGAGGTGGCGACGATTGAACCCTGCCAAGCGGACGGAATGGACGTAGACGAGTTAGGCAATATCTGGTTGACTTGTTACTCGCACGGGACAGCGTACCGGCTCACGCCGGCGGGGCAGATTCTTGAAAAGATTATTACGGAGCAAAAGGCATTGACGAATATCAAGTTTGGACGCGGGGCCGAGAATCGGACCCTATACATGACCAGTTCCGACATGGCCCGCGTGACGGGTTATGTGTACAAGGCGACCGCGAAAGCGCCGGGGGTCCGCTAGATGGGCAGATTACAGGGGAAAGTCGCGATTGTCACGGGCGGTGCGTCCGGGATTGGGCTGGCCATTGTGGAGCGTTTCCGGGCCGAGGGCGCCGTGGTCGAGGTACTGGAGCGAGAGGCCGCCGAGGGCCAAATTGCCTGCGACGTGGCCGACGCCGCGCGCGTCGAAACGGTGGTCGACGAGATTCGGGCGCGGCGGGGGCGGATTGATATCCTCGTCAACAACGCGGGAATTGCCCATGTTGGCAATGCGCTGACCACTTCGGCCGAGGAGTTTGAGCGGGTGCAACGGGTGAACGTCTTCGGGCCGGCGAACTGCTTGCGGGCGACGTTGCGGCACATGGTCGCGGACGGGGGAGGGGTCGTGCTGAACCTGGCTTCGTGCCTCTCGGTGATGGCGATTGCGGACCGGTTTGCCTATGGGACGAGTAAGGGCGCCGTGTTGGCAATGACTTACTCGGTGGCGAAGGATTTCCTGGATAAAAACATCCGGTGCAATGCACTGCTGCCTGGTCGAGTACATACTCCTTTTGTCGATGGCTTCATTGCCAAGAACTATGCCGGACGCGAGGCAGAGATGTTCGAGAAGTTGTCCAAGGCCCAGCCGATCGGCCGCATGGCCCAGCCGGAGGAGATGGCGCATGCCGCCCTGTTTCTGTGCAGCGATGAGGCGGCTTTTATTACAGGCGTAGGATTGCCGGTGGACGGGGGGACTTTGTCGATTCGCTAGAATCGAGGAATGAAAAAAGCCTTCGTGGTGGCGGTGGACGATGACTCAGCAGTGCTTAAGGCGGTGGAGCGGGATCTGAAGTCGAAGTACAGTGCACACTACCGGGTGCTGACGGCGGACGCACCCGGTAAGGCGCTGGACCTGGTGAAGCAGTTGACCGTGCGGGGAGACCGGGTGGCACTGTTCCTGGCGGATCAGCGGATGCCAGGGATGACCGGGACGGAGTTTTTGCAAGAGGCGATGAAGCTGCAACCGGCCGCCCGGCGCGTGCTGTTGACGGCTTACGCCGACTCCAACGCAGCCATTGATGCAATCAACACGATTAAGCTGAACCATTACCTGATGAAACCGTGGGCCCCGCCGGAGCAGCATCTGTACCCGGTGCTGACGGACCTCCTCGAGGAGTGGACCGGGGCCAACCCGGCGGAGTTCGAAGGGGTGCAAGTGGTGGGGCCGCGCTGGTTGCCGGAGACGCACCGGATGAAGGACTTTTTGGCCAAGAGTCAAGTGCCATACCGGTGGCGGGAGCCGTTGGCCGAAGAAGGGGCCGATGCAGCCGCGATGCCGCTGGTCGTCTTTCCAGATGGCAGCGTGATGGAGCGACCGGCGACGTCGGCGGTGGCCACGAAGTTGGGGCTGGCAATGACGCCGAGCCGCGGCTTTTACGATGTGGTGGTAGTGGGCGCAGGGCCGGCCGGTTTGGCGTGCGCGCTCTACTGCAGCACG
Source organism: Acidobacteria bacterium Ga0077553 (assembly GCA_001464575.1). Classification (GTDB taxonomy): domain Bacteria; phylum Acidobacteriota; class Terriglobia; order Bryobacterales; family Bryobacteraceae. The sequence goes on along the minus strand of LNFE01000022.1, from coordinate 3,142 downwards.
GAGGGGCTGAAGACGGCGATGGTGGAAAAGGAGGCCGCCGGGGGGCAAGCGGGCTTGAGTTCGCGGATTGAGAATTATCTCGGCTTTCCCTCAGGTCTGAGCGGAGCGGACTTGGCGCGGCGGGGCGTGACGCAGGTGAAGCGGTTCGGCGCCGAGGTGATTGCGCCGGCCGAGGCGGTGAGCCTGAAGGTGGAGGGCGAGTACCGCGTGGTCACGCTGTCGACCGGACAAGAGTTGGCGGCCCACGCGGTGGTGATCGCGGCCGGGGTGCAGTGGCGGCGGTTGGACGTGCCGGGGCTGGATCGGTTAACCGGCGCGGGGGTCTACTACGGCGCGGCGACCACGGAAGCGGCGTCCTGCAAGGACGAGGATGTTTACATTGTGGGCGGGGCGAATTCGGCGGGCCAGGCGGCGGTGCATTTCTCGGAGATTGCGAAGTCGGTGACGATGATCATCCGGGGCGAGGCGCTGTCGAAGTCGATGTCGCATTATTTGTATGAACGGATTGCGACGATTTCCAACATCCACGTGATTGCGAACGCCGAGGTGGTCGGCGTAGGCGGGGAGGAGCGCCTCGAAAGCATTACGATCCGGCAGGATGGAGCAGAGGACCGGACGGTGCCCGCGGTAGCCCTGTTCGTCTTTATCGGCGCCGAGCCGCATACGGAGTGGCTGGAAGGCGTGGTGAAGCGGGACGAGAAGGGATTTCTGGTGACTGGGGTGAACTTGCCGCGCACGGGCAAGCGGGACCCTTACCTACTCGAGACAAGCGTCGAAGGGGTATTTGCCGTCGGCGATGTCCGCGACGCCGCGATCCGGCGGGTGGCCAATAGCGTGGGGGAGGGTTCAATTGTGTTGTATTTCATCCGTCAGTATATGAGGAACCGGTGATGTTAGCCGACGAGTTACAGCAACTGGCGCTGTTCGCCGATGATCCGCGCGAGGCGATTGAGTGGATTGCCGAGCGGATGACCGTGCGGGAGTTACCGGCCGGGACCGTGTTCGTAGAGGCCGGGGACCCGGTTTCGGAGTTTCTGGTCATCCTTGATGGCGAAATCCACCATTCGCGTCCGGAAGACAAATACGGCAGCGTTTTCGTACGGCGGACGGGGCAGGCGTTGGGCGTTCTGCCCTTTTCGCGGATGAAGATATCGCGGGGGCGGGGACGAGCCGTGTTGAACACCCGACTGGGCGCAATGGACGCCCGGCATCTCCGGGAATTAGTGTACCGGGCTCCGTGTGTCGCGCAAAAGCTGGTTTCGGAGATGACGGACCGGACGCGGGAATCGACGCAGATGGACGAGCAGGCGGCGAAGTTACAGGCGCTGGGCAAGTTATCGGCGGGGTTAGCGCATGAGTTGAATAACCCGGCGGCGGCGGTGGGGCGATCCGCTGCGCGGTTGCGGGAGTTGTGGGGGGACGCACCGGTCGCGGTGGAGTTGGACGCCTTGGAACGCGCGGATCGGGAAGAGGAGATGGAAGAGTGGCTGCGCGCGCGGGGCATGGACGAAGGCTTGGCCGGCGGGGTAGTGGAAGCGGGGGGGTCGCCGGAAGGGATGTCTGAAGAGCAATTGCGGCGCGTGGTGCGGGACCGGGAGATCGGGGCCTTGACGCGGGAGATTGAGGAGGCGGCCGGGCGCATTTCGGAATTGATTCACGCGGTGAAGTCCTACACGTACATGGACCAGACGCCCACGCGGGAGGTGGACGTGGTGGAGGGGTTGGAGGTGACGTTGCGGATCTTTCAACACCGGCTGAAGCAGGGCGTCACGGTCCGGAAGGATTTCGCCGAGGGTCTGCCGGAGGTGCAAGGGAACGGGAGCGAGTTGAACCAGATCTGGACGAACTTGATCGACAATGCTCTCGATGCGATGGAGGGGGTGCCGGCGGAGGCGCAGGTGCTGGAGGTGAAGGCTTGTGGGGACGCCGAGTGCGTGACGGTGGAGATTACCGATAGCGGGCCGGGGATTCCAGCGGAGATTCAGGGTCGGATCTTTGATCCATTCTTCACGACGAAGGGCGTGGGGGACGGGACGGGATTGGGCCTCGATCTGGTGCGGCGGATTGTCCGGGCGCACGAGGGATCTGTGCGGGTAGAGTCCCGACCGGGGCGAACGATGTTTGCCGTGCGGTTGCCGGTTCGGCGGGGACGGTAGTAGCGTCCAGAAAAACGAAAAGCGACCCGGTTGGGTCGCCAGAACTTTCCACTCGTTCTTATTTATGGTGCGGGGATAGGAGATAGAGCAGTTTGAAACTGCCCCCCCTCTTCAGGCGGCTCGGTTCCACCGCTCGTTTCCCAGTTGAAGCTATGGAATGGCTGGCCAATCAGCACCGTCTGCGGTTCGTCATCAGTCCGGAGCAAGGAGTGGCAGCACGCCACGGACTTCACTCAGCCAGTAGTTTTGCGATAACGCCACCCTATCGGGGGCTTATCGGAAACTGGCGGGACCATTTTCTCGACGGGCTCATGACATAGCAGGAACAAATCGACTCGTGCCGGTTTCTATTCTCATAGCGAAAGGAGAGAGGCGTTATGTTCTGGGTCGTGACGTGGACACCGAAAGGCATCGTCGCACGAAGATGAACCGCACCGGTCACCATCGCAGTATTCTACGGGCGCTGGGCTTGTTGCTTCTGCTCGTAGGGGCAAGCGCGTTTCACCTCTACGGAATCGAAAAGGACTGGATAGCTCACGAGGCGCAGGTCATCGTCGTCGGCACGTTCAAACCTAACCCGACGTATCCATGGTTTGATGGCTGGCGTCTGACAGGAACCATCAATATTAACGAGGTACTTTACGGGCCTCAATTGCCCCACCAGGTAAGGTTTAGGCTCGTCTGCGAGTGGAGTGCTTGCGAGCGGTGGCCTCCTCCGAATTACCCAAGCGAAGTTCTGGTCCAGGGGCTTTGGTTCTTGAGACGCGTCGACGAGAACACGTGGGAGCCGTCCCTCTCCACTTCCGATACCGGCTTTCGCTTCCTCTCAGACCGGGGCTATTGGGAAAAATACATCCGGCAGTATAAAATCCATCCTTGGCCCGGATTTCACAGTAAGACCAGCACTTACTAAATAGTCCCTCGCGGGCAGATAGTGGCATTTGGTTCGACGATCGCTGAAACACGGGATTTTCGGAGTGTAGAAG
>LNFE01000021.1 GCA_001464575.1 Acidobacteria bacterium Ga0077553 | reverse complement strand
ATTGAAGTCGCAGTCGGCGAGGACGATGGTCGGATTCTTGCCACCCATTTCAAGCTGGAGGCGGAGGTGGCGCTTCGAGCCTTCGGTGTGGACCCAGTTACCGATTTCGACAGAGCCGGTGAAGGAGATGGCCTTGACAGGCTTGGCGTTGACGAGGGCGCCGCCGATGGCGCCGCCGCTGCCGGCGATGAAGTTGACGACGCCCGGGGGGATGCCGGCTTCATGACAGGCTTCGACGATGCGCCAGGCGCTGAGGGGGGCGACGCTGGCGGGTTTGAGAATGACGGTGTTACCGCAGACGAGGGCGGGGGCGAGCTTCCAGGCCGGGATGGCGATGGGGAAGTTCCAGGGCGTGATGAGGCCGACGACGCCGATGGGCTTGCGGATGGCAAACATGTGGACGCGGTCGCGTTCGGAGGGAACGAGGTGGCCGGGGAGGCGGGAGCCTTCGCTGCCGAAGTAGCGGAAGATATTGATGGCGCGGCGGACTTCGCCCTTGGCTTCCGGGACGGTTTTGCCTTCTTCGCGGCACATCTCTTCGCCGAGCTGATCGAACTTCTTTTCGAGGATATCGGCGACTTTGAAGAGCAGGGCGCCGCGGGCGGGGCCGGGCATGGCGCTCCACTTGGCGAAGGCGGCCTGGGCGGCGGCGGCGGCGCGGTCGACATCGGCGGCGGTGCCCTTTACAAAGAGACCGACGACTTCGTCGGTGTTGGCGGGGTTGCGGTTTTCGAACGTTGGTCCGTCGACCCACTCGCCGTTGATGTAATTACGAAATGTTTCTGGCATGGAATTGGTTTACTTGGTTCCGAAGTTCACTTTAGGGGCGGTGCGCGCGTCGGGTTCAGTTTTGAAATAGGCGTCGTTACGCTGGAAGCCGAACAGGGACGCGGCGATGTTGTTAGGGAAGAGTTCGATGGTCGTATTGTACTTCTGGACCGTCTCATTATACTTCCGCCGTTCGACGGCGATGCGGTTCTCGGTACCGGCGAGTTCGTCCTGGAGGCGCATGAAGTTGGCGTCGGACTTGAGCTGGGGATAGTTTTCGACGACGACGAGGAGGCGGGAGAGGGCGCCATCGAGCTGGCCGTTGGCTTGAATCTTTTCGGCGGGGGTGCGGGCTCCGCCGAGGGCGGCGCGGGCGTTGGCGACGGAGGCCATGACTTCCTTCTCCTGCGAGGCGAAGCCTTTGACGGTTTCAACGAGGTTGGGGATGAGGTCGGCGCGGCGCTGGAGGGCGACGTCGACCTGGGCGAAGGCACCTTCGACGGTGTTCTTCTGGGTGACGAGTTCGTTGCGGGTGCCGACGACGGACATGCCGAAGAAGAGGCCGATGGCAACGAGGATGCCGACGATGATCAAAGCAATTTTCATGGTTTATTTCTCCAGGCGGTCGACGGAGGCGACCAGCGTTTCGATTTGTTGTAGGTAGAGGCTGAAAGTGGCGTTGGCGTCGACGTTCCGGGCTTTGATTTTTCCTTCGCGGAGGTCCAACAAAGTATAGAACGTCGTGGGGTCGATTCCTAAAGCTTTCTCCATGGCGGCGGCGATTTCGCGCTTGCAGGCGGGGGCGGGGTGCCCGGCGAGGCGGAGGACATGGCGGCCGAGGGTGAGGAAGGTGGAGACGCTTTCGGACATGAGCTTGGTGAGCAAGTCGGGGTCCGGGAGGACGCCGGCGGCTTTTTGGCGGAGGCGGAGCTGTTTGCTACGGACTTCGAACTCGACGCGGCCGCGATAGAAGACGTCGTCGATGGCGAGGGTGGCCACAATGTCGGTTCCGGCGAGGATGCGGTGTACTTCTTGGATGTCGTGGAACTCGATGGGGAAGCAGTCGGTGGAGGAGTTTACCTCGTCGAGGGGGAGGAGGAGGGGGGCGGGGTTATCGAGCGACCGCCACCAGCGGAAGATGGGTTCGGCGAGTTCGAGTTCGCGGGGAGTGAGGCGGTTGAGGACGCAGAGGATGTTGAGATCGGAGAACTGATCTTCGTCACCGCGGGCTCCGGAGCCGTAGAGGATGAGGGAGACGAGGCGGTCGC
>LNFE01000020.1 GCA_001464575.1 Acidobacteria bacterium Ga0077553 | reverse complement strand
AACTCATCCCGCAAACGCTTCTTGACACCCGCCATCTGGGCGCGCATCCCTTCAACCAGCACCAAAGTGGTTTTCGCCGTCTCAGCTACCGCTTCCAACACGTACAGCACCCACTCTTCCCAAGCACCGTCCGTGCGCACATTTTGGAGCAGGCGGTAGTAGTCGCCCTTGGTGCGGGTGATGTGACGGGAGAGATAAAGGACTGGGATTTCGAGAAGGCCTACGCGCGTGAGGTATAGCACGTTCAAGATGCGGCCGATTCTCCCATTGCCGTCCGGGAAAGGGTGGATACTCTCGAATTGGTGGTGGATGAGCGCCATTTTGATCAGAGGGTCGAGGGCGCATAGCTCGTCCATGTTGATGAAGCGTTCGAGCGCGCGCATCGCCTCCTGAATTTCGTCGGCGTCCTGTGGCGGGATATAGACGATCTCGCCAGTAAGATCGTTTTTGAGGGCGGTTCCGGGGCTGGATCGAAAGCCGCTGTCCCGCCGTTTCAGGAGTTGGAACATGGCGACCAGAGTCCGGTTGGTGATGAGACCGCCGGAAGTTCGGAGTTGCTCATAGCCTAGCTTCAGGGCGCTGCGGTAGAGCGCAACCTCTTTAGCAGCGGCAGATTCCGGCTCTTCAAAAAAGAGATCGGCCTGAAACAACTCATCCTGCGTAGTGACGATATTCTCAATTTCAGAACTCGCCTTCGCCTCCTGCAGGGCGAGGGTGTCGATCAAAATCCCTTGGTTCGGAATGGTGGCTGCACGGCCCTTGAGTTCAGCCAAGGCCCGATTCGCATGGGCCAACGCCTTGAGGACGGCGATAGTTTCCAGGTCGACAGGCGGCGGCAAGGCGGGTAGCCGGTAGTTTGGCGTTAACATGTCCAGGCGATGTGTTAACTATATCCGTTTTTTTTAACACGTCACGAGCAATATGTACACGAAAGGAGAATTTTTAAACACGTTCGCCTGGGATGGCCGCAGGCAGGCCGGAGACTCTGCGTGCGGATTTGCATAGAGTAGTTGGGTTATGTTGCGCACCCTCTCTCTTTTGCTCGCGGCCGGTCTGCTTGGGGCGGCGCCGCCGGTGGTGAAGATCGACAAGCCGATGGCTCCGCCGGACTGGGCGCTGGCCGAGCGGGCTTTGCTGCGCGCCTACTCGGATGCGGCCGAGGCGTTCGCGGAGCGGTACGTCGATGACCGGGGCTACTTCCGCTGCATCGAACGGTGGGGCGGAAACGACGGTCCGGATGACGTGATGGAGACGTTCAACAGCTGGACGCTGCTGCACGCTCTGGGCGGTTCGGATAAGGTGCTGGACCTGTACCGGAAGATCTGGGAGGGACACATCCGGCAGTTCACGAAGGCTAAGGCGCCGTCGACGCAGAAGGCCAAAGAGGGGATGTTCTACCGCGAGTTCGTCACCTCCTTCGACTGGGAACATACGGGCGAGGGATTGGCGGCTTTTCACCACTATGCACTTTCGGCTCCCGAGGACAAAGAGTATCAGCGGCGGGTGCGGCGGTTTGTGGGCTTCTATATGGGCGACGACAAGGAGGCCGAGAACTATGACAAGCGGCATAAGATCATCCGGTCGATCTTGAATGGGTCGCGGGGACCGATTTTGAATGAGGCCACGGTGCATGATTGGGGCGGCGAGGTGGTGGCGGGGGCGCCGGAGCGGTTGGAACGGTACAAGACGGCGGGGAATGTGCGGGGCGATCATCCGCTGAATTTAGGGGCTTGTTCGCTGGGGTTCAATGCGTTTGCGCTGACTGGAGAGACGCAGTACAGGGATTGGGTGCTGGAGTACGCCGGGGCCTGGCGGGACCGGATTCTCGCCAACGGCGGGAACGTTCCGACCAATATCGGCCTGGACGGGACGATTGGCGGGGAGTGGGGCGGGAAGTGGTGGGGCGGGACGTTTGGCTGGAATTTCGACCCGGCGGTGACGGGGCGGAACTACTATATGCGGGGGGCGCGGACGGGGTTGGGGACGGCGCTGTTGCTGACGGGGGACCAATCGTTTGCCGAGCCGCTGCGGCGGCAGTTGGCGAATTTGTATGCGGTGAAGAAGGAGGAGGGAGGGCGGACTCTGCTGCCGCAGAAGCATGGACCGAGTGGGTGGTACGGGTATACGGCGAACCAGTATTTTGATGTGCAGCGGGATTTGTATTTGTGGTCGATGAACGAGGCGGACCTGGCGCATCTGGGGGCGGACGCGTGGTTGAACTTTTTGCGCGGGAAGAATGCGGGGTATCCGGCGGCGGCGTTGACGCGGGAGTTTGAGCGGCTGAGGGGACGGGTGGCGGCGATGCGGGCGGACGAATCGACGAAAGAGACGCGGCCTTCGGACGGGGCGCAGCGGTTTTCGCCGGTGGCGACGGAGACGCTGGTGAACCTGATGCTGGGCGGCAACGACCCGGGGAGTTCGGGGAACATTCTGCATGCGCGGCTGCGGTATTTTGATCCGGCACGGCGGCGGGCGGGATTGCCGGAGGACGTGGCGGCGCTGGTGACGGGGTTGACGGCGGAGACGGCGACGGTCGAGCTGGTGAATACGAATCCGGTGGTGGGGCGCGCGGTGACGGTGCAGTTGGGGGCGTTTGGGGAGCACGAGGGGACGTATGTGGAGATCGGCGGGAAGCGGACGGCGCTGGCGGGATCGGACTTCCGGGTGGAGTTGGCGGAGGGGGCCGGGGAGCGGTTGGTGATTGGGATGAAGCGGTATGCGAACCGGCCGCGGGCAGCGATGCCTTGGGAGCGGTAGGGGGTTAGGCGAGCTCGAGGTCAGTAAGCGGGAAATCGTTGCCGGTGAAGAGTAGGGGGAGGCCAGTGGCTTTGGCGATTGAGTAGGTGAAGCAGTCGCCGAAATTCAGAGCAGCGGGATGGCGCCCCTTGCCGAATTTGGTTACGGCGTGATGGAACCAGGCGAGATGCTGCGCTTCGAAGGCGAGGAGTTGGATTTCGAATTCTCTGTAGAAGTCCCCCAGAAGGGGCTCTGGATTCTGTTCTAACTTGGCTCGGAGCACGAGGAGGGCCTCAGCGGCGCAGGGGGCGGGCAGGAGCCTGACATTAGCGCTCATCAGCTTCTCGAGTAGGGTGTGGGCGGATAATTCCCTCGTGATAATGGCGACGACAGCGGACGTGTCCAGGATCAGCGAGCGGGGCGGTGCCGCCATTATGCCGGGGCTCCATCTGGACCGTAGCCGAGGATTTGCTCTTCTTCGTCGCGGGTCAGCGTACGGCTTGCTCCGGGGGGGAGATTGGGCCAAACACGATCTTCGAGAAATCTCATAGCGCTGATTTTCGGATCCCGGCCCCGCGTGGCGAGCAGTCGCTGCTTCTGCTCGAGGAGCGCTTGACGAATCGCCTCGGTCTTCGTGGTTCCGGTGAGGGTGGCGAGTTCTTCAGCAAGGGCCTCTACTTCAACGTTCTTTAGATTAAGAGCCATGGTGTAGTTTTACAACCATTCTACATTCCGGGGCGACACAGGGTGGGGCGGTCAACTGGTCCAGAAGGGCTCATCGCGTTCGAGTTGGGAGCGGAGAAAGTCGTTGTTTGGTTCAAAGCCGAGCCCGGGTTCGGTGGGGACGGTGAGGTGGCTGCCCTGCACGATCGGGGCGGTGGTGGCGGACATCTTTTCGATGTTGCCGTTCGGACGGCCGAGGGCGCTTTCCGACCGGTAGAAATTGTGGATGGCGGAGCCGAAGTGGGCGCTGGCGTAGCAGAGAATCAGGCTGCCGACGTTGTGCAGAGCGACGGGGATGCGGCTGGCCTGGGCGTAGTCGGCGATCTTGCGGGTGCCTGTTAGGCCACCGGAGAAGGCCAGGTCGGGGTGGATGATGTCGACTACCTGCGCGTCGATGAACTCTTGAAACTCCTTGACCAGTTCGAGCTTTTCTCCGGTGAGGATGGGAAGGCGAGTGGAGCGGCGGAGGGCGCGCCAGCCGTCGGTGAAGAGGACCTGCATGGGGTCTTCATAAAAGAGCGGATCAAACGGTTCGATGGCTTTGGCCACTTGAATGGAGCTGGGAACGTCCATTTCGCCGTGGCAGTGCAGGGCGATGTCGATATCGTCTCCCGCTGCCTCCTTTAGGTTGCGCATAGAGCGGGCAACGCGGCGGACCTGGCGGGTATCGAGGGTGACGGCGGGGGTGAAGCCGGGGATGCCGGCGATTTGCGAGAAGACGACTTTGAAGGCGGTGAAGCCGGCGGGGTTCTGGCGAGCGCGCTGGGCCCAGGCTTTGCAGGACGCAGGATCCTGCGTATCGAAGCCGCCGGCGTGGGAGTAGAGCTGGATCTTATCGCGGAAGGGACCGCCGAGGAGGACGTTGACGGGCTGGCCGGTGATCTTGCCGGCGAGGTCCCAGAGGGCGATGTCGATGCCGCTGATGGTGGGGATGTGGGGACGATAGGTGAACATCCGCGAGGTCATCTCGTGGAAGTGGCGGGAGATGGCGAGGGGATCCTGGCCGAGGAGCATGCCTTGATTCGTGAGTTGTTGAATGCGAGCGCGGGCCATGGGCCCGGTGGCGCCGGCTTCTCCATAGCCGACGAGGCCTTGATCGGTTTCGATGCGGATGAGGGAGTTGCCCGCGATGCCGCGAACCTGCATGGCTTTGATGGCCGTGATCTTGACTTTGTTGCGCTGGGGCGCGGCGAGGGCTTCAAACCGGGAGAGCCAAGCGCCAGTTGGGAGGGCGAGAGCTTGGCGGAGCAGTGAACGGCGGGAGAGAATGGGGAGCAAGGGAACGACCTCCTGGGAGTGGGACCCGGAGGGACTGTATCATTTGGGGCTCTCGGCGACAACGGCGGGGAGTGGGCGGCGGGGGGATGGCGCGAGGTCGTGGGTGGGGTAGCCGAGGCGGAGGATGATTTGGGGGAAGCCGGCTCGGATGAGTTCTTGGAGTTGGGTGCGGAGGGTGGGGACTTCGTTGGGCTGGTTGAGGTAAGACGCCTGGAGGCCGTGGTGGGCGGCGAGAAGGAGGACCCGTTCAAGGGCCTGGCCGGCGGCCATCCAGTCGGCGGGCTCATCGGCGGGGGGGGAGAGGACGGCGAGGACGGGGGAGCCATCGGCGAGTTCGCGGTCCTTGGCGGCGACGCCTCCGCCCATGTCGAAAGTCCGGACGACGAGTTGGGCGATGGGGGCGACGAGGCCGGGGACGGTGAGGCCGTCGCCGGAGCGGCGGGGATGCATCCAA
>LNFE01000019.1 GCA_001464575.1 Acidobacteria bacterium Ga0077553 | reverse complement strand
ACCCGGTGATACAGGTAAACTTTCCCCTCGCTCACCACCGGCGCCGCAAACCCCGCCCCCACGTCCCGGCTCCAAACCACCTTCCCGCTCGGCGAAAAATCCGCCTCCCCCGATACCGCGTTCCGGTTCGGCCCCAAATGCTGAGGCCAATCCGCCCCCCACAAACAGCCCAAGAAAGCAAAAAACACGAGTCGAGTCATGGCGATTCAGTATCCTATATGGATGAGTCGTCTTGCGCTCCTGTTCTTTTTCTTCCTCTCTCTCCTCCCCGCCCAAACCCTCCGCGGCCTCCTCAGCGTCACGGTCCGCGACGGCTCGAAAGCCATCGTTCGCGACGCCAATCTCGTCCTGACCCACACCCCCACCGGCCGCACCTGGAACGCCCGCACCGACTCCGCCGGCGCCTTCTCCTTCGCCCTCCTCCCCCCCGGCGACTACAAAGTCACCATCGACTCCCCCGGCTTCCGCCGCTCCGTCACCAACGTCACCCTCCACGTCAACCAGGAACAGTCCGTCGAACTCCTCATCCAACCCGGCGACCGTACCGAAACCATCGAAGTCTTCGCCGCCGACGAAGCCCTCAAAACCGACACCCAGTCCCTCGGCGCCACCATCCAAAATCGGCAAATCGTCGATCTCCCCCTCAACGGCCGCAATTTCCAATCCCTCGCCCTCCTCGTCCCTGGAGTCACTCTCCCCGCCCAGGGCTCCTCCGGCACCGTCCGCGGCGACTTCACCTTCAATGCCAACGGCGCCCGCGACTCCGCCAACGGCTTCACCCTCGACGGAGTCTACAACGGAGACCCCAAGCTCAACGGCGTCGGCGTCACCCCCTCGGTCGACGCCATTCGCGAATTCGAAGTCCTCACTGGCAACTATGACGCCTCCTTCGCCCGCAACGCCGGCGGCCAGGTGAACGTCGTCCTCAAGTCCGGCACCAACGCCCTCCACGGCTCGCTCTATCATTTCTTCCGGAACCAAGCCATGGACGCCCGCAACTTCTTCGCCCCCGCCGGACCCGACCCCCGCTACCAACGCAACCAGTTCGGCGCTGCTGCCGGCGGACGCATCGTGAAGGACCGTACCTTCTTCTTCGCCGACTTCGAATCCCGCCTCGGCCGCGAAGGCATCTCCCGCTCAACGCGCGTCCCCACCGCCCTCGAACGCGTCGGCAATTTCTCCCAGTCCGATCCCCGCACGCCCCCCATCGATCTCTTCACCCAGATGCCGTTCCCCGGCAACATCATTCCCGCCCAGCGCCTCCACCCCATCGCCCTCGGCATCGCCAGCCTCTATCCGCTCCCCAACCGCGCCGACCCCGCCCAGAACTTCACCGGCGCCCCCGTCGCCCGCGATGGCAACCACTCCTTTGACCTCAAGTTCGATCACCGCCTCGCCCGCAACTCGGACCTCTCGGCCCGCTACTCGTTCTCCGATCGCGACTTCCTCGAACCCTTCGCCGGCGCGGCCTTCTCTCCCATCCCCGGCTTCGGCTCCCAAAACGCCCGCCGCGGCCAAAACCTCATGATCTCCGAGGTCCACGCCTTCCGCCCCAATCTCTTGAACGAACTCCGCCTCGGCTTCAACCGCGTCGCCCTCGGCGTCACCCCGGAACAGCAAGCCGCCAATCTGAACGCTCGGGTCGGTCTCCCCTCTCCCTCCGATCCCATCAACGGCGGCCTCAGCTATATCTCCATCGCCGGCTTCGGCTCCCTCGGCGACGAATACAACAACCCCCAACGCGGCATCACGAATACCTACCAACTTGTCGACCAACTCACCTGGACCCGTAACCGCCACACCTTCCAATTCGGCTTCGACTACCGCGTCCAGCAGCAGAACGCCTACCGCAACGTCCTCTCCCGTGGCCTCCTCTCCTTCGTCGGCTTCACCGGCAACGCCCTCGCCGAAATGATGCAGGGCCTCGTCTCCGTCTCCTCCCGGGCCACCGGCATCAACGACCAACGCCTCCGCGCCCGCTCCGCCTCGTTCTTCGCGCAAGACGCCTGGAAGCTCACCTCCAAACTCACCCTCACCTACGGTGTCCGCTACGAGTTCGCGACGCCCCCCGTCGACGCCAACAACCGCGCGTCCATCTATAACTTCTCAAACGGCCAACTCAACCAACTCGGCACCAACGGCATCCCCCGCGGTGCCTTCCTCGCCGACAAGAACAACCTCGCCCCCCGTCTGGGCCTCGCCTACGCCCTCAACGAGAAAACCGTCCTCCGCGCCGGCTATGGACTCTATTACGACCAGGCTCCCCTCGCCCCCGGCGAAGGCATCTATTTCAACCCGCCCTATTACAACGTCGGCACTTACTTCACCTTCCAACAGTACAACTTACTCCTCCACGATCCCTTCCCCGCCAACTTCCCCCTCGCCCTCCCCCCCTCGGCGGTTACCTTCCAGCGCGACCTCCGCACCGCTTATCTCCAGAACTTTAGCTTCAACGTCCAGCGCCAACTCGGCTCCGGCCGAGTCCTCGAAGTCGGCTATGTCGGCGCCAAGGGCACCAAGCTCCACTCCGGTCGCGATATCAACCAGGCCGGTCCCAGCGCCAATCCCCAAAACCTCCGCCCCAACCCGTTCTACGGCGACATCACGGCCATCGAATCCCGCAGTAACTCCAACTATCACGCCCTCCAAGCCCGCTTCGAACAGCGCGTCTCCCGCGGCCTCAGCCTCCTCGGCAGCTACGCCCTCGGGAAGTCCATCGACGACGCTTCGAACTTCTTCTCCTCTGCCGCCGACCCTAACTACCCCATGGACTCGAACAATTGGCGCCTCGAACGCGCCCGCTCCAGTTTCGATGTCCGCCAGCGCCTCTCGGTAGCTTACGTCTACGATCTCCCCCTCGCCCGCGGTAATAAGTGGCTCGGCGGTTGGCAGACCAACGGCGTCTGGAGCTTCCAGTCCGGCCGGCCCTTCAGTGTCAGCCTGCTCTCCGATCTCGACCGCTCCAACACCGGCCGCACCAACTTCGGCTTCGGCGCCAACGATCGGCCTAACCGCCTCGCCGATGGCCGCCTGACTAACCCCACCCCGGAGCGTTGGTTCGATACCGCCGCCTTCGCCCTGCAGCCCTTCGGCTCCCTGGGCAATTCCGGCCGTAACATACTCACCGGCCCCGGTCTCGCCAATCTTGACGTTTCCATTACAAAGAACACGATGCTTTCCGAACGTCTCAATCTCCAGTTCCGCGCTG
>LNFE01000018.1 GCA_001464575.1 Acidobacteria bacterium Ga0077553 | reverse complement strand
GAGGGAGGAGAGCTTTGATGTCGCGTGGCGTTCAAAGGCCAGCATCGCATCGTCCCGCAGCATCCCGTGGCCGTCGTCGGTGATCCGGATTAGCCGGCGGCCACCGCTTTCAGCCTCGACACGGATCGCCGACGCTCCCGCGTCCAGCGAGTTTTCGAGCATCTCCTTGACTACGGAGGCGGGGCGTTCCACCACCTCGCCTGCCGCAATCTGGTTCGCTACTGCGTCGGGAAGAACGCGAATTCGGCCCATCTGGCCTTATTTTACTTGGATTCCGCGCTCGTCCAACAATTCACCGGTTACCCGGAGAAGGTTCAACTGGTTGCGGCGATACTGAACGGTTTGGTTAACCAGCGCCGCTTCAGCATTAACAAGCCGGGTCTGCGCGTCGAGCACGAAGAAGATTACCGACGTGCCCAAGTCATACTTCTTCTGCTCGGCATCGAGCTGCTTCTGCGCGAAGTCGCGGGCCACGGCGGCTAGCTTGACGCTCGCCTTCGAAGACTCCACCTGGCTGATCGCATTGAGCACCTGCTGCCGGACGTTCTGTTCCGTACTGCGGCGGGTCAGGAGGTCGCGGCGCTTGGTGAGCACGGCATCGGCGTAGTTGGCGGTGGCAGCGCGATCACGGATCGGGAGACGCATCTGCAAGCCGAAAGAGTAGATGGGGAAGCCGAAGCCGAACATCTGGTCGAGCGCATCGCCGAAGCCACCGGGGACAACGACCCGGTTCGAACCGGAGCCCAGGAACTGAGTACCGCCCCGGCCGGTCGAAATGTAGGTGCCACGGAGAGAGAAGTCCGGGCGAAGCAAATTGGTCTGCTGCTTCAACACCAAATCATCCGAGACGATGGACTCGTCGACCGAACGAATTTCCGGCCGCAGACGAACCGCCCGCTCGACAATCTTCTCGCGATCGAACTCGGCGTCGTCGGTCGGGGGCGTGACGGCCTCAGTGAGGTTGATGGGCATCAGCTTAAAGCGGGTATCCAGGTCGGCACCCATCTGACGACGGAGCACGTCCTCGGCCTGCTGCAAACGATACCGCGCTTGGAGAACTTGAATCTCTGCCGAAGCGTAGTTCGCTTCCGGCTGATAAATGTCGAGGGGGCTGATCGCGCCTAATTCCAGTTCGCGACGGGAGCGCTTGAGAGCTTCGCTCGAAAGTTCGAGCGCCTTTTCCTGCACCCGCAGGCTTTCCCGGGCTCCAATTACATCCCAGTACGCTTGTTCGGCGTTCGTAATTAACTGAAACAGATTCGTCAGAAAGTTTTCCTGACCAATCCGGAGACGGCTGCGCGCAATCGTGATCGGCAGCTTGTTGATCGCCGTGCCTCGGTTGCGAAGCAGGGGTATGGAGACACCGCTGACGAGCTGCGCGTTTAATGCGGGATTGAAGAACGCGAAAGAGTTATTGGTGGACAGCTTGCTCGCTGCGAACCCGGTGTTGAAGTTGATGCCGTTGGCCAGCGTCTGGTTATAGGAAAGGTTGGTCGGCTGCGAGAGCTGATTCAACGTCGCCGCGCCTTCCAATTGGTTGGTCGTCGGCGTAACGGTGCGCTGACTGTTGAAGCTCCCAATCAACACCGGATCGAACGGAGCATACGCCCGTGTGATCGCATTCCGCTGAATCTCCACGCCGAGCCGCTGGATATCGATATCGACGTTGTTGGCCAGCACCAGTTGCAGATAGCTGCGCAGTGAAAGTTCAAGTTTGTTATCGATCGCAAAGTCCTCGAACTTCGCGGCCGACCGCAGTTCAAACTTGGGCTTCTCGGTGCCGAAGTGCCGCTTGAAATAAGCCTTCTGCCCGAAGAACGGCGACTCGAGCAGGTCCTTATCTTTCTTGGTGTAGTTGAACACCGGGTCCGGCGCGACGGTGCTGCCGAGCGGCGTGCCGGCTTGTTGTGCGAAGGAGCTTGTAGTAACCACGGTTGCCGTGGCGAATGAGAGCAGTCGATATTTCCAGTTCATGCGAAACCAAAGGGAGGCGAAAAAGGAAAACTCCAGAATTTTCTTATTCGTAACGGATGGCTTCGATCGGATCGAGCCGCGCAGCCTGCACCGCGGGATAGATCCCGAAGAGCAGACCGATGCCACAGGAAACGCCCAGCGCAACCACGATGGAGGAAGTCGTTACAACGGTCGACCATCCGGCGGCGGACGCAATGATTTGAGATAGGGTGAAGCCGAAAGCGACTCCGATCAGGCCACCCAGCGTCGAAATCAAGACGGCTTCGGTTAAGAACTGACGGACGATATCTTTCTGCTTCGCGCCGATCGCGCGGCGAATACCGATCTCGCGGGTCCGTTCGAGGACCGTCGCGAGCATGATGTTCATGATGCCAATGCCGCCCACCAGCAGCGAGATGCCAGCGATACAGATCATGACGATGCTAAAGATGAAGCTCGTCCGGCGGCGCTGCTCGAGCAGACCGGCGGGAACAGTGATGGCGAAGTCGCCCGCGTCTTTATGGGTTGCGGTCAAGATCGCGTTCACGACATTCGCGGTTTCAATCGAGTCGGTACCCGTCGCAACCTTGATGTACATGCCGTCGATCTCGTCCTTGAGATAGGAGTTGTTATCTTCGAATCGCCGCATGACGGTGTTCAACGGCGCAATCACCAGATTGTTGCCACTCGCCACTTCCAAGCCCTCGACCCCGGAATCGGCGGTCGCCTGCTGCGCTAGCACCCCGATGACCTGCAGCCAAGTGTCATTGATCTTGACGAACTTACCCACCGCGCTGTCGTATCCCAGCAGGTTGACCTTGGCCGACTCGCCGAGGACACACACTGGAGCGGACCGGGCATCGTCGTCGTCGTTAAAGAAGCGGCCTTCCACCATCCGCAGACTGTTGATCTGCATGTAGTTCGGCAGCACCCCGATCAGGATCGGTGGCTCGGCGGACGTCTTTGGCAATACCTTCTGGGGCTTAAACCGTTTCCGGGGCGTCAGCGCTTCGAGGCCCTGAACGTTTTCCTTGATCGAACGGAAGTCCCGGAAGGTCATTCCCGGCGAAATCACGCGGCGGGCTTGCAGTTCGTTGCGGTCAACCGCTTCCTTGGCTTCGATGATGATGTTGTTGACCCCAAGCAGGTCGATGTAGCTCATCATCTCTTTCTGGGCTCCGGCCGTGATCGAGAGCATGGCCACCACCGCGCCCACGCCGAAAATCATGCCCAGCATGGTCAGGCCGCTGCGAAGCTTGTGGACCAGCAAGCTGGCCAGCCCCATTTTAATTTCAGGAAGAATATCCGCTACTAACGACATGAGTCCCGTTCCTCGTCTCCGATCAACTACGACTTTCCACCCGGCAACGCGTTCATCGGGCCGCCGGAACCGCTCTTTTCCTGCTTGGCGCTACCCGGCTTGGCCATCGGGTCGGTCAGGGCAATCACCTCGTCCTTCTGCAGCCCGTCGGCGATAATCAGCGTCGAGTCGCTCCGCTTCAACGGCTTAATCCCGCGCTTCTCGAAGCGTTCGCCCTTCTTCACGTAGACGATCATCTTGCCATCGTCTTCAAAGACCGCCTGCGCCGGAATGTTCACGGCATTCGGAATCTTCTCGACGATAATCTCCACGTCGGCCAGCAACCCGGGCCGCAAGAGCACATCCAACTGGGAATCTTGATCCGGAGGAGGCGGCAGTTTGGCGTTCTTGATGTCCGCTTCGCTGAACCGGCCGGGGCGAGCTCCGCCCATCGCACCCGGGGCACCGCCCTCGGCTCCTGCCCCGCCATTGCGGCGGCGGCGGCCTTCTCCGCCCGGCGCGCCGGCTTCGGCTTCGGCTCCCGCGACAGCGGTGCGCGTGCCGCCACCGCCGGCCGGGCGACTGATTCCGGTCTGCTTGGCCACATCGGCCATCAATTTCGTCCGCTCTTCGGCCGAGAGATCCTGCATGGTCCGGCCGTTGAGCGCTTTCTGAATGGCCTCGCGCATCTTAGTGCGATCCGCACTCGACATGCCGGCCATCGCTCCGCCCGCGCCGCCGTTGGCTCCGCGGGGACCACCCATGCCCATTGTGACTCGTGCGCCACCTTCGGCCCCCATGGCGCCGGGCGCAGCCATGCCGCCGCCCATGCCCTCCGCTCCACCGGGCATTCCACCGGGCATTCCTCCGCCCATCGCGCCGCCGCCCTGGGCCATCATCATGGAGGCCATGCCACCAAAAGAAGGCATCGGAGGCCGGTTGCGGTTGGCTTCGGCAGTCGCCAATATTTTGGCCACTTGGTCCGGCTTCGCGCCGAGGGAGGTCAGCAGTTCTTTCATGTCGATCGAAAAGACGACGTCGAACTTCTTCGCCGGATCGCTCGAATTCACGTTCGCGCTGGCCGTCGAGGACATCGACTTGATCTTGCCGTGAAACTGTTTGCCGGAAATGGCATCAAGCGCGAGCAACACCTCCTGGCCGTCAGTAAGATTCGCGCGGTCCAGTTCTCCGACGCGGCCAAGAACTTCGAGTTCGGAAAGATCCAGCACATCGGCAATAGGCATACCCGGCTGCACTTGGTCGCCTTCCCGGATGTCCGGCACGTCAAAGCCAATTCCCATGCGGCTCGTTTGGTTCTGCCGGACGGCCACTAGACCGCTCATCGGCGCCAGCACCTTCACCTGCGTCAATCGCGACCGCTCCCGTCCCAACTCCAGGACGGCTTTCTGCCGGCGTTCCCGCAACACGGCCAATTCCGCTTCGGCTTGTTCCTGGCGCGACTTGATATCGCTTTCGAGCTGCTTCAGTCGCCGTTTGGCTTCTTCCAAATTCAGTTCATTCCGCTTGGCGTCAATGGGAGAGAGCAGTTCGTTCCGCTTCACTTCGAGCTCCGACCGCCGGACGGCGTACCGGGCCCGGAGCAGTTCCACCTGATCGGAGTTGTTCCGAATCGCCAGATCGGCCTGCGACTTCTTAAACTGCTCGTCAATCTGATCAATTTCGAGCTGCTTCTCCTCGAGGCGGCTCAACAGTTCGGCATCGTCAAACTCAATGACAAGGTCCTTTTCCCGGGCAAACGATCCGATTTCGGCCAACTTCGTCACCTGGACGGTACCGAACAGGTTCGGCGCAGTCAGGGTGGCTGACCGGACAGCCCGCAGTTCGCCGCGTGCATAGGTCTTGACGACGATGTCGCCCTGCCTCACCTTCGTCGTCGCCACTTGCGACTGCCGTTGCGGAAGTTGCTGGACAAACCGGTAGCTCGCCCATGCGGCTCCCACTACCACCACCAAAATGCCTACTCGAATCAGGACCTTTTTCATGTCAGCTCGCTTACAGTTTCTTGGCCCGCTTGGCCGCTTCGTTGGGGTCTTCCATCGCGATCGTGTCGCCGGGCTTCAAACCGCTCAAGACGACGAGATCGTTGTCGTTGCGCTTGCCGACTTCGATCGGCCGGATCTCGAAGCGATCGCCTCTCTGGATCCACACCGCCGGCTTGCCTTTGTGGAGGAAGCTGGCGCGCGCGGGGATCAACATCGCCTCGGGCTCACTTTCGATGATGATCTCGGCCGTGCTGCTCATCCCAGGACGCAGCCGGGGATCCACTTTAGCCAAGGTCGCCCGCGCCGGGAAGGTCTTCTCCGTTAGGCCCATGCCCTTCCAGATAATCGCCGCGATCGGGCTGATCCAATCGAGTTGGGCGTCAAATTCCACGTCCGGGATCGCGTCCACCCGCACCCGCAACTTCTGGCCAAGTTGGAGTTTGCCACGGTCCACCTCATCGAGCTTCAGTTCGACGCGCATCGAGGAAAGGTCCGGAATTTCTGCGATCGTCGCACCAGTCCAGGCCCGATCACCCTCCTTGAATGGAGGCGGCGAGGAACCGAAGGCACCAGAGGTCCGGGTGTTCGGCAGGACATTGACGATGCCATCGTTCGGCGCCGTAATGGACATCTTCGAGAGGTAGCTCTGCGCCCGGCCCGCGTCGCGAACCGTCTTTTCCTTCTTCTGGTTCAGACGTTCCATGTCCGCTTCCTGCGTGGTCTTGCGGGCTTTCAGGGTGGTTTTCACCTGGTCGAGGTCGCCTTCGGTGGTCGTGACATCGATGCGGTTTTTCTTACCTTCAATCTCGGACAAAATCTCGGCCTTCGAAGCCTCGAGTTTGGCGCGTTCCACGTTGTACCCGGCCGTCATGAGATTCATGCCGTCCATTTCGTTCGTGATGCGGTGCGACGCTTTCAACTGAACAATTTCCTTATCCACCGTACGGACGCTGGTCGCGCGGTCGAGGTAGGTCTGCTCCTGCTGCGCGCCATCAAATTCGACGATAACGTCACCCTTACGCACGGGCTTGCCCGTCTCGGCGAGGCGCACGATGCGGGGATCCGGAATTTGCGGCACGGTGATCGTAACCGACTTCGACGAGCGAACATCGCCGCGCGCCTTGACCGAAATGACGAACTCACCCTTACGAACCTTAGCAACCGGCACTTCGACCTTCGTCGGGTTGCTCTGCTGGTAGTAGTAGTAACCACCACCGGCGGCGGCCAGTACTAACACAGTGGTAATGATGTTCCGGCGGCGGAGAGACTCTTTGGTCTGCCCCAGACGCACCTTCGGCTTGATATCTTTCGACGACATAGAATCCTCGCTGGTCCTTGAGCCCGTTAACTCGACT
>LNFE01000017.1 GCA_001464575.1 Acidobacteria bacterium Ga0077553 | reverse complement strand
TCTATGCGGCCATCGTCACCGCCGTAGGCATCGTCCTCTTCCTCCGCAAGGCGTGGCACAACTACACCCGCCTGCCGAAGATCCCCTACGTCTCCGGTCTCGAGTTCCCGTCGCTCACCGTCATCGTCCCGGCCCGCAACGAGGCCGCCAACATCGCCCGCGCCATCGAAGCCTTCCCGCCTGAAAACGTCATCGTCGTCGACGACGCCTCCACCGACGACACGGCCGAGATCGCCGCCGAAGCCGGCGCCCGCGTCATCGCCGCCCCGCCCCTCCCCGCCGGCCACCTCGGCAAGCCCAACGCATGCATGGCCGGCGCCGCGGCCGCCGAAACGGACTGGCTCCTCTTCATCGACGCCGATACCTGGTACGCCCGCGTCTTCGCCGCCTGCCTCGTCGAATACGCCGAAGATAACGAACTCCAAATGGCGAGCGTCTTCCTCCACCAGCACTGCGAAACGCTGGCCGAAAAGATCCTCCTCCCCTACGCCTTCGCCCTCTACTTCACCGGCGTCAACACCGGCGCCGTCAACGCCCGCCGCCCCACCCAGTGGCTCGCCAACGGCCAGTGCCTCCTCGTCCGCCGCGACGCCTATCAGCGGTTAGGCGGCCACGCCGCCGTGGCCTCTTCCGTCATCGAAGACGTCGCCCTTGCCAAGCTCGCCGCCGAGCGCAGCATCCACGCCCGCGTCACCCGCGCCGAACACATGGGCAACGTCCGCATGTACGATTCGTTCCAAGCCATCTGGCGCGGCTTCCAGAAGAACTCGTTCCGCTTCTTGCAGATCAACCCCTTCACCGGCCTCCAGGTCGTCATGGCCTCGACGCTGCTCGCCAGTTGGCTCCCGGTCATCGTCTGGTTGCTGAACGACCATCTCTATCGCCAGGCGGCGCTCTTTGCCGTGGTGCCGAGCGTCGTGTTATTCCCCTGGTACCGCAGCGCCGCGGCCCTGCTCGCGCCGGTGGCCATCTACGGATTCCAGGCCATTGCCATCAACGGCATGATCACCACGATCACCGGGCGCAAAGCGATCTGGAAGGGTCGAGAAGTGTGAAGCAGTATCCGACGCCCTGGCGTCAGGTCTTCGCGCTGACGCCCCATATCTGGGAACGCACCCGCTACTCGGTCCGCACGTTCACCGAACAGTCGCTGCCCTGCCTCAAACCGGACCCGCAGATCGAAGGGCTCGAAAACCTCCCCGAGAGCCCGGCCTTCATCCTCGCGCCCAATCATTACCAGCGGCCCGGCTTGTGGATTCTGCATCCGTGCAGCGTGATCACGGTCGCCCTCCAGCGCCACTACAATCTGCCGGACCCGCCCATCCGCTGGGTGGTGACGGCGAACTGGCCGCCCATCCGGCTAGGCCCGTGGCAGATCCCCTCCCCCGGCGACTGGCTGCTGCCGCGCGTGGCGCACGCGTTGCACTGTTACCCGGTCTCGTTTGCCGGAACGAACCCAGCGTTGACGGCCCGCAGTTACCGGACGCTGCTGAAGGACGCGAAGTTCCTCGACAGGCCTTTGGGCATCTTCCCCGAAGGAGTAGCCGGGACGGCCTTCCAAATGGCGCCCCCGCTGCCGGGCGTCGAGCGCCTTTTCGTAACACTGGCAAACCTAGGCCTCCCCGTCGTCCCCTGCGGCATGCACGAGACGGACCGCTTGGTGGTCCGCTTCGGCCCCCCGATCGAACCCGCAGAGATCCAAGCCGCCCCCAACGCCGCCGAACTCATCATGGCCCGCATCCGCACCCAGGTTGCGCCGTCCGCCCCGGCAGCGTAACTTCAAGAAATGGATGTCCCTGTCGAGATGAGCCCCGAGTTTGATCCCAAGAAGGCCGAAGAAGCCATCGCTCGGCTCCGTGACTTAGCGCGGAATAACGTGATTGTGCTACCGCCTGGTGAAACCATCGGAGACCTGATCGCCGAAGGTCGCCGATAGCTTCCGTTGCCATGCATTACCTCGCCCATGTGCACAAAGAGCCCACTTCCGACTATGGAGTCAGCTTCCCCGACTTTCCCGGCTGCGTCACGGCCGGCGAAACACTCGAAGAGGCCCAGTCTCTCGCGGTCGAGGCCCTCGCCCTCCACATCCAGGGCATGATCGCAGACGTCGAACCAATCCCATCGCCCTCGACCGCCGCCGAACGCCCGGACAGTGACGTGGTCTGTCTTTTCTCGCTTCCGCTTCCCCACTGAGCAAGTCTCTAACTCTCGCTGAGCTTCACCACCCGAGCTACCTTCGCCAACCGCGGCACCACCCCACCCGCCGCCATCCGCTCCTGCGGACTCATCGCCCGCCGCCGCGCCAGCTCCGCCGCGTCCGCCTCGGCAAAGCTCCGAAATTTCTGCACCACCTTCTCCATCCCCCCTCAGTCTAGCGACAATAGAAGCACATGCAAATCGGCATCCTCTACGAACACCCCGAATGGTTCGAGCTGCTTTTCAACGAGCTCAACCGCCGCAACCTCCCCTTCACCAAGCTCCCCGCCGACGCGCTCCTCTACGACCCCACCGCCCCGCCCAACCTCGAACTCGTCGTCAACCGCATGAGACCCTCCTCCCACCGCCGGGGCCACGGCAACGGCATCTTCCTCGTTCGCGACTATCTCCGCCACCTCGAAGAGAACAACATTCCCGTCGTCAATGGCAGCCCCGCCTACGCCGTCGAAATCTCGAAAGCCTGGCAGCTCGACCTCTTCCGACGCTGCGGCGTCGGCTACCCCAAAGCCATCGTCGTCAACCATGCCAGCCGCGTCCTTGAAGCCGCCCGCACCCTCACGTTTCCCATCGTCTTCAAGCCCAACGTCGGCGGCAGCGGCGCCGGCATCGTCCGCTTCGACTCCTTCGACCAACTCGCCGCCGCGACCTTTGACTTCGGCGTCGACGGCACCGCCCTCCTCCAGGAGTTCCTGCCCGCCCGCGGCCAGTCCATCGTGCGGGTCGAGATCCTCGACGGCGAGTTCCTCTACGCCATCCGCATCTGGCCCGACCTGACGAGCTTTAACCTCTGCCCCGCCGACATCTGCCAGGTGCCGGACGAGATCGCCGCCTGTCCCGTCGACACCCCTGGCAAGAAGAAGCTCCGCATTGAGCGCGAGGACCCGTCGCCGGAAGCGATCGCCGGAGCCTTGGCCTTGGCAAAGGCAGCCCAACTCGACGTCGGCGGCATCGAGTTCCTGGTCGACGACCGCACCGGCCAGATCGCCTACTACGACATCAATGCGCTGTCGAATTTCGTCACGGACGCGGTGAACGTAGTCGGCTTCGACCCGACGGCGAAGTTCGTCGACTACCTCGAGCGTCGTTTGCGGCGATGAGTCTCGGCATCCTGGTTATCGCGGACAACCATTTCATAGTCCGCGGTCCCTGCCCGACCCCGGACGAAGCCCGCCACCTCGCCCGTCGCTGGACGATGATCGAGATCGGCTCCGGAGTCCGCGCCACCGACCCCTACGGCCCCTGGCAAGTCTCAACGAAGGAGTTCCGCGAAGACCTGCAATGGGCCGTCATCGTAGAAGGCCCACCTGCCGAACCCGTCCGCCAACTGCTAGCCGAACTCACCGCCCGCGGCGTCCCGATACAATCCTTTCCCGCCCCGCATGCGGGGGGCGGATGGAAACGATCTTCCACTCCGTGAACGGACGCACCTTCGAAATCCAGTTCGCCATAAGAACCGTCGCCTCACACGACCTGATCCTGGCCTGGCCCCTCGAAGAGGGCATCCGTGTTCCAGCCAGTGCCTCTAGAGCCGTCGCCAACGCCGATGAAATCGAGACGGCCTTTGCTCAAGTGGCTCAGAGCGTGAAGGAACAGTTGGACCAGTTAACCGAGTCAGGGGAAGAGTTGTCCAAGCCTAGCCGCCATAACTGGAAACCCCACCCCCGCCCGCGGCGTGCCGGGGCGTCGAGCCCCGGCCC
>LNFE01000016.1 GCA_001464575.1 Acidobacteria bacterium Ga0077553 | reverse complement strand
GGCCGTTTCGTTGGTTTGCTTCTCGGTTAGCGAACGGTTGTCTTAATGAAGTTGACCGTTACCGTCTTCGAAGCGCTGATACCCTTCGAATTCGTGACCGTGAGTTCGAAGACATAAGGCCCGAACTGCTCACCCAACTGAACCCGCGTAACGGCAGAGTTCGGGTCGAGAACCGCAGCCGAACGCTCCAGGGCGCGCCAACGGTAGGTCAACGGCAAACCTTCGGGGTCTGTCGAGGCCGCGCCGCTGATGGTCAAAAGGCGATAGATCGAGTCCACGTTCGGACCAGGATCCGGATTCGGGCGCACGATGGTCGGGACGTTCACGGTCACTGTCGCTTGACACTGAGTCGTTAGGTCGTTCGCACCGTAAGCAATGAGCGTATATGTCGTCGTCGCCGTGGGGCGGACTACGATCGGGCTCGATGTACCCAGTCCGTTGAACGTGACAAGCCGCGCGTTCTGAGTAGTGAAGCTGAGGGTCACCGGCTCGCCGGGGGTTGTCAGGGCCGTCGGGCTCACCGCGCAGGTGATGGTCGGAGCCGCCGGGGGAACCGGAGGAGCCGGCCGCACGTTGATTCCAACCGTTGAACTCACACTGCCAAAGGCGTTGGTGGCCGTGAGCGTGTAGAGCGTATTCGAGTTGGGGGAAACGGGTGCCTGTCCGGTCAGGCCCACGGTACCCAAGGTGGAGATTGCGACTTGGTCTGCGTTCTCCACTAACCAGCTCAGTGTGGAACTGCTGCCCGCCACCAGATCCATCGGCGAAGGAGTAAACCGGATGATTCTGGGAAGACCGCCGCCAACCGGCGGAGTCGCGCTGACCTGGACGGTTGCCGTCGCCGTCGCCGTCGATCCACCCCGGCCCGTTGCCGTGATCGTATACGTCGTTGTTGCACCCGGGGTGACCACGGTGGTCCCGTTGACGCCGAGGCCCCCCGAAACGCCGCTAATTGTCACGGTTTCTGCATTCTCCGTCTGCCAAGCCAAGGTCGAGGATTCGCCGGGGGTTATGGTCGTCGGAGTGGCGTTGAAGGTGATAATCCGAACGGCCGGCTGGGTGACGGTGACCGTCACGGTCTCGGTCACTTCGCTGGTGGCGTTCTTTGCGGTCAGCCGGTAGCTGGTCGTCTGCGTCGGATTCACCTGAGTCGTGCCCTGCCGGGGATCAACCCGGCCGATGCCGGCGATTTCGACAGAGTCGGCGTTTTCGACGAGCCACAACAAGTTGGCGGTCTGGCCGGCTGTGATCGCCGGAGGATTGGCCTGATAACGGAGAATCCGAACTTGCTGCGGGGCCCGGGTGGTCACGGTGACGCGAGCCGTACCCATGGCGTTGCGATCGTCCTTCACGGTCAAACGGAACGCGTAGCTCTGATTTTCCGCCGCTGTGAACGAAGCCCGCGCGGTGGCCGCGCCAGCCAACGTGACGGCCGGACCAGCGATCTGACGCCACTCGTAGGTGATCGGGTCGCCATCGGGATCGTAAGAGGCCGATCCATCCAACTGAATCGTACCGGCGGTCGCACCGATCTGATCGGGGCCAGCGTCGGCAATCGGGGCGTCGTTGCCCGTCCGCACCCGGCGGGAGAGCAGCTCATACCGAACGCGCGGAATGTCCACCGGCACCGGGCCCGTCGCTGAGCCGTAATCCTTCGGACGCAGCCAGCTGCCACCGAAGAGAACACCAACGCGGAAGGCGTCAAACGAAAGCGCGATGTGCGAGTTCAGCGGTTGAACCAACCGAGCCGTGAGGCCGGGCTTCGAACCGTTGTAGGTCCGCAGGTAGCCCAGGTTCCCCTCGAAATAGGCGTCGCGCCACAGAGCAACGGAGCCCGATCCACCCACCTGATCAACAATGCGCAGGTAGTTTTCGAGAATCACGTTATTGCCAACCGCGGCGCGATTCACGACTGCATTGTTCAGGAAGCCCTTCGTGCCGAAGATGCCCAAGCGGCCCCGGCTGAACACATAGTCAACCGTCGCGGCGGCTTGGCCGAGAGTGCCCCCGCTCTGGAACTCGCGAATGTTCACGTGCTTAAAGCTGGAGAACAAGCCCATCTGCACGCTCTTGTAGCGATTCACTAAACCAAGGTCGAACTGGCCTTCCTGGCGATCCCGGAAGTACATGTATTCGCCTTCGGACTGCAGTGCAAAATTGTTGTTGAAGGGATTAAAGAAGCGACCCTTCCCAGTGAAGGTCAGGCGGCCTTCGTTGTCGGCGCCGGCGTTGATACCGAGCAGAGACAGCTTTTTATTGGCCACCTTCGACATCGCGTCATCGGTTGCCTTGCTAACGGCGGCGGCCATCTCTTCCCGCGTCGGCGCCGCAGCTGCGGCAGCGGCCACCTGCTGGCTCGCTTTACTCGAATCCGCCTTCAGCGCGGCCACTTCCTGCTTCAAGCTGTCATGGTCGGCCTTCATCCCGCGCAAGAGCGCCAGAATGTCATCCAACTTATCCAGCCGCTTCAGAATCTCATCACAGCACTTCGGATCGGCCATGCCGGCCGGACCGCCCGTGGCGGCATTCAGGTTGCGGATCGCATCGCCGACACCAGCCGCCGATACGTTCCGTCCCTGCGGGTCGGTGACGTTGAGATTCACCCGCCGATTCATGAATCGGCCTTCCTTCGTTGCGTTGCCCACCTTCGGCGAGGTGTTGCCGGCAGTGGCGACCGAGATCTGGGACGGACGTGCCCCATACTTCTCGAGGAACTGCTTCACCATGTTGGCCCGCGCCATACCCAGCTTTTCGGCGGCGCGCGCCGGGGTGTTGGGGTCACCGTGACCTTCCACTTTCACCCGGTAGCCATCGTTTTTGGCCAGCAGCTCGGCCAGCCGAAGCAAACTCGGATAACCATCCACGAGAACGGCCGAGCCCGTTTCGAAATTGATCTCTTCCCAATCATCCTTCGTTGCGTTGGTGTTCAATCCCTGCGCCAGCAGGGACGATGCCAAGAAAGCAAGAAGGGAAAGCGTGGCGAGAATCGAGCGAATCATACTTGAGGATCCTCCTCTCATTTCTATTTGTGATTTATCTTTTTGCACGTGTGCTCTTTACCCTTAACTTCCTCATAGTACACTGAAACTCGTTTCTTGCCAACAACTTATCGCCGTTGACGCAAGAATCGGCCTTCCTGATTAAACTATCGGACGCAGGCCGGGAAAACGATAGACCGGAGCCGGAATGGCCCTCAGAAGACCTGATGGAAAGAGCCATCGGGCCGCCGTTGAGTTACACAGAATCTATGCCGACGCCCGGCTCATGAACGGACTCGGCTACTTCCCGCGGACAATTGCGAAATCCCAGGCCTGAGTGTTTGCTCTGCCTTCGGTGAATTGAATCCAGGCGTATTCGCCCGGAGGCAGCGTCTCCATCGGCCAAACTTTGTAGAGGTCGTCGCCCACCTGCTTCCGGAAAATCTCCACTTCCTGCCGCTCGGTGACCACCTCTTTCACCACCGGCACGATCTCCCACTTCTCGACGATCCGGCTGGGTATCTTCTTGTTCGTACCGGGCCAAAGCTTCACCAATCCGAATCGTTCCGCGTCCGAAAGCCGCATATAGAACTCCGGCCGCTCTTGTGAGAGCATCGTTTTGCCGGCTGGTCCATCGATCTCCAACGTGCTCTTGCCCATCAAAAAGGGAACTGGCGCAATCGCTTTCAAGATCGACCGGCGTTTGTCATTGACCACCTTCAGCTCCGCCTGCGCCAACGGCGTCATCTTGGCGCCTTCCCCCAGCAGGTAGACGCCGGGCTCGGCCGGCACAGACCGGATCTCCCGTCGCATCTCCCGCTCCGCCTGCGCCTCTTCCGCCTCGGCCTTTTTCTCCGCGGTGTCGGCCTCACTACGGGAAGCAACATCGGCCTGGGTTCGCTTCAGGTCGGCCAGCGACAGGGGAATCTCCTCCCAGTCGCTTCGCTCCACCGAGTAGTAGCGAATGCGGTCCGCCAGCACCTGGTACTCCCGGACCCAATGCCAGGTGCCATCCGCCAAATACAGCTTCACGTTGGCGCCAAACGCGGAAGCCAGGAACAGTACAGAGAGGAACCACCGCATATGACCTCAGTGTAGAACGAATGGCCGAAGCTACCACGGAGGGGGGCTTGCAATGAATCTGAAATGTGAAATAATAGCCGCACCCCAGTGGGAGTTCCTATGTCACGTACCCTATCCATTCTTCTGGCCACCTGTCTGGCCTCTCTGCCTGCCGTCGCGCAACAAAGCCGCGCCAGCTTCTTCGGCCTCGTTACGGATTCCTCCGGCGCCTCCATCCCCGGCGCGAAAGTGACCATCACGGCCGTCGACACCAACCAGTCGACCGTTGTCGAAACCAGCGGCGACGGACTCTTTTCCGCTCCGCTACTCACCATCGGCAACTACTCGATTGCGGTGGAGAAGCAAGGATTCAAGCGGGCGGTCCGCAGCGGCCTCAACCTCCAGGTGGACCAGCGCTCGGAAATTAACTTCCGGCTCGACGTGGGCGGCACGACGGAGACGATTGAAGTGCGAGGCGAAGCGGCGCTCGTCGATACCGGTTCGGCCACCGTCGGCAAGGTAGTGGAGAACCGCCGGGTTGTCGAACTCCCGCTCAATGGCCGCAACGCCCTGGCGCTAACGCTGCTCACGCCGAGCGTGAAGTCCAACGCGGGACCCACAAACTCGGGCTTCGGCGATCGCGGCATCCAACTCAGCTCCATCTCTATTAACGGCGGTCCGAATGCGATGAACGCCCAGTCGCTCGATGGCGGCAACAATATCCAGTCCTATATCGGCGAAGTGGCCATCTCCCCGGCCGTCGACGCGGTGGAGGAGTTCAAGGTGCAGTCCGGCACCATGTCGGCCGAGTTCGGGTTCACCGGCGGCGGCGTCATCAACATGGTGACCAAGTCCGGCACCAACCAGTTTCATGGCTCGGCGTACGAGTTCCTGCGGAACAACAAGCTGGATGCGCGCAACACGTTTGCAGCGTCGAACCCGCCTTTCCGCTACAACCAGTACGGAGTCGCCATCGGCGGCCCGGTGATCAAGGACCGCACGTTCTTCTTCGGCAACTGGGAGCAGTACAACTTCCGCCGTGGCACGCCGCAGATCGGCACTATGCCCACTCCGCTCCAACGCACCGGCGATTTCACGGACCTCTTCAACACTTCTGGCGCACTGATCCCAATCTTTGATCCGGCAACCACTCGCCCGAACCCCAACGGCGCCGGTTTCGTTCGCGACGCCTTCCCTGGCAACCGCATTCCCACGAACCGGTTGGATCCGGTAGCGGTCCGGATCAACGAGTTCTATCCCCTGCCCAACCGCACGCCGACCGATCGCTTTACCAACGCCAACAACTTCGGCAACATCGCCAACGAGGCGCGGAACATGCGGCAGTACACGATCAAGATGGATCACCGCTTTTCGGACAAGAACTCCCTGTTCGCGCGCTACTCCTACTTCCTCCACGAGACCGACAACGGCACGAACATCTATCCCAATCCGGTCGTCGCCAAGCGGGATGACGCTCTGAACAACAAGAACTTCGTCCTCTCGGACACCCATACCTTCACGCCGAGCCTCCTGAACGAACTCCGCGTCGGCATCACTCGCGGCTATTTCCCCTTCATCGTGCGCAGCTTCGGCGGCGATTGGCCTTCCAAGCTGGGCTTGCCTTCGTCGGTTCCGGCCGACACCTTCCCGGGCATCTCGAACGGGCTCCCGGGTTTCAACACCGGAACGGCCGGTCTGCGCGCCAGCGTCAACACGCAGTTCTTCGACATGATCACCAAGATCGCCGGCGCCCACACCATCAAGATCGGTTTTGACTTCCGTACCCTACAGGGCAACAATCTGCAGCGGTCTTCGCCCTCGGGCAGCTTCAACTTCCCGGTCGGCCTGACCGGGAATCCGATCTCCCCCGCCGGCACGGGCTCCGCTTATGGCACCTTCCTGCTCGGTGCCGTGGGCAGCGCCAGCGGCACGACACACCTCGGCGAGTCCCAGCGCGGCGTCACCTACTCCATCTTCTTACAGGACGATTGGAAGCTCTCCCGCCGCCTCACGATGAACCTCGGCCTTCGCTGGGACTACCAGACGCAGCCCGTCGAGGCCAATAACGGCATCACCAATTTCGATCCGAGCCTCCGTCTGCCGAATGGCTTGATGGGCGGCACCATCTTCGCCAGCGCCGATAGCCGCACCTTCCGCCAAGGCGACTTCAACGACGTCGGCCCTCGCATTGGTTTGGCGTGGGACATGTTTGGCGGCGGTAAAACGGTCTTCCGCACCGGCTACGGCATCTACTACCCGTCTCAGTTCTGGCGCCAGAACTATGGCAGCGTGCAAGGGTTCGCCAATACTTCGACGAGCTACCCCTCGGCCAATCCCAATGAAGCCGCCTTTCAGTTGCGCAACGGCTTCCCCTCGCCGCTCCTGCAGCCGGCCGGCCGCGCTCTCGGCGCAGCGGCCTTCCTCGGCCAAGGCGTGAGCCTGGACGAGTCGATGGGCACTACGCCCATGTCGCAACAGTTCACGGCTTCGCTGCAGCATCAGCTTCCCGGCCGCTGGATGGTGGATCTCACCTATACCGGCAATCTGGGCAGCCACTTTACCACCGGTGGATGGAATCTGAACCAGCTCGATCCGCGGAATCTCAGCCTCGGTCTCGACTTGCAGACGCAGGTGCCGAACCCGAATCGCGGTCTCGTCCCCGGAGCTCTCGGCGGCGCCACCATCTCCCGCGAACAGTCGCTTCTGCCGTATCCGCACTACCAGGGCATCACGGTCCGTGGCGCGCGCATGGGCAACTTCAACTCGCACATGGTTATCGTGAGCGTGGAAAAGCGCATGTCGCAGGGGCTCAGCGTCATGTTTAACTTCACCGGTGGCAAGCTGATCTCGGAAGGTATGAACTCTCCGGTCGACTTCGGCGCCGTCGAACAGACCAACGTTCTCGGCTACCAGGACTCGAAGTTCAACCGCCGTCTCGAACGCAGCGTCGACCCGACGGACGTTTCGCAACGCGCCGTGATGAGCCTGCTCTACGAGCTTCCCTTTGGCAAGTCCGGCTCCGGCTTCGTTAAGCGGGTCATCGGCGGCTGGCAGGTGAACACCATCGGCATCATGCAGACCGGCCTGCCCGTGCTTGTCACCGGCGCGAACAACTTCCGCGCGACCCGGCCGAACTCGACCGGCGTTTCGGCAAAGATCGACGATCCGACGTCTTTCCGCTGGTTCGACACCCAGGCCTTTGTCAATCCGCCTAACTTTACCTTTGGCAACATCGGCCGGGTTCTCCCGGACGTGCGTGGCCCTGGAACGTTTAACTGGGACCTCAGCCTGATCAAAAACACGAAGCTCACCGAGCGGTTCAATCTTCAGTTCCGCGCCGAAGCTTTCAACTTCATGAACTCCGTCAATCTGGGACTGCCGAATGGTGGCTTCTCAGCGGGTCCGAATGGTCGTAACCAAAGCGGTACGTTTGGTACGATCACGACGGCGCGCGATGCGCGGAACATTCAATTCGGCTTGAAGCTCCTGTTCTAAAAAATGCTACCCCTTTTCACCCTTCTGTTTGCCGCCGCTGGAGCCCCGTATCTCTCCAGCGGCTTCCTCACCATCCCTCCGGAGGTGAAGCTGGGCCCCATGTCCGCCGTCGAGGTAGATGCGAAAGGCAACATCTACGTTCTCCATCGCGGCGAACCGGGTCTCGTGAAGTTCAATTCAAAAGGCCAGTACCAGAAAGGCTGGGGCGAAGGATTGTTCAAGGTAGCGCACGGTCTCCGCGTCGACCGGTCTGGCAACATCTGGACCACCGACAACGGCAACCACGTTCTCCGCCAGTTTTCCCCCGACGGTAAGCTTCTGCTGACGTTGGGGGAAGTGGGCGTACCGGGGCCCGACCAAACCCATTTTCGGGCGCCCGACGATGTGGTCTTTGCCTCGAACGGTGATCTTTATGTCGCCGATTCCGGCAATGGCCGCATCGTTCATCTCGACGCTTCCGGCAAATTCCTCAGCCAATTCGGGAAAAAAGGGAAAGGCGTTGGCGAGTTCGCGACCGCCCACGGCTTGGCTATCGACAAGCAAAACCGGGTGTACGTGGCCGACCGCGGCAACAATCGGGTGCAGGTCTTTTCGCCTGCCGGCGATTTCGTGGCCGAATGGAAAGGCTTCGGCAACCCGTTCGGTCTACTGGTGGTGAACCAGGAACTGCTGGTCTCGGAAGGCGATGTGAATAAAATATTTCACTTCACGCTCGGTGATGGCAAAATTGTAAAAGAGTGGGGCGATTCGGATCTTCTGAAACTGCCTCATTTGATGTCGGTCGACAAACGAGGCAATCTCTATGTCGCCGAGGTCAACGGCAAACGCGTGCAAATCTTCAAGAAGGCGAAATGAAGCGGCTACTCCTTTTCCTTCCCGTCCTGCTGACGGCCCAGACGCCCGAGTTGGAACAGGCGCACGCGCCGCTTTATCAGCCGCCGGCGCAGAAGGCAAAGGCCGCCGCCGCGCTCACCGATCAGGTGGCGCGGCCGAAAGCCGGGCTCCGCGTTCCCATTGCCCGCGTTAACTTCATCGACCATCACGTCTTCGGCCGGATGCAGAAAGACGGTATCCCCCACGCAGCCCTCGCCACCGATGAAGAGTTCGCCCGCCGCGCGTGGCTCGACTCGACCGGGCGCATCCCACCGCCGGCCGACCTTGAAAAATTCCTGGCGAGCCGCGATCCCCAAAAGCGGTCGAAGCTGGTGGATCAGCTCACCAACTCCGACGCCTTTATCGACAAGTGGACCTACTACTTCGAAGACCTCTTCCGCGCCGGCGGCCGCATGGGCAGCGGACTCAACCTGTTCCACTATTGGCTGCGCGAATGGCTCACCCTCGACCGTCCCTATACGGACATGGTCACCGACCTGCTCACCGGGGCAGGGAAGTCGAGCTTCTCCGTGCCGGCCGGCATGTACTATGCGCGTGATTTCGTCAAAGCCAAGGATGATCCCGAAGCGCCGGACGCCCACGATCTCGTCAATCAGCCCGACACGGTCGACGAGTTCACCGTCACCTATTCGAAGGTATTCCTCGGCCTCAATCTCGCCTGCATCTCCTGCCACGATGGCGCCAATCACCTCGAAAAGGTGAACCTCTTCCTCACCTCTAAGAAGCGCGACGAGTTCTTCGGCCAGGCGGCCTTCTTCGGCAAAACCCGCCAGATCATGAACTGGGAGAACGGCTACCAGGCCAACACGGAGTACACCGTTGACGACATTGGCCCGGCCTACGATCCGAAGGCGGAATCCATCGTTCGCGTTCCC
>LNFE01000015.1 GCA_001464575.1 Acidobacteria bacterium Ga0077553 | reverse complement strand
GGATGGTCGTGGTGCAGGAGCAGGTCTGTTCATTGCGATTGACGCCGCAGACCGGGCAAAGGCCCTTGCATTCGGCAGAGCAGAGGGCGCGGGAGGGGAACTCTAGCAGCACTTGTTCCCGGAGCACGTCATTGAGCTCCATACCATCGCCTTCGTAGAATCCGAGGTCGATGTCTCCCGCGTGAAGCTCGAGTTCCTGGCCCGGCACGGCTTCAGGGAGGGGTTCGTAGACGAGTTCGAAATCGGTATCGACAGCGATGTCGATCGGGGCCAGGCAACGGTCGCACTCG
This sequence comes from Acidobacteria bacterium Ga0077553, assembly GCA_001464575.1. Classification (GTDB taxonomy): domain Bacteria; phylum Acidobacteriota; class Terriglobia; order Bryobacterales; family Bryobacteraceae. The sequence continues at coordinate 10,583 of LNFE01000015.1, read as the reverse complement.
AGGTGGAGGGGGACCGTGAGGTGACCGGCGAAGCGGATTTCCTGGGTCATCTCATCGAGGGTCGCTTCGCCTTCGGCGGCTAGAGGACCGGTCTGGGTGGCGTTGGGGGTCCACTCGATAACGCCGGGAGCAACGGACTCGCGGAATTTTACGGGAGCGAGGTCGAGCTCGCGGACGGAGATAAACATGTACTTCTCCCTTCAGGCTAGCAGGTCAGGGGAGGAAGCGGCGGATTCCAAAGTCATAAGCAGCGGCGCCAAGAAGACCGCCGAGGAGAGGGCCGACAATAGGAACCCAGAAGACGCCGGTGCTGTCGGTGAGCCCGTTGTTGCGGAAGCCGGCCAGGACGGTGAAAAGGCGGGGGCCGAGGTCGCGGGCGGGATTAATGGCATAGCCGTGCAGGGCGCCAAACGACATGCCAATGGCGACGACGATGAGTCCCACTAGCACCGGGGCGAGATAGGCGGGAGGCGGAGCGCCTTTTTCGTCGTTGATAGCCAGAATCAAGAACAGGAGAAGTGCTGTGCCAAGGATCTGATCGAAGAGGCCAGCCATTGGGGCGGCGGGGAAGGCGGGAAAGGTGGCGAAGATGCCAGCGGTCTTCTCAAGGCCGGGGTCGAACTTTTGAAAGGCCTCGCGGTAATTGAGGAAGACCAGCGCGGCCCCCGCGAAGGCGCCGGCGAGTTGGGCCAGCACATAGGGAAACAGTTTCGACCAGGGGAAACCACGGAAGACAGCCAGGGCCAGGGTGACCGCGGGATTCAGATGGGCTCCACTGATTTTGGCCGACACAAAAACGCCGAGCATAACGGCCAAGCCCCAGGCGAGGTTGATATTGGTGACGCCCCCGTTGACCACCTCTCCAGGTGAACCGGTACTGAACAAAACCACGGAGGCGACTACGCCGGCTCCAAACAGGAGGATGATCATGGTGCCGAAAAATTCGGCGGCGACTTCGGCCAGGAGCCGGGATGGGGGCATGACCGAAGAGTGTATAACAACGGCGGACTACTTTTTGGTTTGATACGGAATTTCGAGCGGACCGTTATCGAGCCCTTCGATACGGACGCGGAGCGGGGGTGGTTCGACGGGTGGCGCCGGCTTGGGGCTTACGGTCGTAAGCTCCAGCTTCGGTTGGGGGGTGGCCGGCTTAATGGGCAGCCCAAGGGAGGCCGCGAGATTGGGGAACTCTTCGAGAGTGGCCGGTTCACTCAATTGACCTGACAAAACGAAGCCACTGGTTTGACGGAGGGAAGCGAGTTTGGGCAGCCAGGCACCAAGCACGTATCGCGCGGGCGGCTTGGCGAAACGGTCGGCCTCGACAGGTTGCAGCGCGGCTTCCACCTGAGAGGGATCAGGCAGGGCAACGCCAATGGCAAGTCCGGCATCTTGCTTCACGGTCAATACAAGTTCAAGGCCCGCTTTTGCGTCCCAGGAAGCAGGACCGAAACCCGAAGGCAGTTCATCGGTAAGGACCCAGACTTCGGCTTCGCTGCCGAGTTCGAGGGCTCGGGAGAACAATGGGTTCGTTTCGCCATGGGGGCGTGGGGTTCGCTGACTGCGGTCGATGGCCCCGGCTACACCCAGGCGGGTGCCGAGGAGGGCCGTTTGGGAATCCACGATGGCGAAGTGCGTTTCCTCCGGGGAACCGCTCGGCGGCAGAATGACTTCCACCCCTTTGTAATTCTTGATTGGCGCCTGTCCCTGGGCGGCCATCTGCTTAATGCGAGCGGCGTTGAGCGGTCCTGACAGAATGAGGATCGAGTCCGCGCTGCCGTCGGGGGAAAAGGCCGTGGAGACGAGCAACCGCTGGACGTGGCGGGACAGCTCCGGTCCCATGGCAGCGAGGAAACGTTGCCGAAGCTTTTCTCCGAGCGGGGATTGCCCCATCCGGAATAAATCCGCTCCGGCCAAAATTTGCGCGTCAGGATGCGCGAAGCGCCAAGCCGATGGCTCCGCATGGGTTTCGAGTTCCGGGGCGGCGACGAGCGGCAGCGCGAGCAGCGGCAGAATTCGGAGTAGCGGCAGGAGCGTTTTCATGTTGGTTTAGCGTAGTGGCAAAAGGGTGGTGTTCGAGCTACGTCCGTTGACGACGGCCGTGACCGGAAGTTCGCTGGCCGGAGCGAGGTCCTCCGGAATGACGAGTTTGAGCGCGACCACGCCAACTTGCCCAGGGCTGGCGATGGCGCTGGCCGGGGTCAACGGGAGTTCGCCCAAGCGGATGGTCACGGGGTCCACCAGTGGATTCGGTGGAGCGGCGGGAGCGGGGAAGCCATCGAGAATTGGGCGCTGATAGGGTCCGAATCCGGTTCCTAGTATGGTGATCGTCTCCCCGCGACGGGCTGGATTGTCCGGTGAGATGACGCTTCCATCTTCATGCATGGCGGCGAGGTAAAACTTATCCTCGAGGCTGAACCCGAAGAGGCCAGGGGCGTTCCGGACGACTTGCACCTTGCCTTGAATGGCGGGTTGATTGCCCGTTCGAACCCCCAGGGTCTGTTCTCCCTCCGCCAGATCCGAGGGGACCTGGGCGTTGATTTGCCCCGGGGATACAAACAGAAGCGGTAGGAGACGGTTGTTCCATTGGACTACCGTTCCAGCCAGCGTCTGCGCGAGCGGACCGGCGGGTGCGGCCGCGTAGTCCGGCGCCAGCAGGCTGCCAAAAACCGAGATGATGCTGCCGGGAGCGACAACCGCCTCGGGTGTCTCTCCGGCGGCGTTGCGGATTCCGGCCGTGGGGACCGACGGGATCTTGTCGAGAAGCGCCCGGACGAGCCGGGGGGTACCTAGCGAAACGAACCCAACGTTCGAGGTTCCTTCAAGGTCGCCCGCCCAACGCCGGAAGCGGAAGCCTTGGCGGGCGGTCGCGGTGACGCGCACGTTGGCGTTCGAGGGATAGAATCCATCTGCCGAGGGCGGATCGAAGGCGAAGTCCACGCCATCGGCGGGATCGGACACGGCGCGGAGCGCATTCGAAATCTGGTAGTTCAAGGTGATGCGGCGTTCGTCTCCAGAGAAGGTCAGGGTGCGGGTACGATCGGCAGCGTCGGACCAGCCGGAAAATTGGGCGCGGGAGTCGGCCCCGAATTCGATAGCCGGAGAAGCATCGAGGGAGAAGGTGGAACCGCTGGCGCCATCAAGGGTACAGGGCATCGCGCAGGTTTGGCCGTTCACCAGCAACTGGGCGGCGGGTTGATTCGTCGAGATGATCACCCGGGGCATCAGCTCATAGTTGGCGATGAGGCGAAGGCCGCCGGTGGCGGTATCGGCCGGGGTGGTGATGTCCTGGGTGGCCGCGCCGCCGTTGGACCAGTTCAGAAATCGGTACTTCCTGCCGCGGCTGTCGGTGGTGATGGCCGGAGCGGTGACCGTATTGGCGCTGCCTACGGCCCAGACGAAATTATACGAGGGCCAGTTCTCGCGGCCGTTTACGGAGAGGCGCAGGCCGGCCGGCTGCGTGAGGAAGGACACGGTGGCAGCACGGACGAACTTGGCGGTGATCGTCTGCATGACGTTCGCGCCGCTCACCTCGTAGACACTGCCGGGGCCAAGAGGAATATCAAACGAATCGAATACCCAATAGCGGCCCTGACGGTCCTGCTGGGGGCTCGGCGCTCCCAAAACGTGGCGAGACCCGACGGCGAGTTCCCGCATACCGGGATTGGTCCTGCCAGTATCTTCGAGGCGAGTCACCGTATTGAACGGCGACTGGTCGATGGAGACCTGGAGCTCCTCGGGATCGGTGTAGAAGAGCACCCGCTTGGCCGGGGCAAACTGCGGGGCGATGACGGCCGGACCGCGAACCGTATAGGTGCGAAGGAAGGCATCACCGGGAGGGTTCCCGTTCACGAGCCAGCCGGTGAAAACGAATCCAGGATTCGGGACCGCGCCCAAATTGATGACATCTCCTAACGGGTGGTAGCTCGAAAACGAGCTCTGGTAGCAGGTCTGGTTGACGTACAGCTGACCTGGGAACAACGTGGCCCCGGCGCCGGGATCTCCGCAACCAACTCCGTTGGCAACACCGGGAGCGGAGAAGACGATGAACTGCAACCGGAATTCCCGCGTGTAGGTCACCTTGAAAAACGAGAGGGCAGGATTGGCCGTCACGGTCTGTACGGCGCCAGAAGTGGCAATTAATCCGCGGTCGTCCTCCCAACTGCTGAAGGTAAATCGGGTATCGAGCGTGCCGGTTTGAATTAAAACGTCGGCTTCGAGCGTGTGCTTGCTGCCGGTGGTCCAAACAAAAGACTGTGACCCGCGGTAGCGAATACCATCGACGAGAAAATAAGCATCCGGGGGATCCGCGAAGATCCGAACCTGAGAGGCGGTCTGCGACCAGCCGCTTGCGGCGACGAGGGCGGTCAGGAAGGCCAGGAGGATGAGGCGCGAACCGGCTAGAAATTTCATTACACGATGTCCTACAGGGTCTTTCGACCGACGGCGGTACTTTCTGCATAAGGAAAAGACCTTAGGCGCCGACGCACCATCCGCAATACTGGAGAGATCGACAGTTTAAAGTAGAGAGAGTAGACCCATGTCTGAACAAACTCCGAATTCCCACCCAGCGACTCTGCCCGCCGTTCCGTTAACGATCGAAGGCGCCTGGGTCCTGCATCTGATGTACCGGCTCAATCGGTCCCGTTGGAACGGGCTCGACAACCTGAGCCGTCGCGATATGCTGCGGGAGTTTGCTGCCGATCTGCGTTACGCACAAAGCCTGGAAACCGGCCAAACGGCGGCGTACGCCCTGGTCGGCAAAGGCGACCTGATGATCATCTTTTTCCGCGAGTCGCTTGCCGCCTTGCAGGAGGCGCAACGGGATTTTTTGCGCAGCCCTTTGGCGGGCTACCTGACGCCGGTGGCTGACTACACCTCGGTGGTCGAACTGGGACTTTACGAATCGTCGGTGAAGACGTTCCGGGCCCTCGAGGAAAAGGGCCTCGAGCGCAATTCCGAGGCGTGGCAGGCTGCCATTCAGGAGACGCTCGACCGGCAGGCCGAGGCGATGGCGCCCCGCCTGTATCCCCGGATTCCCGAGTCTCTATACGTTTGCTTCTATCCGATGGACCGGCTGCGCGGGGAAGCCAAGAACTGGTACACCGTGCCGATTGAGGAACGGGCGCGGATGATGCATGAGCATGGGCTCGTCGGGCGGCGGTACGCGGGCACCGTGAAGCAGATCATCACGGGATCGATTGGCCTCGACGATTGGGAGTGGGGCGTGGACCTGTTCGCCGAAGACCCGGTGGTGTTCAAAAAGCTGATCTACGAGATGCGTTTCGACGAGGTCAGCGCCGTGTATGCCAAGTTCGGTAAGTTTTACGTCGGGGTGCTTTGCAAGCCAGAAGATGTGGTGGAGAAGCTGTTTGGCTAAAGCAGGCGGCCGGACCGGGGCCCGGCCAGATCTTCGCAAATTGACGTTGAATTGATATACTGCGCGTGATGCCGGAGACTACCTTTCAACTGCCCCGAATTGTGCGGGTAAAACAGAATTTTCCTGATCGCGCGCTCACCGACGTGCCGGGCTCGGTGGCCGAAGCGTTGCGGACTGCTGGCTTGGCCGGGCGGGTGAAGCCGGGAGCCAAGGTGGCGATCGGGGTCGGGAGCCGAGGCATCACGAACATTGATGTGATCGCCAAAGCCGTTGTGACCTATTGGCAGGAAGCGGGCTGCCATCCGTTTATCTTCCCGGCCATGGGCAGCCACGGCGCGGCGACCGCCGAAGGCCAGGCGCATGTGCTGGCGAACTATAAGATCACCGAGGCCACGATGGGCTGCCCAGTAATCAGCCAACTGGAGGTCGTCTCGCTCGGGCGTGACGCCAACGGGATCGAGGCATTCCTCGATAAAGAGGCGCATGACGCCGATGGCGTTATGTTAGTCGGCCGGGTGAAATGGCACACCGATTTCGCGGGCGAGATTGAAAGTGGCCTGTTCAAAATGATGGCGATCGGCCTTGGTAAGTTCGCCGGAGCCCAACGGTATCATACTTACGCTTACAAGTTAGGGTTGGCGCACGTGATCCGGAGCGTGGGCCGGCAGGTGCTGGCGTCCGGCAAGATTCTCGGCGGATTGGCGATTCTCGAAGACGCCTATCATCATACGGCGCATGTGGAAGCGGTGCCGGTAGAGACGATGGAAAAGCGCGAAGAGGAGTTACTCGCGCTGGTTAAGAGCTGGATGGCGAGGGTGCCGTTCGACCTCGATATCCTAATGCTCGACGAGATCGGAAAGACGATTTCCGGGGCCGGAATGGACACCAAAGTCGTGAACCGGAGCGTGAACGGGGAAGCGAATCCATGGCCGGGACCTCGCTTTGAACGGGTTTATTTGCGCGACCTGTCCAGCAAGAGCTATGGCAACGCGGTGGGTTTGGGCATGGCCGATATCGTCCACGACCGGTTACTGGCCAAAGTGGATTGGACGCCAACGCGGATTAACTCCTTGACGGCATCCACGCCCGGGGCGATCCGGACGCCGATTCACTTCGGCAGCGACTATGAGTGTTTGCGGACGCTTTGGCCGACGGTGGGTAAGTTGGATGAGAGCGCGGTTACTCTGGGGTGGATCAAAAACACGATGGAGCTAACCCCGATCGCATTGAGCGAGAACCTGCTGCCCGAGATTGCCAAGAACCCGATGCTCGAAGTCATCAGTGGTCCCGAGACAATTGAACTTGACCCGCAGGGCAATTTCCTGACGTCATTGTTTGCGGCCGAGGAGTTAGTGGCGGCGCGGCACTAGGCGCATGCTAGTCCGGAGCGGATTGGCAATCCTGGTGGGTGTTGTTTGGGTATTGATCTTGGCCGCGTGGGGGGACATGCCCCACGCGACCGAGTATCAGGACGACGGACTGTACTTTATTGGCGCCCAATCGCTGGCCACCGGGCAGGGATACAAAATCCTCAGTTTGCCCGGGCAGCCGGCACAGACGAAGTATCCACCTGGGTTCCCGGCCTGGCTGGCGGCGGCGTGGTGGTTGGGGGGCGAGTTTCCGGGAAATCTCCGGTGGGCCATGGCGTTGTGCGTCGTGTGGCTGCCGGCGCTGACAGCGCTCCTGTGGGTGTGGCTCGGGCGAGCCGGAATTACGGGAGTTTGGCGGGATGGCTTGACGGCGCTCGTGATGGTGAACCCGTACGTCGTGCTGTTTAGCATCACCATGCTCACCGAGGTATCGTTTACGGCCCTGGCGCTCGGGGCTTGGCTACTGCTCGACCGGGGGAAGCCGGGGTGGGCGGGGGCCTTGGCGCCGGGATCCTATGGCTGCTGTGGCGGCGCGACCGCCGCGGGGCGGCGATATTTGCAGCGGCGATGCTGCCGGCCGTGGTGGGTTGGATGGCGTGGTCGCGGTGGAATACGCCGCCCGGTGATGATATCGCAACGCTCTACTACACGAACTACCTTGGCTTTCATTTGTTGAATTTCCGTCTGGGCGAGGCGCACCTATTTCTGTGGAAGAATCTGGACGGATTAATGCAGGGATTGGGCGCGTACATCATGCCAAAGGTTGACGGGGGGCTGGGGGAGAAGATTCTGGCGCAGGTGATGGCGGTGGCGGCGCTGAGCGGGCTGTGGCGAGTTGTGCGGGCGGGGAACGAGACGGTACGGGGGTATGCGTGGTTTGGGTTGTTCTACGCGGGACAGTTGGTGGTGTGGCACTTCCCCCCAAATGAGCGGTTCGTGTTCCCGATGTTGCCATTGCTGCTCGTGGGCTGGACGGCGGAGTTTGGTCGATTGGGGGGGCGGGTGGCGGAGTTACGGCGCGGAGCGGATGCGGGGCAGCGCCGGGCGGCGTGGGTCGTATCGGCGATTGGGGTGTTGCTGGCGGGGGTGGCGGTGACAGGGCAGGTCAAGGTCTTGACCGAGCTGCTGCCGGAGTTCATGGAGGGGCACCGGCGGGAGTTACGCCGATTGGGGCCGGTCTTCGCGGAGTTGCGGGGCGGCCATGAGGCGGTGCTGACGGAGGACGATACGTTACTCTATCTCGCTACTGGGCGGCCGAGTTTGGGGTTGGTTGCACCGACCTTGCCGTGGTACCGGGACGATTGGGAAGCGCGGCACGCCGCGTTCCGGGATGCGGCTGGTTATGCCCGGAAACAGGGTGTGAAGTGGTTTTTGTTGCGGGACAGTGATTTCAGCCGGGACATGCAGGTGGAGATGCATAATCGGCTTTTAAAGGAGTTGAGAGCGGATCAGGCTTGGGAGCGGATGGGCAGTTGGAATGGGGTGGAGCTGTTCCGGTTGAAAGAGGGGCAGTAACGCGTAACGGCCGGACGAGGGAAGCGTCCGGCCGTTGCGGGGGAGTGCTGACGGCGATTAGCTGCCCTGGTTGGCGGCTTCACCCATGGAGGATGCGACCTTCGAGAAAATCGTGCTGATGGAAGTGGCTACGCCAGGCATAATCGCGCCGGCGGCGACGGCCACGAAGCCGGCCATGAGGGCGTATTCGATCAGGTCCTGACCTTTGCGATCACGCAGAAGGCGGGTGGCGAAGAGGTAAAGGGTGTTCATAAATCGTTTCTCCTGAGGAGGTTGGGATGACTCGATTATGACTTTAGTACCGGTACTGTGAAATCGGTACTAGGGCTGAATCGGCAGGGTAAACTCACCCTAGAGCATTCACGCGGAGCCCTGAGAACGAAAAAGCCAACGGCCGATGAAGGGACTCCATCGGCCGTTGGCTGGGGTTGCGTGAGTAGGTTGCGGGTTAGCTGCCCTGGTTGGCGGCCTGCGACATCGAGGAGGCGACCTTCGAGAAGATCGTGCTGATCGAGGTGGAGACGCCGGGCATGATGGCGCCGGCGGCAACGGCCACGAAGCCAGCCATCAACGCGTATTCGATAAGGTCCTGGCCCTTGGTGTCCTTCAGGATCTGAACTTTCAGGATAAAATTCTTGATGCGATTCATAGTAGTGTTTTCCTCTCCCTGCAACTTGTTTATATTTGTCAGTTGCTGTTAGTAAGTTAACATTGGGGGGGGGGGGCACAAATCAGCAGGAATACCTAGTTCAAAACTGAATTCATCTCAGGGTTTTTCCGGGGTGGCAAACCAAGGTACTGGTTTAGAGAACTAAGGTGGGCGCGGTACTGGTACCCAGGGCCCAACAGGGTGAGAACGGGGCCTTTTGGCCCTGTTTTCACCCTGTTTTTGTAGTACTTACGACGGCGAAGGCCTACGCCACAACCTTGCGCATGTACTCAATGCAGCGCCGCATTTCGGCTACCGTATCGGTTCCACGGTATTCATACTCGATATTTGCCGGAATCGACGACTTGTTTTGCTTCAACCACTGCAGGGTCGCCTTGATCGGGGTATCGCCTTCGCCGAAGACGACGTTGGGGCCCTGGTTCTTGCGGCGGTCCTTGATATGCAGCGTCACAATGCGCTTGTGCCACTTACTGAGAAAGTCAACCGGATCGAAATTGGCGGCCGTGAAGTGGCCGATGTCGAGGTTGATGCAGATGTACTTGCTCATGCCGTTCATGGCATCGAGGAAGTTCTCCGGGGTGGCGAACTCATTGGCCACAATGCGGGAGTGATTGTGCATGCCGACGCGGATCTTCGCCTTTTTGGCAAACGGGTCGACGCGCTTGGCCGTGGTGACGTTGGAGGAGGCGGTGATGATTTTGGCGCCGAGGGCGTCGGCAAACTCGAAGCCCCGCGCCATTTCGGGGTCGGTAAAGTCTTCGCGGAACGAGTAGTTGTACGCGTGAATCGTAATCCCGTTATCGTTGAACTTCTTGCGGATATCGGTGAAGTGGGAGAGCGGAACGGAGAGCCGCCATTTGCGGACCTCTTCGCGGTCCACTTTGCCCGAGAAAGGTTCGGCGTGGCCGGACCACATCTCGACCGTGTTGATCTGCAACTCCTTGAGGGCGAGGATCGCTTTATCGGCGTCTCGATCGCGGAGGGAGTAGGTCTGGGCGCCCATGATGACGCCGGCCGGCTTGGCGGCGAAGGCGCCGGCAGCCAGAAGGGAGGTAGTGAATGTTCGACGGGTGTACATACGACACCGACAGTCTATCACCGGTGTTCAATCGCGCCCGGGCTGCATGTAGCGGGCTTTGGCGTACTTGAGAAACTGATAGATGGCGCCCAGCCAGGCGATGGCCAGACCCTCGACGCCATCGAGGAAGCCGCGTTTTAGGAAGTAGGTACGGAAGAACTCCCACCAGGGCTTGAAGAAGAGGTGGTAGAAGGTAATGGGCTTTTTTTGCTCGACGATTTGTTCGGCGGCGAGAGTTGTGTAGCGGTCCAGCGTGCGGAGGTGTTCGCTGAGGGAATCGCAGGTAAAGTGAAGCAGGGTGGCGTCCAGGCTGCCGATGGGCCCGTCGACGGTGAGAGATTCGTGGACGAAGTCGCCGGTCCAGGTGGCGTGGCGGCGGTTGTAGAGGCGCACCTTGCGGTCCGGGTACCAACCCGAGTGAAGAATCCACTTGCCGAGGTACTGAGCCAGCCGCGGCATGGTGTAGGCGTGGTGAGCGGGACCGCCCTTTTTCAGTTGCCAGATTTCGGCTTCGAGCAGTTCGGAAAGGGCTTCGTCGGCGTCGATCGAAAGGATCCAATCGTGGGTGGCCTG
>LNFE01000014.1 GCA_001464575.1 Acidobacteria bacterium Ga0077553 | reverse complement strand
ATATGATCCGGCGCAAACCCGCCCGGCGCAATCACCCCGTCGAAATCATCCGCGCTCACCTCGTTGTAGGAAAGCTGCGCCACGCACGGATAACCCAGCTTGCTCCCGTAGGGCTTCCCCGCCTCGGCGCCCACCGTCACCACTTCGACGCCGGCTTCCTGTAACCGGTACAGCGGATACCAAACCTCCATCTCCTGGTAAAGCTGGTCCACTAACATCGCCACTCGCTTGCCTTTCAGTTCCATAAGAATTACTCCAAAAATCGCCCGGCCGCGTTCGCGCGGTCGAGCTTTCGAAAATGGTCAAACACGATCTTCGTCGCACCCGGCACCGGGCTCTCCCCGCCTAAATACGCCCCGAACACCGCAATCGCGAACGGCCGGTTCAGCGCCCCCGTCTTCGTCGCCGTCCCCACCGGCACGACTGCCTTCCGCACGTCGCCCTTGACTAACCCCATGAACTCCAAAATCTCCCGCGACGACCCGGCATCCAACACCTTGCCGCTATATAGCATTTCCGCCAACCGCACCATGTCCATCGGCGTCGCAATATTCTCCCGGTCTGCCTTCGCCGCTGCCAGGTCAATCATCTTCCGCCGCAGCCGGATCCCCGGCAGATTCATCTCGTCCATCCGCGTATTCACCGCCGCAAACCCGCCCGCCAGATCGATCAGCTTGTTCGTCGCGGCGTTGTCCGAGTTTTGGATCATGATCGTAATCAGCTCCCGCACCGACAGCGAACCCGCCTCCGCCACGGCCTTTTCATACGCCGCGCTCGACGGCACCACTTCGCTCTGGCTCACCGGCAGCCGTTGCTCGTAACTCAACTTCCCCGCCCGGATCAGCCGCACCACCTCCACGAGCACCGGCACCTTAATGGTCGACGCCGTCGGAAACCACGTATCGCAGTGGTAGCAAAGCCGCGCTCCAGTCTTTAGGCCGATCACGGCCACGCCCAGCGTCCCGTCGAGCCCAGCATCGAAAACGGCCAACCGCGCCATCGTCTTCGCTGCGAGCAACTCGCTCCCCGCCGCCTGCCCGAACAGCGGCCCCACCAGGAAAACCCAACTGAACCAGCGCAGCGTCATTCGTCCGATTGTAAACTACGAGTCTATGTTCGATTTTGAAAAGCTCGGCGCCTTCTACTTAGGCAAGACAGAACAGGGCCCTCTGCTGCTTGACGCAAAGGACCTCGTCACCCACGCCGTGTGCGTCGGCATGACCGGCTCCGGCAAAACCGGCCTCTGCCTCGGGCTCCTCGAAGAAGCCGCTATCGACGGCATCCCCGCCCTCATCATCGATCCCAAGGGCGACCTCGCTAACCTCCTCCTCACCTTCCCTAACCTCGCCCCCGCCGACTTCCTCCCCTGGGTCAACGAAGACACCGCCCGCCAGAAAGGCGTCTCGAAAGAACAGTTCGCCGCCGACACCGCCGCCAAATGGAAGGAAGGCCTCGGCCAGTGGGGCCAGGACGGCAACCGCATTCAGAAGATGCGCGACGCCGCCGACTTCACCATCTACACCCCCGGTTCGAACGCCGGCGTCCCCATCTCCGTCCTCCGCTCCTTCTCCGTCCCCTCCGCCGCCATCCTCGACGATCGCGAAGCCCTCCGCGAACGCATCCAGTCCACCGCCACGGCGCTCCTTTCCCTCCTCAACTTCACCGGCGACCCCATCCAAAGCCGCGAACACATCCTAATCTCCAAGCTCATCGAAACCTCCTGGAGCAACGGCAGCGACCTCGACATCGCCACCCTCATCCAGCAGATTCAGAAGCCGCCCATCACCCGCATCGGCGTCCTCGAACTCGAATCGTTCTTCCCCGCCAAGGAGCGCTTCGATCTCGCCATCTCCCTCAATAACCTCCTCGCCTCCCCCGGCTTTGAAGCCTGGATGGAAGGCGTCCCCCTCGATATCTCGAGCCTTCTCTATACGCCTGCCGGTAAGCCGCGCATGGCCATCATGTCCATCGCCCACCTCTCCGACGCCGAGCGCATGTTCTTCGTCGCCCTGTTGCTAAACCAGGTCGTCAGTTGGATGCGCACCCAGTCCGGCACCACCACGCTCCGCGCCCTCGTCTACATGGACGAGATCTTCGGCTACTTCCCGCCCACGGCCAACCCACCCTCGAAGCTCCCGCTCCTCACCCTCCTCAAACAGGCCCGCGCCTTCGGCGTCGGCGTCGTCCTCGCCACGCAAAACCCCGTCGACCTCGACTACAAAGGCCTCGCCAACTGCGGCACCTGGCTCATCGGCCGCCTGCAGACTGAGCGCGACAAGCAGCGCCTCGTCGACGGGCTCCAGGGCGCCGCCAGCCAGTCCGGCTCGCCCATCAACCCAGCCGCGCTCGACCAGCTTCTATCGAGCCTCAAGTCCCGCATCTTCCTCATGTCCAACGTCCATCGCGGTGGCCTTGAGGTTTTCGAAACCCGCTGGTGCATGTCCTATCTCGCCGGGCCGTTGACCAAGTCCCAAATCAAGACCCTCACCCAAGCCAAGCCCGCCGCGGCCGCCAGCGCCGCCGCGCCCCCGCCGCCCCCCGTCTTCGCCGCTCCGGCTGCGAGCCCCCGGCCGGTCCTCCCGCCCGACGTCGAGCAGCACTTCCTGCCCTACCGCGGCCAAGGCCCCGCGGCGTATCACCCAGTCCTGATGGGCGCCGCCACCATTCGCTACACCGACACCAAGACCAAGATCGACTTCTCCCAGGACGTGACCTTCCTCACGCCTCTCCTCGCCGGCCCCGTCCCCGTCGATTGGCAGCGCGCCGAAGCCGCCGACCTCGAACCAGGTGACCTCGAAGCCGAGCCCCACGCGCAGGCGACGTACGAAGACCTCCCCGCCCCGGCCTCGAAGGCGAAATCTTACCCCGCCTGGAGCAAGGACTTCGCCAACTATCTTTTTGCGAGCCAGAAGCTCGAACTCTACCGCAGCAAGAACCTCGGCCTCGTCTCGAACCCCGGCGAATCCGAGCGCGACTTCCGTATCCGTTTGAACGACACGGCCCACGCCGCCCGCGACCAGGCCGTCACCGCCCTCCGCCAGAAGTACACCCCGAAGCTGATGATGCTCGAAGAGCGCATCCGCAAGGCCCAGCAGGTGATTCAGCGCGAGGCCGAGCAAGCCTCCGCGGCCAAGGTGCAAACCGGCCTCTCCATTGCATCCGGCATCCTAGGCGCCTTTCTCGGCCGCGGCTTCAACAAGTCGACAGTCGGCGCCGTCGGCACCGCCGCTCGCTCCGTGGGCCGCGCCAGCAAAGAGTCCAGCGACGTCGCCCGCGCCGAAGAAAACCTGCAGGCCGCCGAGCAGCAAAAGGCCGACCTCGAACAGCAACTGCAGGAGGAAATCACCACCATGCAGATGAAGTACGATGCGCTGAACGAACCCTTGGAGACGACCGTCGTCGCCCCCAAGAAAACCAACATCACCGTGAAGTTCTTCTCCCTTTGCTGGCGACCCGAGTAGCTAATTCACCCACTCGCCCACAAAGATATTGAACTCAAACCGGCTGGTCGTCTTCCACGAACTCGAAAACACCAGCCGCTTCCCATCCGGCGAAAACTCGGGAAACGAGCTAAACCCACCAAAGTTCGTAATCTGCTCCTGCCCGCTCCCGTCCAGATTCACCATGTACAGCTCAAAATCCCGGCCATCGCACTTGTGCTGATTTGAGCTGAACACAATCTTCTTCCCATCCGGCGTAAACGTCGGCGCAAAGTTCGCGCAGTTATTCTTCGTAATCTGCTTCGCGTTCCCCCCGTCCGCATCGCTCACCCATAGCTCCATCTTCATCGGCGCCGTTAGGTTCTCCTTGAGCAATGCGTCATACCGCGCCATCCCCTCCGGCGTCGCCGGATGAT
>LNFE01000013.1 GCA_001464575.1 Acidobacteria bacterium Ga0077553 | reverse complement strand
CACAATCTTCCCGTTCAAGTCCGCCACAAACAGCTCATATCCCGGAAACACCCCCCACAAGTAACCCTTCGAACGGTCCGGCGGCGGCGGACACCCCGGCCCCGCATCATGCGTCGACCCGTAAACAATATGCTTGTTATCCTTCAGAAAGTAAGCGCACGTCGTCCGCCCCTTCCCCGTCGACACCATCTTCTGCTCGCTCCCATCGGCGTTCATCGTGAAAATCTGGTCGCACTCCAGCTTCTCCCGCGTCGATTGAAACACCAGCTTCTTCCCATCCGGGGCCCAGTACGCTTCCGCGTTCTGGCCCCCGTTGGTCAACTGCTGAATATTCCGCAAATGCTTCGGCTCCTGCGCCCCCGCACCCACCGCCAGCAACAATAACCAAAGCATCTTCATCGCTCTTACCGTCCCTCGTACAAATTGCGCCCGGCCACCAGCGCCTTCATCTTGCCGTCCGCCACGCTCCGCTGCAACATCCAGAAGCCACAATCCGGATGCACATACGGAATCCGCTCCGGCCCCAGAATCTTCGCCGCATGCTCAATCCGCCGGGCAATCAACTCCGGCGATTCAATCTGCGTGTCCTTGATGTCAATCACGCTCAAGCCCAATCCAATCTTCGGGTCCAGCTCCTTGAAATGCTCAAGCTCATCGTACCCGCGCCGCGCAAACTCCAGAATGTAGTGGTTCGCGTGCATGCCATTCAAAAACGGCATCAGGTCCTTCCAAAAGCCCTTCTGCACGCTCTGCCCGCCATAATTCCCAAAGCAGATGTGCACGCCCCGGTCGCCCTTAATCCCGTCGAGCACCTCGTTCATCGCCACCAGCGCCCACTCCCGGTCCTCCGGATGGCCACTGATATTCGCCTCATCGATCTGGATAATCTCGGCGTCAATCATCTCCATCTGCGCCCGCAACACCTTCGCAATCGCCAGGCACAGCTCATCGCGCTTCTTGTAGTGCCGGTCCGTCAACACCTTCGTCAGCATATGCGGACCCGTGCACGTGAACTTGATCTTCGACGTCGTCAACGTCTTCGTAAAGTCATAGTCCCGCTGCAGATTCAGCAGGCCCTCGCCCACCTCGTCGTACACAATCCCCGCCGGGTCCGTCCGGTACGTCAACTGCGTATCCGCCCGGAACTCCTTGATATCGGTCACCGAGAACTTCGTCCGGATCCCCGACATCCGGCTGATGAAGTAGTCAATCATCCCGTTCGTCTCGGGATGGCTCGGGTCAAACCGGTTCAACTCGCCGTCGGCGACGACGTCAATGCCGGCCAGTTCCTGCGTCTTCAGCACCACCATAATCGCGTCGCGCAGCGCGCCCCGCGACGTGTTGTTGAAGAGCCATTGAGGGGTCGGATAGCTGCCGACCACAGTTGTCAGAATGGACATAAACCTTCATTGTATCTAGATGGCCCTGTTCGCTCTGTTCGCCGCGGTCGCTCTCCACTTCACGCCGCAAACCATCGCCACCGATCTCGCCGGCGGCTACCAGGTCCTCGCCGTCGACATGAACAAAGACGGCCGCCCGGACCTCCTCGCCCTCGGCAGCGGCATGTCGGAACTCGTCTGGTACGAAAATCCCACCTGGAAGCGCCACGTCGTCATCAGCGGCGTCAAACGCATGATCAACGTCTGGCCTATGGACGTCGACCACGACGGCACCCCCGAACTCCTCCTCGCCCATCTCTTCGAGAACGAAGCCGCCCGCTCCGCCGGCGCCGTCAGCTTCCTCCAGTACAACGGTAAATCCTGGACCATGCGCGAAATCGACCGCCTCACCACCAGCCACCGCATCCGCAGCGCCAACGGCCTTTTCATCAACTCCCCCCTCACCGGCGCCTCCGCCGTCGCCCCCGAGTACCGCGACCACACCCCCTCGTCGCCTACCAACCCACCGGCTTCGAACGCCGCCAGATCTCCGCCGACGACGAAGGCGTCGTCCACGGCCTCGTCCTCACCGCCAGCTTCCGCGGCATCTGGGTCAACCTCGCCCAGCGTGACGGCAATTGGACCCGCCAGCAAATCACGCCCGGCGACCCCGCCCCCTGGCCCAAGTCCGGCAGCTCCGACGTCGCCGTCGGCCACCTGGGCAGGGAGCGCCTCCTCGCCGCCATCGAACCCTGGCACGGCCACCAGGTCGCCCTCTACCGCCAAAAGGACAAGACGTGGCAGCGCCAGGTCATCGACGACACCCTCACCGACGGCCACACCATCCTCACCGCCGACTTCGACGGCGACGGCCGCGACGAACTCCTCGCCGGCTTCCGCCAGGGCAAGCGCGGCGTCTATCTCTATCACGAGGAAGAAGGCAAATGGCGCCGCCAGATTCTCTCCGAAGGCCAAGTCGCCGCCGCCGGCTGCGTCAT
>LNFE01000012.1 GCA_001464575.1 Acidobacteria bacterium Ga0077553 | reverse complement strand
GGGGGCGGTGTTTACGATTACGTTGCCGGTGGATTAGGGGAGTGGCCCGGGGCGGTGGGTTGGCTGTGGTTGTGCGGAGAGGGGGACGGTGGCGACGGAGAATTGGGAACCGTTGGGTTGGTGTCCACGACTACTTTGCCGGTGGATTTGGGGAGTGGCCCTGGGCTGTGGTTGCGCGGGCGGCTGCTGATGACGCTCTGGGGGCGGTAGCGCCGTTTGGGGGCAGGCGGCGGGCTTTGGTGATGGGGATGGGGGGCTTCAGGGCTTGGCCTACGGCCGGGGATTGCTGGATGCGGCGGGCGATGTCGAGGCCGGAGATCACTCGGCCAAAGACGGCAAACCCTTCTCCGTCCGGGTTGCGGCCTCCAAAATCGAGTTCGGGCTGGTTGCCCAGGCAGATGAAGAAGTGTGAGGTGGCCGAATCGGGCTTCAGACGGGCCATGGAGAGGGCGCCATCCACGTGGTGGAGGCCGGTAACGGACGTCCGTTCTAGCGGGATGGGCGGGAAAGCCTTGTCCACCCGCGCCACGGCCTGGACCAGTTCGATGGGGACAGCGTCCTTCGGCTGGTTGTCCGGGCGGACGGTGCGGTTGAACCGGCCATAGTTGTAGTGGCCGGCGTCGACGTAACGGAGAAAGTTGGCGGCGGTGACGGGGGCGGAACGGGTATCGACTTCCACCGTGATGTCGCCGAGAGGCGTCGAGAAGACCACGCGCGGAAGCCCGTCCTGCGGGGCTCCGGAGAGCAGGAGAGCGGCCAAGAGCCCGAAAAATAGGGGCTTCAGGGGGGTGGTGCGTAAAAAACCTGCGAAATCGGCCATGTTGTAGCGGTTTTCCCTTTACATGGGAACAAAATCTGCCTTATGATTGCAACTGCAAAGGGATCGAGTAGAACATTTCATCATGAAAATGATTGAAACGTTTTAGGCTGGTTCCGATTCTCCGGGAGAATCAGAAAAGGAGCACTATGGCTGTCGTAACACGTATGACGCAGACGCAACTCGTCGCTGCCCTCGTCGAGGGAGTGGAAGGGGTCAATAAGAAGCAGGCGAAGGCATTCCTGACGCTGTATGCCGAGATCGCGATCAAGGAGACCAAGAAGAACGGCGTGGCCGTGCTTCCGGGCCTCGGCCGCCTGGTCCGCCAGGAGCGGAAGGCGCGCACGGGCCGCAACCCTGCCACGGGCGCGACGATCAAGATTCCGGCCAAGAAGGTCGTGAAGTTCCGGGTGGCGAAAGCGGTGAAAGACGCGATCGTCCCGCCGAAGAAGGTTAAGGCCGCGAGCTAGGCTGTTCGCGTTCGTTTTCTCCAATTCCAAAACTTGAAAACCCCCGCTGGTGATGGCCAGCGGGGGTTCTTTTCTTACCGATTCCGTTCCGCCCAACTTGCGGGCGACCAGAGGAAGCCTTACGCCTGCTTCTTTTCTTCGGCCTGTTCCGGGGTTTTGTCTTCGCTCTTGAGAGCGTTTTTGAAGTTCTTGATACCCTCGCCGAGACCCTTTGCGACTTCGGGAATCTTCTTCCCGCCGAACAGCAAAGCAGCAATAGCCAGGATGACCAATAGTTCTTGCCAGCCAAATCCTCTCATATGGCCTCCTTTGGAATTTACGCCTCTATTATAACCATATGGCAACCCGTAAGAAACCCAAGCCGCCCGACAGCGGCAAAACTGTCCGGCGCGTGGCCCGCAATGTGATTGGGATTGTGAAGGGCACGCAGACGATTGAACCGAAGGACAAGCGGAAACCGAAGTACAAGACCGACCCGCTAGCGGACGAGGGAGCCGGCTAGCGCGAAGAGGAGACCGAGGATCCAGACGGGGGCCGTCATGGCGAAGCCCTTGGCTTTGCTGACGCCGGCGAGCGCGGCGAAGCCGAGGCCGAGGATGACGATGTACCAGAGGGTGAAGAACGAGAAGTAGTTGAGCAGGCCCTGGAGAAGTCGCGGGGCGTCGTCGCCGAGGAGGAGATCGAGGCCGAAGGCGGGTTGCATTTCCTTCATCGAGTTGAGGCTGCCGCGCGTTTTGACGACGATGGCCTGGGCCACTTGAGCGAGCAGGGGGATGAGCGAGCAGTGGGCGAGGAGGGTGAAGACCTCGGGGAACATCATGCGGGCGCCGAGGATGGTGCCGAAGGCGAGGACGAGGGCGCCGCTGATGGCGAGCATGGCGGCGAGCATGACGGGGGTCATGACCATGGAGAAGGTGAGGATGCCGCGCATGGCTTCCATGGATTCGCGGGCCTTTTGTTCGGCCATCTGTTCGAGGCTGTCGTTGTACATGGCTCCTTCGAGCAGGGGGCGGAGGAGGTAAGAGATCGTGATGGAGACGGCGGCGGCGAGGAGGAGGGGCGGGAGCCAGGCGAGCTTGCCCTGGGCGCGCTGGTAGCGGACGGAGGCGGCGGGGTCGAGGAAGATGTTGAGAATCGCGAGGACGGGGTTCATGATTTGCGTGCGATGTGGAGGGCGACGATGCCGAACGTCAGGCGATCGAAGGTGACGTCGGCGAAGCCGGCGGAGCGGAAATCGGCGGCGAGGGCTTCGGCGCCGGGGAACTTGCGGACGGATTCGGGCAGGTAGGTATAGGCGTCGCGGCGGCCGCTGAGGAGGGCGCCGATGCGGGGGAGAATCTGGAGGCTATAGAAGTTATAAATGGCGCGGAAGGCGGCGTTGGGGGGAGTCGAGAATTCGAGAATGGCGGCGGCGCCGCCGGGGCGGAGGACGCGGTGGAGCTCGGCGATGCCCTTGCGATAGTTGGCGAAGTTGCGGAAGCCGAAGGCGCAGGTGATGAGGTCGAGCGAGGCGTCGGCGAGGGGGAGGCAGAGGGCGTCGGCTTCAAAGAGCGGGGAGCGGGCGCGCTTCGACTGAGAGGCCGTGAGCATGGGATGGCAGAAGTCGCTGCCGAGGACGGGGCCGCGGCGGCGCTTTTCGAGGGCGAGGAGGAGATCGCCGGTGCCGCAGCAGAGGTCGAGGATGCGGGCGGCGGGGTTATCGAGATAGGCCTGAACGCGGCGGACGGTGTGGGCGCGCCAAAGCTGGTCGATTTGGA
>LNFE01000011.1 GCA_001464575.1 Acidobacteria bacterium Ga0077553 | reverse complement strand
GTCGAAGCTGGCTGGATGGTTGGTTCGCCTTCGGGGTAGATGATCTGACCGGCGGCGACGACCTTGGGCACTTCGATGACGGCCTGGGGCTGGCGGCGTTTGATCGCGTCCTGCAGGGCCTTGAGCGATTGGCGATAGGTTCTTTCGGCGGCGGTGACGTAGCGTTGCAGGCTGGCTAGGGTCTTCCGGTGGTTCTCGTCAGAGAAGCAGGCTCCGAGTTGGGCGCCGGTGGCTTGGTCGGTTTCGAGGGTGCCCTGGCGGCTGAGTTGGCGGTCGGTTTGGTCCATCATGCGGTCAAAGGTGGCGGTTTCGACGCGCCGGGCGCGATTGAGCCGCCAGAGAGCTTCGGTGAGTTGGCTGGCGAGGAGGGTCTCCTCCGCGGTGACGGGGGCGAAGCTGGTGGTGACTTCGCGGTGGAGTGCGTCGAATTCGGCTTGGGTTTCGCCGAAGACCAGGAGGCTGGAGGAGCAGAGGCCGTGGGCCAAGCGATTTTTGCTGGAGGCGGCTTTGCCGGTTTCCGTGCGGGGGCCGGTGGATTTTCGGGCGTTTTGACGGTTGATTTCGCGTTGTTTGGCAGCGGCGGCGGCTAACTTCTGCTCGGCTTCCTCTTTTTCTAGCTGCTCCAACTGCAGGTCGAGGGAACGCAAGGCGTTTTCGAGATATGGGTTCGCGGGTTCCATTTGGGACGGGGTCATGACGAATGCTCCTGTAGGGGGAAAATGGAAAAGCCCGCTAGGCCGTTTTGGCGCAGGGGCTTTTCTCGATTTCACGATATCTGGCGTGTCCAGGGTTTCGGGGGGCTCTTGGGCTTCTGGTGTTGCAAACACAGGAGATATTTCGAAGGACGGCCGGTCAAGCCCGATTCCGCAGGATCTAGAAAGTGACGGTGCTGGGAAGACCAATGAGTTCCGGTCGGCGACCCTAGTCGCTTATAGGAGGCATTACGGTGGTTAGTCGCGACGTGCTCCACGACCTGGAACCGATTCGTCCGGATTCAATGGCGAGCCATTCATCGACACGAGCGGGTGCGGCAGTTTCGCTTTGGCTTTGCTAACGATCTCGACCTGTGGGAGTTCCCAGCGCTTGGGCAGCATGCCTATGCTTTCCAGCCGTGGACAGTCCTCTCGAGATCGCAGACGCTTTGAACGTTGGGGGCACCCTTCGTTTACTTGAGTACTTCCTCGCAGACGGCGATTACGCGCTGGGCGGAGTCCGGCACGGCCCAGGCGGCGGTTTGCGCCTTGATTTGGGCGAGGGCGGCTGGGTTGTCGAGGAGCGCCAGCATTTGGCGGGCTTGGGCCGAGGCGTCCCACTCCCGTTCCGGGACCCAGAGGCAGCCGGTTTGGCGGCTGAATTCCCGGGCATTGTCGACCTGATGGTCCTCGGCGGCGCCGGAGAGCGGTACGAGCAGGGCGGGCAGAGCCTGGTTGGCGATCTCAGCTAAGCATCCGCCGCCAGCGCAGGCGATGACGAAATCGGTTTGAGCGTAGAGAGCGGGCATGGTGTAGGAAAACTTCTCGACGCGGGCGACAAGCCCCAAGGCGCGGTAAGCGCGGTCGACGGGGGTGGGATTGGCGTCGCCGGTGAGATGAACCACCTCGAGGGGGCGGCTCTGATGGACGGCCGCCAGGAGTGGCGGGGCCTGCTGATTCAAATGAGGCGAGCCTTGGGAGCCGCCGATGACCAGGACGCGGAGGCAGCCGGCGGGGGGCAGCACCGCGGGCGCGGCCGGCCGGCAAGGGGTACCCGTGCGAACGGTGCGCCGGTGCGGGAGGAGGCTCGAGAAGGCGACGCAGACTCGCCGGGCGAACGGAAGCAAGAGCCGGTTGGCTTTGCCAAACGCGGCGTTCGATTCGTGCAGCACGACGGGGATGCCGAGCGACCAGGCGGCTAAGCAGGCGCCCGTGGCAGCGTAACTGCCGAAGCCGATGACTACCTGCGTCCGCTCGCGCCGCAGGAGGGCGCGCCCCGCGAGGACTCCGCGAGCCAAGGCAGAGAAGGCAGCCGCTTGCGAGAGGAGGCTTTGGCGGGCGATGGGGGCGCCGGGAATGGTTTCTAACCGCTCGCCGGACTCGGCAACCAGGCGGGTTTCCATGCCATTGGGGCAGCCGATGAAGAAGCCCTCCGCGCCGGCGGCAGTGCGGTAGGCCCGCAGGAGTTCGAGGGCGGGCAGAATGTGGCCGGCGGTGAATCCTCCCGCCACCGCGATGCGCCGCGGGCTCGCATTTTGTGGCAATCTTGAATTGTATCTAAGTTCAGCGCCGAGCCGGCGCGAACGTCTCCGTTAGCTCATGGTAGAGAAGAAGGTCGCGGTGGTGGTGGTGGGTGAAGTGGGCCGCAACCCCCGGACTCTGCATCATGTTCTTGAGCTAGCCGCCTCGGGACTCAAGACCGAAGTCCTAGATCTGTCCCGGCAGGCTCCGGAGTTGCCGCCCCACGTTGGCTGGGTGAGACTGCGGGCCTTGTCGCGGGTGGGCAGTGGGAGAGGGAGGGTGGTTTTCCTTCTTGGCTCGGGGGTCCGGATGGTGCTGGTGTTTCTCGAACTGGCGACCCAGTTGATCCGGACCCGTCCGACGCACATTTTGGTGCAGAACCCTCCGAGTTTTCCGACGCTGATGGCGGCATGGCTGGCGGCCCGGGTGGGGGGTGCGCGTTGGCTCGTGGATTGGCACAACTATGGGTTTTCGATGCTCGCGTTGCGGCTGGGTGATCACGATGCGTTTGTGAAGCTCGCCGCTGCCTACGAGGGATGGATGGGACGCCGGGCGGATGGGCATCTGTGTGTTTCTCGCGCGATGGCGAACGATCTATGGCGTCGTTTCGGCATCGCGGCCGAGGTGTTGTACCCGGTTCCCCTGCGAATCGAAGAGCCGGAAGTGGAGGGGGGGGATGACGGGGTTCTGGTGGCGGTGTCGCCGTGCGGGTGGACGGCCGACGAACCGGTGGACGTGCTGCTCGACGCGCTGGC
>LNFE01000010.1 GCA_001464575.1 Acidobacteria bacterium Ga0077553 | reverse complement strand
TCATTGAAGCCGTCGAGGAACCCGTTGGCGAAGATGTCGGACTGGTTTGCGTTGTAGGCTCCATAGAGGTTGTAGCCGCGGCGGCCGATGTAGCTGGCCTCGATAACCGTGTTGCGGAAGACCTCGCGTTGGAGCGAGAACGACCACTGGTGCGTCGTGGGGATCTTCAGATTCGGGTCGACGACCGTGACGCCGGCTGCACCGAACGGAGCGGGCGTGGCGAGAGTTTGCGGATTGGCCGTGGGAGACGTGAGGGCGGGCATGTTGGCGAGGCGGCCGCCGTTGATGCCGAACTGCTGTTCGGCCAGGCCGAAGGTTTCCCCGGGCATGTTGGGGAAGATGGTGGAAGCGAGCAGGAACGTGGGCATGCGGTCATAAGCGATGCGGTAGTTCGAGCGGACCGAGGTTTTGCCGGTGCCAAACGGATCCCACGCGAAGCCGACCGACGGACCGAAGTTGTTCATGCGGTCGGCGTGGAGCTGGCCGGGGACCCAGGTGGCCGAGTTCTGCGGGGCTGCGCCGTAGACGAAGAGCTGGTCGGGGCGGCGGATGCGATTATCGACGTTGCTGGGCGCGGGCTTCATCTCCAGGCGGAGGCCAAGATCGAGGCTAAAGTTGCGGGTGAGCTTGTAGGTGTCCTGGACGTAGAGATCGTACTCGGGGTAGTCGGTGACGAAATCGAAGCGGCCGGCGACGAAGCGGTCTCCCTGGGAGATGAAGCCCTGGGAGCGTTGGCCGACGCGGCCAAGCAGAAAGTTCGTGTGGCCCTGCAGCGTGCCCAGATCGAACTGCTGATTGACGTCGGTAGGCAGGCCGAAGGTCCGCGGGTCGACGGGGTTGAGTGCGGTGGAGAAGTTCACGCTGGGGTTGGCGTTGAAGCCGCCGACGGTGCCGCGGTCGTCGTTCTGGCGTTGCAGGCGGATGTTGACGCCGAACTTGAGCGAGTGTTTGCCCGTGACCCAGGAGAGGTTGTCGACGAACTGGGCGGTGCGGACGCGGCGATTGTTGCCAAACGAGTAGTTGGCGATGAGGTCGACCGGCGAAGTGAGCGAAGGATCGGTGAGCGAAGCCAGCGGCTGGTTAAAGAAGAACTCAAACTGGTTGAACCCGACGACGAACTCGTTCGTGATGGTGGCCGTGGGATTGGTTCGCCAGTTGAAAGCAAGGTTGCTGGGGGTCCGTTGGGTATCGACGAGGCAGGTGGTGCCGGGGAAGATGGGGGAACCGCCGTTGACGCGGTCGCAGTTGGTGTCCTGCCGGCCGAAGGAGTAGCGGAGATAAACCGTGTTCTCTGGGTCGAAGATGTGATCGACCTTGAAGGTGACGTCGTGCTGGCGCTCGTTTTGCGGCGCGACAAAGGTGAAGCCCGCGGTGTTGAGGCCGTCGCCGAAATCAAAGCGGTTGGGCAGGGGGGTGGCGGCGATCAGGGCGGCGATGCCGCGGTCGGCGCCAATGCGCTGGGGATCGTTCTGGAAGATGTTGTAGGAGCCGATGTTGACGAGCGGGTTACCGGCGGCATCGACGCTGCCTCCGGCGACCCCGGCGGGGAGATTGCGGCCGCCGCGATTATAGCGATAGATTCCTTGGCGCATCGACTGGGTATACACCGTGCGGGTAACCTGGGCCGTTTCGAGTGCGCGGAGAGCCTGGACATTGGCGAAGAAAAAGGTTTGATTCTTTTTGACCGGGCCGCCAATAGAGCCGCCGAAAATGTTTTGCACGAACTGGCGCTTGCCGAGGTTATCGAGGTTGTTCTCCCATTCGTTCGCGTTGAGGCGCGGGGTGCGGTAGAACCAGAAGCCGGAGCCATGCAGGTCGTTGGTGCCGGACTTGGTGACCATGGCGACCTGGGCGCCGGAGTTGTCGGCGAGGGAGTCGGGATTGGCGCAAATGGGTGAGAAGTTGCCGCCGCCGGCCGAGGTTTCATTGGTGTCGATCCCGTCGAGGGTGTAATTCCAGGCGCAGTCGCGGGCGCCGTGGACGTGGATGCCGCCACCGGTGTTGGACCCGGAGGTGATGCCGGGCTGGATGAGGACGAGATCGAGTGGGTTGCGGCCGCGGGTGCCGACGATCGGCAGATCCTTAATGATCTTCTCTTCGAGCAGGTTGCCCATGTTGCCGGAGGTGGAGGTCTGCACGGCTTGATAAGCGCCGCTGACTTCCACGGTTTCCGTCACCGCGCCAACCTGGAGCGTCACGTTGACGGTGGTGGGTTGGCCGATCGAAACAGCATTCCCCTTCGCGGTGAACTTCTTGAAGCCGGTGCTCTCGACCATCACGGTGTAGCGGCCGGATTGGACGGACTCAAACACGTAGGTCCCCGCGCCGGTGGTCTTGGTCTCGAAGACGACGTTAGTGCCCTCGTTACTCAGCGTTACTGTGGCGCCGGCGATCACCGAGCCGGAGGAATCGACCACGACCCCTTGTAAGCGGGAAGTGGTGCCCTGAGGGAAGAGGCTGAAAACACAGAGGAAAAGCGCGACTATAGACCGGATAACCATGAAGGCAGTGTAACATCGGAGACAGCTTATGTTAATTTTGGCTTCCCAGTCGCCGCGCAGGCGCGAGATTTTGGAACGGGCGGGAATTCCCTTCACGGTGCGGGTGGCGGACGTAGACGAGAGTGTGCGGGATGGGGAGGCCGCGCAGAGCTATGTGCGGCGGTTGGCGACGCGTAAGGCCGTGGCGGCGGGCCGGCCCGGCGAAGTGGTCTTAGGGGCGGATACGACGGTGGTGGTCGATTGGGAGATTCTGGCCAAGCCAACGGATGCGGCGGATGCGGCGCGGATGCTCCGGCTACTGTCCGGGCGTTCGCATGAGGTGATTACTGGGACTTGCCTGAAAGTGGGTGGGCAGCTGTACATCGACGCAGAAACAACGGTCGTCCGCTTCAGGGCGATGCACGAGACCGAGATTGCTGCCTATGTGGCCACCGGCGAGCCGATGGACAAAGCCGGAGCGTACGCAATCCAGGGCGGCGCCAGCCGGTACATCGATCGGATCGAAGGATGCTATTGGAATGTCGTCGGGCTGCCCGTGGCGAAGATCTACGCGCAGTTGCGGCGGCACGGAGTCGTTTAGAACTTGATTTTCGGGTAGCGGGCGCGGACCCAGTCCACGAACTCCTCGGGGCAGGGCATCGTGGAGAGCCGGCTTTGGCGAACCAGGGCGAACTCGGCGAACAGCCCGGAGGCTTTGACGTCGTGGAGGGTGGTGGGGGGATCGAGGCGGCGGAGAAAGGTGAGGTCCACGACGGCGGACTTCGGGTTGTTGGGGTCGGGGCGGGGGGCCGAATCGACACGGGCGAGTCCCACGATGGCGGATTCGCCCATGCTGTGATACAGAAACACTTTGTCCCCCGGATTCATCCGACGGATCGACTGGACGGCTTGGGCATTGGTCACTCCGTCCCACACCGTTTTCTTATCGTTTTCAAAGTCGGAAATGCTGTACGTTTCGGGGTCGGTCTTCGCGAGATGGAATTGAACTGGGGGCATGGGAGATTGGTTCTAAACAGCTGTAGTGCAAAAGGTTAACCGGACGGACTAAGGTGTTTTGGTGGAGAGAACTGGAACCCTTGGTCCTAATGGGCTGGTATACAATAAAGGGATCGATAACGCAAACTGGCGAAAGATATCCAGAGAACCTGGGTATCGCTTGAAAAGAGAGGGCTTATGGACTTGCAGCATGTACTGCGCAACGCGCTTGCCGTAATCACATTGATGATACCAGTCGGACTCCAGGCGCAAAATGCACCGAAGCCGCCGGTACCCGTGGTAGAAGAGACAAAATCGCCGAATGCAAACGCCACTCTGGAGGCAGCGGCGCCGGTTGATCCGAAAGGGTACAAGCTGGGTCCCGAAGACGTAATTGGCTTGAAAGTGTGGCGCGAGCCGGAACTGAGCGGCCAGTTCGTCGTCCGCCCCGACGGCAAGATCACCCTTCCGCTGACCGGGGATATGGCGGTTGAAGGCAAGACCCTGGATTCGGTGAAAGAGGAAATCACGAAGGCGCTTAGCCAGCAGTTAAACCGGCCCGAAGTGACTGTCTCGCTGCTCCGGGTGGGGAGCAAGAAGTACTATTTGGTCGGTGAAGTGAATCGCACCGGTATGTTTCCGCTGATTGTGCCGATAACCGTTTTGGAAGCGCTCAACGCCGCGGGCGGTTTGCGGGAGTTCGCCAGCAAGAAGAAGATTGTGATTCTTCGGGGTACTCAGCGGATCAAGTTCAACTACGACGAAGTGATGAAAGGCAAGAAGCTCGAACAGAATATCCTCATCGAAAATGGGGATCAGGTTTTCGTACCTTAGGGCGGAGCCGCGAGACAGGAGCGAGAGTACCGGAATGCAAGCGCAAGAAATTTATAACGTGAGCCGTCGCCCAATGGATCTGGAGGACTACGTAGACGTCCTTCGCCGTCACAAATCATGGATCCTGGGGCCCTTATTCGCTGGAGTGGTGATCGCGACGGTGGTGGCGTGTTTGTGGCCGGATACCTATGTCTCGTCCGCGGTTGTGCGCGTAACCCCGCCCCAGGTTCCGGAGCGCTATGTGCAGTCGGCGCTGAACCAAATGTTGAACGAACGGATCAACAGCATCGCACAGCAGGTTCTGAGCAGAAGCACCCTGATTAACATCATTCAGACGTTCGATTTGTACGAGCGGGATCGCCGCCGTCTTCCCATGGAGGACGTCGTGGACCGCATGCGGAGCAAGGACATTTCGATTGGGATGGTGAGTTCGATGCAAGGCCAGGCCGCGCGGGCTGGCGCGTTCCCAGTGAACTTCCGGTATGAAGATCGCTACAAGGCCCAGAAAGTAACCCAGGAAATCGTAAGCCGGCTGATCAGCGAGAACACCCGCGCCCAGTTGGGAGCGACGCAGAATACCACTGAATTTCTGACCGAAGAGGTCCAGAAGGCCAAGACGCGTCTCGATCAGATTGAACAGTCGTTGACCACTTTCCGGATCAAAAACGCGGGGCGTTTGCCCGACGAGCGCTCCATGAACTTCTCGGCCCTGCAGGGGACGGAGTCGCGGATTGCGGCGATTAACAGCGCCATCCAGCGGATTAATCAGGAAAAGTTGATGCTCGAAGCGCAAATGCGTTTGCAGCGGGAGCAGTTCAACCAAGCAGTGGCGGCAGGCGCGGCGGCGGCGACGGCGGGAGGCGCCCGGGAAGCGGTGAAGACGCGGGTTGCCAACGAACGGCTGGTGGCTTTGGAACGCGAGATATTGGGGGCGGAACAGATTCTCGCCCGGCTGCGGGAACAATACAAGGAAACCTACCCCGATGTGCAGCGGGTGAAGACCAACCTGGAGGCCTTGCAACGTCAGCGCGAGCAGTTGATTAAGAGGGAGGAAGAGGCGCAGGCAGCGGAAGCCGCCAAGCCCGCCCCCGCAAAACCGGTCCCCTCCTCGGTGCCCATGACTCGCGAGATGCAGGCGATGCAAATCTCTCTCAAACAGATGGAGACCCTCGTTCAGGCCAAGACGAACGAGGCGCAGGATTATGCCTCCGAACTCGTGCGGTTGAATGGACAAGTTCGGGAGTTCCAAAATCGGATTGGCTCGACGCCGATGGCCGATCAGGAGTTCTCAACGCTCAGCCGGGACTATGAGAGCGCGAAAATGGAGTATCAGCAGTTGCTGGCCAAACAAAGCGATGCTAAGCGGGGGCAAGAGGTTGAGCGCCGGAATCAGGGCGAGTCTTTGGAGCTACTGGATGCCGCCTCGCTGCCGGTCGAGCCGGTGGAACCGAAGCGGGCGCAGATTATCGGGGTAGGCGCGGCACTCGGGCTGTTTCTTGGGCTGATGTTGGTTGGGGCTCGGGAGATGAAGGACACCACGCTGAAAAACCTGAAGGACGTGCAGGCGTACACTCAGTTGACGGTGCTTGGATCGATTCCGCTCCTTGAAGAGGATATCGTGGTCAAGCGCCGAAAGCGACTGACGATGTTGGCTTGGTCTACCGCGATTCTAGTCGGCATCCTGGTGATACTACTAGCATGAGCAGAGTCCACGATGCCCTTCGCCGCGCAGAGCGCGCCGGAACTTTTCAGCCCTCGCCGGGGTCGCCGGCCGCCACGACGATGGTTCCCGCGTACGCGCAGCAGGCCCTGCAGAACGTTACGTCCATGGCGAACGATCCGGTCAATCTCCAGGGGCTGCTCGAAAAGATCGAGGAGATCCCCTTTCGGCCCCTTGCTGATGCCCATCTGATCGACCCCACGCGGCCGAGCGAAGCACCCAGTGAAGAGTTCCGGAGTCTGCGGACCCGGCTCAATCACATGCAGAGCCTTAGCCCCATCCACACCATCGTTGTGACTTCGCCTTCGCCTGCGGAGGGCAAATCGTTCACGGCGGTAAACCTGGCCTTGGCGCAGTCCCATTTGGCCGGCAACCTTACTTTATTGGGCGACTTTGACTTCCGGCGGCCGATCGTCCATACGCTGTTTCAGGTCGACCGGAGTCCGGGGGTAACCGACTTCCTGCTGGGACGGGCGAAGCTGCACGAGATCATCAAGAAAGTTTCTGGCACGAATCTGTACATCATGCCG
>LNFE01000009.1 GCA_001464575.1 Acidobacteria bacterium Ga0077553 | reverse complement strand
GGGCGGGTGGAGATGGGGAAAAAGAAGCAGAAAGGGGGACCGGCGGAACAGGGATAGTCCGCCGGCGCCGGGGCCTACTGTTTGAGAGAGGCCATGTCGATGACGAAGCGATACTTCACATCGCTTTTGGCGAGACGGTCGTAGGCTTCGTTGATCTTTTGGATGGGGATGAGTTCGATGTCGGCGGTGATGCCGTGCTGGCCGCAGAAATCGAGCATCTCCTGGGTTTCGGCGGTGCCTCCGATGATGGAACCGGAGAGGCTCTTGCGGCCCATGATGACGCTGAGAGAATGGATGGCCATCGGCTTTTCCGGGACGCCGACGAGGCAGAGGGTGGCGTCGCGCTTGAGGAGTTGGAGATAGGCGTTGACGTCATGCTCGGCGGAGACGGCGTCGAGGATGAAGTCGAAGCTGCCCGCGTGCTGGGCCATTTGGGCGGGGTCCTTGCTGAGGACGACTTCCGTGGCGCCGAGGCGGAGACCGTCTTCGATCTTGCTGGGGGACGTCGTGAAGAGCACCACATGGGCTCCGAAGGCCTTAGCGAATTTCACGGCCATGTGGCCGAGGCCGCCGAGACCGACGATGCCCACCTTCTGCCCGGGGCCGACCTTCCAGTGACGGAGGGGGGAGTACGTCGTGACGCCGGCGCAGAGTAGCGGGGCGACGCCGGCGAGATCGAGATGGCCGGGGACCTTAAACGTGAAGCGCTCATCGACGACGATGGCTTCCGAATAGCCGCCCAAAGTGTGGCCGCCGGTGTGGGGGTCGGGGCTGTTGTAGGTGAAGGTGGAACCCTTCTCGCAGTAGACTTCGTCGCTGGCCGCGCAGGCGGAACAGGCGCCGCAGGAATCGACCATGCAGCCGGTGGCGGCGAGGTCGCCGACGGCGAAGCGAGTGACGGCGGAGCCGACGGCGGTGACGCGGCCGACGATTTCATGGCCGGGGACGCAAGGGTACTGCGTGGGCATGAATTCGGACCATTCGTTGCGAGCTTGATGGAGATCGGAGTGGCAGACACCACAGAAGAGGATCTCGATTTGGACGTCGGTGGAGGTGAGTTGGCGACGCTGGAGCACGTCGCTGGCAAGGGGAGATGTCGCACTGGCGGCCGAGTAGGCTCGGGTGGTGATCATCCCCAAGCGTACCAAGCTTGTGTTTTCCTGTATTGTCAGAGAGAGATGATGAACTGGAGTGCGGTGGGTGCGGCGTTTTTGGCGGTGGCGGTGGGGCTGGGGGCGTTTGGGGCGCACGGGTTGAAAGACCGGCTGGATGCCTACTCGTTAGGTGTCTATGAAAAGGCCGTGTTCTATCACTTCGTGCATGCTTTGGGGATATTGATTGTGGGCTCGTTGCCGCGGTTGGGAGCGGCTGCGGCGGGGCGGGTCTGCTGGCTGTTGACGTTGGGGATTCTGCTGTTTTCGGGGGCGCTGTATTTTCTGGCGGTGAGCGGGGTGCGGACGCTGGGGGCGGTGGCTCCGTTTGGGGGCTTGTCGTTTATTGGGGCGTGGCTGTTGCTCGCGTATTCGCTGTGGCGGAGTGAGAAGGCTTCGTAGAGTTTCGTATGCTGATGCGATGAACCGCATTTTGCTGATCTGGCCGGCTTTGTTGCTCGGGGGAAATTGGCCGCAGGCCGGGGGGCCGGAGGGGACGTGGCAGGTGGCGGGGGCGGAGCCGCCGGTGCAATGGAGCGTGGCGCGGAACGAGAACATCGCTTGGCGTGTACCGTTGCCGAACGCGGGGCAGAGCGGAATTGCGGTGTGGGGCGGCCGGCTCTTTCTGACGACATTCGCGGCGGGGGAGACGGGGTTCAGCGGGAAGATTACGGGGCTGGCGGTTGATGCGCGGACGGGGAAGACGCTCTGGTCGGTTTCGCTCGAAGGGGTAGAGAAGAGCCCGATGCTGTATGCGTATAGCGACTCGACAACGCCTACTCCGGTGACGGACGGGAAGCATGTCTGGTTCTTCAACGCGAGCGGGGAGATGGGGTGTTGGGACTGGGAGGGACGGGAGGTGTGGCGGCGGAAGTTCACGCCATGGGGTAAGCCGTTTCCGTTCAATAAGCAGTTTGAGCCGATGTTGAGTGGGGACCTGATTTATAACGTCGAGCCGGGGGAGAAGGAGGGGTGGAACTATCTGCGGGCGATTGAGAACAAGACGGGACGGGTGGTGTGGACGAATACGGACGGGACGACGGCTTACAACACGCCTCGGCTGGGAAAGACGAGGGAGGGGACGGCGGCGATTCTGCATGGACGGGGCGGGTGGCACGATGTGCCGGAGGCGCCGGTGGGGCTGAGTTTGACGGAGGCGAAGACGGGCCGGAGCTTGTGGCGCTTTGTAGCGGATGAGGGGACGGAGGGTGCGCCGACCTGGCAGGCGCTGTATGTGATGCATTGGGATGTGCGGTATGCGTATTGGTTCCGGATGAACCCGGAGGAGTCGCATTTGGTGATTGACGCGGGGACGGGGAAGTTGGTGAAGACGCAGTCATTGATACGGGGAGTGGACTATCGGCGGTGGAATAGGGAGGCGGGGCGGTACGAGTCGTTGGCGGGGGTGAACTTGCGGGAGGTGAAAGACTCGTTGCCGTTGCCGGAGGGGGAGGTGATCCGGGTGCAGCCGGCTTGGCACGCGAACATTGTGGTGGATGGGTTTCATTACTTCCTGGTGAGCACGGGGCACCGGCGGAATCGGAAGCCACCGAAGGGACGGGCGGGTCCGGCGTATTGTGTGGGCCGGGTGAACGTGGAGACGGGGAAGGTGGAGTATCTGGAACTGCCGGTGGCGGTGGATGATACGGGGAAGCGGATTTATGGAGTGGCGCTGCGGACGGAGGCGAAGAATGCGGAGGGGGTGGACGTGGCGACGGAGGATCGGAGCCGGATGGACGGGTGGGAGACGCCGGCGTTTTGGGGGAGTCCGGTGGCGTTGAACCACAAAGTGTTTTTTACCACTTCGGTGGGGACGACGTATGTGTTTGACGCGCGGGCGAAGGTGTTCGACGAGGCGGCGATTTTGGCGGTGAATGATCTGGGGCCGCTGGGGAAGACCTGGAGCCAGAATTCGATTTCGTTTGATGGGAGGCGGATGTATCACCGGACGGCGAAGGAGTTGATCGCGATTGGAAGGTAATGGTGGCGTGAAGGGGAGTGGCGGACGGGGGAGGACGAGCGGGTGCTCGGCCCGTTCGAGGACTGGAGATTGCCGTCGAAAACGAATACCGTGGGTAGGGTCCGAGCATCATTGCTAACAGGAGAAGGTTTGATGTCCACGATTTTGAATGAGGTACTGGAAGCGAATCGGCAATACGCGGCCGAGTTTGGCGAGAAGGGGAAGTTGGCGTTGCCGCCGGCGCGGCGGTTTGCCGTGTTGACGTGTATGGACGCGCGGATGGATCCGGCCAAGTTTGCGGGATTGGCCGAGGGGGATGCGCATGTGATCCGGAACGCGGGGGGCCGGGCGAGCGATGACGCGATCCGGTCGCTTGTGATTTCCTACAAGCTCCTGGGAACGCAGGAGTGGTTCGTGATCCACCACACGAACTGCGGCATGGAGTTCTTTACGAACGACGTGATGCGGGGGTTGCTGGCGAACAGCCTGGAGACCGCGGCGCTAACGGCGGAGGGGTTTCAGGATGTTGGTACGGGGCCGGGTTCGCGGGCAGGCGAGTTCATTGAGTGGCTGACGATCAAAGAGCAGACGCAGAGCGTGAAAGACGATGTGCAGCGGATCCGGGAGCATCCGTTGGTGCCGGGGAACATTCCGATCCACGGCTACATTTATGACGTGGCGACGGGGTTGCTGCAGGAGGTCGTGAGCGCCTAAGGGGCATCGGGCCGGAAGGGTTCGATGGTTTGCGTGAGGATGTTGGTGGGGTAGCGTTCGATGCCGTCGAAGCCGAGGAGGGTGGGGGCCTGCCCGGCGGGGACGTAGGCGGTCCGGAAGAGCCAATCCCATAGGCTGAGGCTGATGGCGAAGTTTTGGTTTACGGGGCCGGCGTCGGGGTGGGTGTGGTGCCAGAGGTGCATCTGGGGCCCGTTGATGAGGTACTGCAATGGGCCCAGGCGGACGTTGAGGTTGGAGTGGGCGAAATGGCCGATGGCGGTATTGAAGACGCCATAGGCGAACATGGCTTCGACGCCGAAGCCGCAGAGGGCGGCGAGGGGATAGAGGAGAACGCGGTAGACGAGGATTTCGACGCCGTGGAAGCGCCAGTTGCCGATCCAATCCATATCGATGATGCTGTGGTGGACTTTGTGAATTCGCCAGAGGATGGGGACGCGATGGAGAAGGTTATGAATGGCCCACTGCGCGAAGTCGAAGACCAGGAGCAGGACGAGGAACTGGACGGGGAGGGAGAGACCGGCCATGAGGTTGGCCGGGGGGATGGTGGGGAGAGGGAGGCGGAGGGTAAGCGCGCCGAGGAGCACGCCGAGATACTCGCTGTTGAAGACGAGGTAGGTGAGGTCGGTAAAGAAGCCTTGGCGAAGGATGGGTTGGGACCGGCGGGGCCAGAGGCGTTCGAGGACGAGGACCACCGTGGCGACTTTCCAGCCGCGGGCTTTCCATTCGGGGAAGCCTTCGCCGGCGCGGAGGGCGCGGCGGCCGGATTTCGAGAGGAGGGCGACGGCTTCGTCCGAAAGGAAGCAGTAGGGGCCGCGGCAATAGGCGATGATGTCGACGCCGGCGGGGAGGTGGCGGAGTTGGGAGCGGAGTTCGGCGAGGGGGATGTTACGGGCGCCGGGGATGTGGCCCGCGGCGAACTCTTCGCGTGGGCGAACGTCGAGGAGGAGGGCGGTGCCTGTGCGGAGGCGCCGGCGGAGTTCGGGGAGGGATACGGCTTCGGCGGGGGTACCGGAGCGGTGGGCGCGGACGATGCGGTCGACTTCGGCGAGGTGGGTTTCGCCGCAGTGGCGGAGGGAGCGGAAGAGTTGGCAGACGGCGGGTCCGGCGAGGGAGTAGAAGACGTGGAGGCCTTGTTTGCGGGTTTGGACGAGGCCGGCGGCGCGGAGGGTTTGGAGGTGTTGGGAGGTGTTGGCGACGGAGAGGCCGCAGAGGCGGGCGAGGTCCTGGACGGCGCGTTCGCTTTGGGCGAGGAAGTCGAGGATTTCGAGGCGTGCGGGGTTGGCGAGGGCTTGGCCGATGCGGGCGAACTCGGCGAAGAGGGCTTGCTTGGGGTTGGCGGACATCTGCAACTATTCAAGCGAAGACTTGAATAGTTGTCAAGCGGCGCGGCGGTGAGGACGATCCGGGTGGCGGCCGGCTTCGTCGACGAGGGTGGCGATACGGCGGGGCATGTGGGCGTTGTTGGGGCAGTCCTGAGCGGCTTGGAGGAAGAGGTGGCTGACCCACTGGCCGTGACTTTGGCCCTGGGCGACGTCGATGGGATCGTCGGCGAGGCCGACGCCGGGGAGGACCTGCTCGGTGAGCAGGGGGACGCCGGGGTTGAGGTGGAGCTGGCCGTCGTCCAGGGCGGAGCGCAGGATCGGGATGGCGCGGGATAGTTCGGCGGAGGGGACGTAGACGACGGCGGCGTCGCGGCGGCGGTAGGCGCGGGGATGAGCGAGGACCTTCATTTCGAAGGGCTGGCGTTCGGCGTTGAGGCGGTCCGCGAGCGGGCCGAGGACCCAGGGAGCTTGGCGCGGACTGATGTTGAGATAGAGGCGGGAGAGGGGCTGGCCGGAGGCGGGCTGGTCGCCTTGGCGGAAGACGAAGCCGGGGAGGACGCCGGGGAGAATGACCGGGATATCGACGGAGACGGAGCGGCCGGGTGCGAGATCGGCGTCGGCGAAGCGGGCGCGCGGGAAGAAGGTGCGGATGGCGCCGAAGTCGAGATAGACGAAGTGGGCGTCCCAGTGGCGGATGGTCCAGCCGGGGACGGGGCGGCGGCCGGGGACGAGGCGGGCGAGGCGTTCGAGGAAGGGGGTGTCCATGACGGCGTAGTTGAGGGTGCGGAAGGGAGCGAGGTCCCCGCGGCCGGCGAAGCCGCAGGCATAGACGGCGACGTAGGCGAGGTTGGCGCGGTCGGTGAGGTCCGTGGTGGCGGCGGTGACGGCGGCGACGCCTCGGCAGCCGCGGCGGATTTGCGATTGAAGATTTACCATGTGAGGTCTCCGAAGAGTTCGAAGGGGTCGGCGTAGAGGCCTTCGGCGA
The DNA here is from genome assembly GCA_001464575.1 of Acidobacteria bacterium Ga0077553. Lineage (GTDB taxonomy): Bacteria > Acidobacteriota > Terriglobia > Bryobacterales > Bryobacteraceae. The sequence continues at coordinate 6,840 of LNFE01000009.1, read as the reverse complement.
TGTTGAGGAGCAAGAGGTGGCGGGCGTTGAGGGCGTGGAGTTGGGCGGTTTCGACGAGGACTCGGCTGAGGAGCCAGGCGGCGGCGTAGGAGGCGACGAGGGTTCGTTTGGGGACGGGACCGGTGGACTTGGCGAGGTAGTTGGTGAGGAGGGTACGGGCGGCGTGGTGGAGATCCGTGAAGGGAATGGGGGACTGGTTGATCCAGTCGGTGGGATCGGTGGTGCGGTTGAGTTCGAGATGGTGGGCCCAATGGAGAATCATGGCGCCGATGAGGGAGCCGAGGTCCCAGCCGAGGGGGCCGATGCCGGCGAGCTCCCAGTCGATGAGGATGGGTTGGTTGGTGAGGAGGATGTTGTCGGGCTTGAGATCGGCGTGGATGAGGCCGCGGGGGCCGGGCAGGGAGTAGGCGCGGCGGAGGCAGGCGCGAAGGCGGCGGCGGGCTTGGAGGCGTTCGATGAAGGCGTAGGCGGCGTGATGAGCAGGTCGCCGTCAACGGGATCGAGGGAGGGGAGAGGGAGGTAGGCCGGGGGCGCGTCCGTGGGGAGGGGGCGCAGGTGATGGAGTTGGGCGAGGGGTTCGCCGAGGCGGGCGAGGGTGGGCAGGACGGCTAGCGGTTCGGTGGCGGCGAGGCGCTGGAGGGAGGGGGCGTCGAGGTAGTCGATGATGATGAGGTTTTGGGAGGGTTGGGCGAGGAGGCAGCGGGGGATGAACGGGTGGTGGGGATGGGCGGCGTAGAACCAGGGTTCGGCGTTGGTAGCGCTGAACCCTTGCTTGGCCAGCCACCGCCCTGGCCCTGGCTCCTGCCGGATCGTGAAGACCCGATTGCGCCCGGACTGCGCGTGGGGTTCGATGTGCAGGCCGGGTGCGGCGATGCCTTGTTCGGCGAGGAGCGGAACGAGGCGGGCCGCGGTGAGAGCTGGGGGACGGGCGGGGGCTGAGCGGGGCATGGCTACTTGGTCACTTTGGTGGTGAGGGTGCCTTTGCTGCAGGTGATCCAGGGGTGGCTGGCGATGGTGGTGGTTAGAGTGGTGAGCGTCCACGTGGGTGTGATGGGCGTGGCGAGGGCGGTACCTGGCCGTCCGGCGAGTGCGGGGATCGCTTTCTTCATATCGGCGATCGCCTTTTCGCCGCCGGCCGGCGCGGCGACGAGTCCGGCACCTGAGGGCGCTTTGGCGCGGGCGGCCGATTGGCCGAAGGCTTCGAGGAGCTCTTCGAGCGCCTTCTGTTCGGCGGCGGGGAGGGTGGAATGAAACTCCTGGAGCTTCTTTGCGAGTTGATTGGCGGCAGTTCTGGTGGCCATGTGATTCTCCTGTGACAGCCGATCCTGGCTGGTGGGTTTGAGGAATAAGGCCGGGGCGGAGCGATCCTTCGCGCCGGTAAGTTTGCTGACTTCTCGTGCGGGGACGGTGGCGTTTCGTTTCACAAGTGGGCTGGAGTTTCCTTTTGTGAAAGACTGTGGGGCGTATGGGAAAGCTCTGGTTGGTCTCGATGGTGGCGACGGGAGTGATGTGGGGGCAGGCGGATCCGCTGCTGGCTTGGATGGACCGGATGGCGCAGGCGCAGTTGACGGCGCGGGAGGCGGCGGTGGCCGCGGTGACGGATCGGGCGGGGGCGGAGCGGCGGCGGGCGATGGTGCGGGAGAGGGTCTTGGCGAGTATCGGCGGACTGCCGGAGTATGCGGGGCCGTTGCAGGCGCGGACTACGCGGACGTTGGCTGCGGACGGGTACTCAATTGAGATGGTGCTGTTCGAGAGTTTGCCGGGGGTTTGGGTGACGGGGAATGTGTACCGGCCGAATGGAAGTGGGCGGCACGCTGGGGTGCTGATGCCGATTGGCCATACGCAGGAGGGCAAGCCGGAGGGGCAGCTGTTGGCGGCTAATCTGGCTTTGCAGGGATATGTCGTATTGGCCTACGACCCGATTGGGCAAGGGGAGCGGGAGCAGACGTATCTGCCGCAGATCGGGCGGGCGCTTTCCGGGGGCGGGGGGAATGAGCATCTGGAGCTGGGGGCGCGGAGTCTGTTGATTGGGCAGAGTGTGGCGCGGTACTTCATCCAGGACGCGCGGCGGGGATTGGATTATCTGGCGAGCCGGGGGGATGTGGATGCGGACCGGTTGGGCGTCGTGGGGTGCTCGGGGGGCGGGTGCATTACGACGTACCTTGCGGCGCTGGATCCGCGGGTGAAGGCGGCGGCGCCGGCTTGCTACATCCAGACGTTCCGGAAGTTGTTTCCGGGGCCGACGCCGGATTCCGAGATGGCGTTGCCGCAATTTTTGGCGAATGGGTTGGACGTGGCGGACTTTGTGGAGATGGCGGCGCCGCTGCCTTGGTTGCTGATGGCGACGACGGAGGACTACTTTACGCCGGAGGGGGCGCGGCCGGTTTATGAAGAGGCGCGGCGGTGGTACGGGCTCTATGGGTCGGCGGAACGGGTGCAGTTCCATGTGGGGACCGGGCCGCACGGGACGCCGCGGGATTCGCGGGAGGCGATCTATTCGTTTCTGGGCAAGTGGCTGCGGGGCACGGCGGGGCCGGATCGGCCCGTAAAGCTGTATACGAACCGGGAGCTGCGGGTGACGCGGACGGGGAACGTGGAGGAGATGGAGGGGAGCCGGAAGGTCTGGGAGGTGATTGCGGAGGAGTACCGGGCGCGGCGGGTCCCGAAGCCCGTAGCGGAGTTGCAGGCGGAGCTGCGGCGGATGGGATTGGGGAAGCGCGGCGCGGCGCCGGCGGTGCGCATGGTGGGGGAGGCGCGGGGCGCGGGATACCGGGTGCAGGAGATTCGGTTTGCGAGCGAGCCGGGGATTGAACTGGCGGCGAAGCTGTATCTGCCGGAGGGCGCGGGGCGGCGGCCGGGCGTGGTGGTGGTGGAGGAGAAGCGGCTGCGGGTGCCTTTGTATGTGCAACCCAGCCAGTCGACCGCGGCGGTGGCGGAGGGGTTGGCGAAGGCGGGCGCGGTGGTGTTGGAGTTGGAGCCGCGGGACTCGCCGGGGGCGTACGAAGGACGGCCGTTTCTGGGCAACTGGGTGACGAATGAACGGGCGGATTTGATTGGACGGAGCTTGCCGGTGATGCGGGCGCAGGACATTGGGCGGGGCGTGGATTTGCTGGCTGCTCGGGCGGAGGTGGACCCGGCGCGGATTCGGGGGTATGCCCGCGGGGTGAAGGGGTTTTGGATGTTGCTGGCGGGTGCGCTCGATGAGCGGTTGGGGCGGATGTGGCTGGACCGGATGCCGGTGAGTTGGGAGGCGGCTTTGACGGCGCCGCTGGCGGGATTCCTGTTCGACGGGATGATTCCGGGGTTTGGGCGGCACTGGGAGTTGCGGGACTTTGTGGCGGAGGAGCGGGTGTTGCGGACGCATCCGGCGAACTGGATGAACCAGGTGGTGGAGGCGGGGGCGGGCGCGCGGTACCGGTATGTGGGGCAGCCGGATGAGGAGTTCGTGAAGGAGCTGCTGCGGTGATGGTGGTTAGGAGCAGCTGGATTCCAGCGCAGGCGGGAGGGTGGGGCGGAAGGTGCTGGCGAGGTCGAGGAGAAACTCGCGGCCGGTTTCGTCGCGGGAGTAGGTGGAGAAATTTGTGCAGTTGGCGTCCGGGAAGGAGAGGTGATGGACGTAGGGGGCGGCCGGGGAGAAGCGTGAGGAGCTGAGCCAAATGCGGGATTTCTTGATGAATCTTTGTTGGAAGAAGACCGTGCCGGGGTGCGGGGTAGCCATGGTGCCCGCCCAGTTCCCGGCGGAGAGATGGACGACGAGCTTGCCATCGGGAGAGGTGAATCTTCCGGCGTAGGTGTCGGTGGCTTGAAAGGTTTCGAACCGGAAGTTGGGCGGGAACTGGACTGAGCCGGTGCGCCACTGGAGAACGCCAAGGCCGGGGCTCCAGTGTTCGGGAGGAAATTGGAGTAGGGCGGGCGGCGGGAGTGCTTCGGGCAGGCGCAGGGAGAATAGGCCGTAGAGGGCGTATAGGACGGTGACTAGCCGAAGCGTCCGCATTGGCAATTGGACACGCGCCGCGGCGAGAGAGTTCCCGGCGATTATGATGGGAGTTCGCACCGTGAGACAGACCATCATTTCTCTCGACGTTCTTGATATCCGCTACCCGACCGTGAGGCTGGGCATGGCGGGGAGTGACCCGCGGCACCTGGCGCCGAACTACTCGTGCGCGGTGCCGGTGATCCGGACCGATGGGGGCCTGGAGGGCCGGTCGCTCGTGTTCACGATCGGCGACGGGACGGAGATTCAGAAGGCCGCGATTGAGGCGCTGCGGCGGTTCGTGGTGGGGCGGACGCTCGAAGAGTTCATCGCCGAGCCGGGGCTGTTCGCGCAGGCGCTGGCGGAGCATCATCAACTGCGCTGGCTGGCGCTAGGAACCTATCGCATGGCGGTGGGCGGGGTGATCAACGCGCTGTGGGACCTGTGGGCAAAGAGCGAGGGCGTGCCGATGTGGCGGCTGTTGACGAGCCTGCCGCCGGAGAAGATTGTGCAGTGCGTGGACTTCCACCATCTGCGGGACGTGTTGACCGAGGACGAGTTACTGGAGATGCTGCAGTCGCGGGTGGGGGCGCGGGCGGAGAATCTGGCGCGGTTGGAGCAGGAGGGGATCCGGGTTTACAGCACGGCGGGATGGTCGGGGCGGCCGCTTGAGGAGGTGCGGGCGCTGTGCAGCGGGCTGTATCAGCAGGGGACGCGCGCGTTCAAGGCGAAGGTGGGCCGGGGGCAGCAGTATGACCGGGCGCGGGCGCTGGACGAAGACCGGCGGATGCTGGACACGATGCGGTCGGCGACGGGGGAGGACGCGTTGCTGTTGACGGACGCGAATCAGAACCTGGGGGACTGGAAGAACGCGGCGAGTTACATGACGGAGTTGGCGGAGTACAAGCTGCTGTTCATTGAAGAGGCGATTGGGTACAACGATGTGCTGGGGTACATCCGGCTGCGGGAGGCGCTGGCGCCGTTGGGGATGGGCGTGGCGGGCGGGGAGCAGGAGCCGGACGCGATTACGTTTAAGCAGTTGCTGGCGGGGGGCGGGTTGACGCACTGCCAGATTGACGGGGCGCGGGTGGGCGGGGTGAATGAGTTGTTTGCGATTGTGGCGATAGCGGCGAAGTTTGGGGTGCCGGTGTGCCCGCATAGCGGGGGGATCGGGTTGGGGCAGTTGGTGGGGCCGATGTCGATTTTTGACCAGGCGTGGTTTGGGAGTGAGGGGCGGTGGTTGGAGTATTTGGAATTTTTGCAAGTGGGGGTGTTTCGGCATCCGTTGGTGGTGCGGAATGGGCACTGGGTGTTGCCGTCGGCGCCGGGATGGGGGTTGGAGATGGAGGAGGCGTTTGTGGAGCGGTATCGGTATCCGGAGGGGGTGGATGCGGCGGATACGGAGGAGGCGGACCGGGTGGCGGCGGAGCAGCCGGGGGCGCCGCCGTATGCGCGGTTTTGGCGGTGAACCGAGCTTAAGCCATTCTCGACCTTCTATTGTTTTGTCAGATATGACAAGATGTAGCTGTGTGCATGGCGGGAGATAATCGATGGCGGAGGCCCGGCGGACACGGCCTGTTTCGTGGTTCAGGCCCGCGCTTAGAGAATTTGAGAAGTTCCCGGAGGGTGCCCAGACGATCTGCCTCACCGCGCTTACGATTGCGGCCGAGGGCGGGAAAGCCGATATTGCGAAGCCTCTGCATGGATTCGGTTCCGGCGTTTTGGAGATCGCGCTGCCGTTCGAGGGCGATGCCTACCGAGTTGTTTATGCGGTGCAACTCGGAACCGAGATCTGGGTTGTCCATGCCTTCCAGAAGAAATCAACACAAGGTATCAAAACGCCAAAGCGGGAGGTCGATTTGATGAAAGAGCGTTTGAAGCGCCTGAAGGAGCTTTTACGATGAAGGCTGAAGACCTGGAACTTGTGCGCGGTAGTGGAAACGCCTTCCGCGACATTGGACACGAGAATGCGGATGCCTTGCAGTTCAAGGCGATTCTGGCCGCCGAGATTATCAAGATTCTCGATAGGGATAAACTCTCGTTGCGGGCGGCGCATGACCGGACGGGCATCGCTGCCGCGGATTTTTCCCGCATTCGCAACGCGGATCTTGGACGATTCACCGTTGACCGGTTGATGTCGATCTTGAATCGGCTTGGCTCTAGGATAGAGATTAAGGTTCGGGTGAAACGAATGGATTCGCTCGGCATCCCTGCCTAAAGGTTCGCTCTGCCGCGACCGCTGGATCTGGCGCAGAAGGTGCGCTTCGGCGGTAGGGCAGACAGCGGGCGATCCTTGAACCTCGTGACGGTTAGGCCGGTTTCCGGTACTGTGGAAAGAGAAAGGGGCGCCGATGACGTCAATCACGATTGGAATTCCGGACCAGCAGGCTGCCGAGCTTTCGGCGCGGGCTGCTGAGCATGGACTGACGCTAGGGGCATGGGTTCAGAAACTGGCCGTGGTGGAACCAGTTGATGATGACGATGCTGCGGGGACGATTGACTGGTCGCAATGTGCGGCGGTCGAGAGCATTCCGGGTAAGGTGAGTGGCGCGTGGGTTTTGAAGGATACCCGGATGCCGGTGGCGACGATCTTTGAAAACCTCGAAGCCGGGGCCAATATCGACGACATTCTGGAATGGTTTGGCGGGCTGGAGCGTGAGCCGGTTGAGGCGGTGATCGAATTTGCTGCCCGCAGCCACAAGAAACGGCCCACATTCGCTCCGTGATGCGCATTCTGTTTGACCAAGGGACGCCACTGCCGGCTCGCCATTTTTTGAGCCACCATGCCGTTAGTCTCTCGTCCGAGTTGGGATGGGACCAGTTTCAAAACGGTGAGCTTCTCCTTGCGGCAGAGAGGGCCGGGTTTG
>LNFE01000008.1 GCA_001464575.1 Acidobacteria bacterium Ga0077553 | reverse complement strand
TCTATGACTCCGATGGCTTGCACCTGGTGCAAGCCATCGGAGTCATAGACGTACAGCGCCTGCGCCACAGGATCGACGACCCACGCGTGCGGAACGCCGAAGTCCCGATACTCCCGCAGTTGGGCTGTCACATCGCCCATGCGATCATCCGGCGAAAGGACCTCTATCGCCACATACGGCGGATGATCCGGGTGATTCATGGTGGGTTTCCCCTGCTGCACGGCGACATCGGGGATTCGCACCAGACCCGGCCGAACACGATGCCTCGCCTCGGAAGCTGGCCACAAATCGTGACTCTTGCGGTAGGGCATAAACAGTGCGCCAAGAGTCATCTGAATCATGCCGTGCAGGTAGGTAGGGCTGCTCCGATCGATCAACTCCCCGTCTCGATACTCGGGCTCCGGCCCCTCGTAACTCGTCCGCAAGTACTCGTCTTCTGAAATCCGAGTTCCTGTCGCCATCCCTCGACCCTACCAAAAAAAGGGCGGCCTACCAAGTAGGCCGCCCTCCCATCAAGCACTACCGTTCAACTCTGTTAGAAGTCGTAACGCAAACCAAACTGCATCACGCGCGGCAAGGTCAACGTGTCCGTATACTTGCCGAATGAACCCAGGTTGCCCAGGTCGGCCGACGTCGCAAACGGGTCAAACCGCACCGAGTTCGTGGCGTTAAACACCTCCCAACGGAACTGCAGCGAATGCTTCTCGCTCCAGGGCATATTGAAGCTCTTCGCCAAGCTCAGGTCGATGTTGAAATTGCCGTCGCCACGAATCTGATTGCGGCCGCCGGACTGCCCCGGCAGGGTGTAATCGAAGGCGTCAATCGCCGCTGAGGGATTCGGGAATAGGTTCACCCCACCCGTACCACCCGGAGGCGCCGGAGCGTTCCGCGCCGTGCCCACCACGGGGTTACCCACCGCGGTTGCATAACCGGTAATGTTCCAGTTCGTCGGCCAGAACCGGCCGTTGCCCACCGAAGTCGGCAAGCCCGTCGACTGCCGGTACAAGCCGCTCAACTGCCAACCGCCCACAATCGCGTTCAGCACGCCACCCTGGTCCATCAACTTCCGGCCCCTGCCAAACGGCAATCCGTAGACAAAGTTCGCGTTCCACTGATGGCGCGTATCGTAGTCGGATGGAGCCCGGAACTGCCGGCGGTCAAACGGGTTGATAATCACGCCGTTGGTAGCCGTCGAGTTCTCCGGCCGCGAAGCCAGGTCGATCGACTTCGACCAGGTGTAGTTGAACTCCAACTGGTCACCCTGGCTGAAGCGCTTCCGCGCCGTCCACTGCATGGCATGGTAGTTACCCGTGCCAATCGAACGCAGCGTCCGCAGATAGCTGAACTGCCGGTTGTAGAACGAGTACGGACCAAACTTACTGCAGCTCGGACGGCACAGCACGTCCATCTCATACAACGCATACGAGTAGTCCGGGGCGTTGTTGGAGATCGACTGGAAAGCCCGCTGCGTCGCCGTCAGCGTCGCCGTCGCCGCGCCCGGGAAGATGTTCTCCCAAAACGGCATCCGGCCCACCGCGGCCACCGGGGTGTTCGCATTCGCCAACTGGGCCAACGCCGTCGCCGCCTCAAAGTAGGTCTGGCCGCTGGCCGGATCCCTCATATTGGTCGGCATGGCGATGTCTTCACTCGTCAAGGAACGGCGGGACAAACGGCCCACGTACGAACCCTGCAGGAAGAACCCACCCTTAAACTCCCGGCCAGCCGAGAAGTTCAAGTTCATCGTGTACGGCGGCAACAACCGATCGTCCAACGAGTTCGTAATCGCAAACAGATTCGGCGCCACCTGCGGGAAAAAGCCGGTAAAACGGGGGGAGGTCGCCAAGGTCAGCTGCGCCGAAGGATTCTGCAAGCTCGTCGACAAACCCAGCGCCGAAGCGTCGTAGTTCGTAATCAGGCCCGCACCCATCACGTCATAGAACATACCCCAACCGGCGCGGATCGCCGTCTTGCCAGGGCCGCCAAAAAGAAACTTCGAGAAGCCGCTATCCCCCTGCGGAGACCACGCCAAAGCCACGCGCGGCGCCAGGTTCTTCTTGTGGAACGGATACAGATCCCGCCCACCGGGCTGCTCTTTCAGAATGAAGGTCACCGGGTTCACCAAAAACTGCGGTGCGCCCAACTCGGCCAAACCCGCGCGGGTGTCAAAGAAGGTGGACAGCGATTCCTGAGCCACCGTCTGAACGCCATTGGCCTCATAAATCGGAGGCATCAGCGAGTAGCGCAGACCGTAAGTCAGGGTCAACGAACGCGACATCTTCCAGGTGTCCTGCGCATAGAACTCGTACTCTTCGGCGTTGAACTGCCGCTCGACAGGTGCGCCCACCGGAAGCGGCGAGCCGTCTTTGTTGTAGTTATAGCGTGCGGTTCCGTTGCTCACCACCCCCAGCACGGCCATCGCAGCGTCCCGGTATGCCACGCGCGCATTCGCCCGGATGTCCGTGCCCAGCGGCGCTTCCAACTGGTTGCCGCTGCCCGTCAACCACGACGCATTGGTCGAAGCAGAGGGGAACGAGTTGGCATAGTTATTCCGGCTGTTGCGGATCAAGCGGGCCACGCCGCCCACCCGAATGTCGTGCGAACCCTTGGTCCAGCTAAAGTCGTTGGCAAACGTGTGCGTCGGCGTCGTCCGAATGAACGGGCGATTTGTTCCGTTCAACGAATCGATCGTCCGGAAGGTCGTAAACGGCAGCAGCGACACCCCCGTATTCTCTAAGCCCACGCGGGTCAGACCCCACCGGAAATTGTTGACCATGTTCGGCCGGACCACGCTGGTCAAGCCAATCGCGATACCCTTCGTGTTCGAAAGGTTCGTGTTGTTGGGCGCCTGGCCCGGAAACTGCGGGGTCGACGTGTCCTTATCATCCTGCAGGTTGCCGCGGACGAACATGTTGTGTTTGCCCGCCGCATCCAACGAGTAATCCAACTTGGCGATGTAGGTCTGCCAGTCGAGCCGGATGGGAGCGTTGAACCGGAAACCCGAGGTATTGATCGAGTCGCCCGCCGCGGAGTCGTTGGGCAGCGGATAAGCCCGCAGGACAGCCAAAGCCGCCTGGCTCGGACCGATGCCGAGCGGATCAATCCGCGTCTGCAAATCCTGCGGCGTCAGCGAAGCAATCGAGCCATCCGGCCGGATGTACCGGACGATGCCCTGCCGCAAAGTCGCCGACGGCACCGTGCGCAGCACCGAGTCCTCGCGCCGGTCTTGCCGGCCCTCGTAGTTGCCAAAGAGGAAGAGGCGGTTCTTCTTGATCGGGCCGCCCAGCGAAGCACCGTAGATGTTCCGGTTCAGCTTCGCCAACTCCACCCCGTTCTGGTTATTAAAAAAGGAGTTCGCATTGGTCGCCTTGTTCCGGACGAACCAGTACGTCGAACCATGAATCTCATTCGTGCCGCCCTTGGTCACCAACGAAATCTGCGCGCCCGAAGAGCGGCCGAGTTCGGCGTTCGCATTCGTGGTCACTACGCGAAACTCCTGCACGCTGTCGAGCGTCACGCGCAGCACGCTCGTAAACGGGTCGCGGTCCTGCTGGTCGTTCACGTCCACGCCGTCCAGCGTTACGTTCGCCTGGTCGTTCTTGCCGCCGTTCACGTTGCCGCCGCGATAGCTGTTCGGCGCGTTGGCCCCAGCAAAGGTCACACCCGGCTGCAAGGAGAGCAAACCAGCCACGTTGCGCGCTTCAAAGGGAAGTTGCAAAATCGGCTTCGTTCCGAAACTATTGCCCAGCGAAGCGTCCTGGGTATTGATCTGCACCGACTCGGCCGAGACAGAGACCGTCTCCGTAATCTGGCCCACCTCGAGCGCCACACTCACCGTTGCCGGCGTATTCACCAGCAGGCGCAGTCCGTTTAGGGCCTTGGACGAGAACCCCGTCGCTTTCACCGACAAATTGTAGGTGCCTGGCGCTATCTGCGAAAACGAAAAATTTCCGCTGGCATTCGACGTGCCTTCGCGCTTCTGGTTGTTCTCTGTATTTAACAGTTCGAGCGCCGCGTTCGGAACGACCGCGCCCGTGGGATCCGTCACCACGCCGTTCAGCGACGTGACTGACTGGCCAAACAAAGTAGCATGCGAACATGCCAGCAAGCCAACGAGGGCTAACCAAAATTTCTGCATATGTTCCTTTCCCCTAAAACGCGCAACCCAAGCGCCGAAACGCTTGACTGCGTACAGAAGTACTCAAATTTTCCGAAGTGTGGCAAATCGGTGAACAGGTGTCAAAGGGTGCTAGCGGCTCCCGTTCCGCCGGCGGGGAACAACCATCGGGCGCTGTGATCTGTGTTTCGTTTTGTTTTGAGTAGGTTGCGTAGGAAACCACCCGAGTCGGGTGGTGAACTGTAGTTCCTTATGAAAATTTTCTATGGGTTGATTTCACCCAGAATCTGGCGTACCGCCGCCGCCGGATCCGCTGCCCGCGTCACCTGCCGCCCCACCACCAGATAGCTCGCCCCCGCCGCCATCGCCGCCGCCGGCGTCGCCACCCGCTTCTGGTCGCCCACGTCCGCCCCGGCGCTCCGCACCCCCGGCGTCACCAGAATTTTCCCCGGCCCCACCTGCGCCCGCAGCGCCCCGACTTCGAGCGGCGAACACACCAACCCATCCACCCCCGCCTCCATCGCATTCTTCACCCGCAGCGCAAATAGCTCCGCCAGTGAACACTTGTAGCCCATCGCCGGCAAATCGCTCTCGGCGATGCTCGTCAACACGGTTACGCCCAGCAACTTCAGGTCCGCATCGCCTCGCCCCTCCACCGCCGCCCGCATCACCGCCGGTTCGGCATGGACCGTCAGGAGGCTCACCCCGCTTTTGGCCACCTGCCGTACGGCCCGCTTCACCGTCTCGCCAATATCGTGAAACTTCAGATCGAGAAACACCTTTTTATTGCGGCGCAAGAGTTCGTCGACGAACGCCATCCCGGCCACGGTATACAGCTCCAGGCCCACTTTATAGAAGGTGATCTCCGCCGCCGTCGCGTCCACAATTCCCCGCGCTTCCGCGGCCGTCTCACAGTCCAGAGCAATAATGATCGGATTCATTCGATTTCTAACAGCGTATCCCGCTTCGCCACGACGCGGCCCATGCGATAGGCCCCTGGGTAGATCCGTTCCATGTTTGCGGCATCCAATTCCGGCATCGCCATCAGCAGGCCTCCAGAGGTCTGCGGGTCGTACATTACTTCCCCCGCCGTCCCCGTGACGTGGCACTCCACGAACTCCCGGTTGTTCTTCAACCCGCCCGGCACGGCCCCCGCCGCGACGTACCCCGCAACCCCCGGCAGCAACTGCAGCCGCGCGCCCTCAATCACCAGCGTCACCCCGTCGGAAGCCGCCGCCATCTCCCGCGCATGACCGAGCAGTCCGAAGCCGGTGACGTCGGTGCACGCATGCACCTCGCACTGCAGCATCGCCGCGCAAGCCGCTTTGTTTAAAGTGGTCATCGACTCGATCGACGCGGCCACGTCTGTTTCCCGCGCCAGACCCTTCTTCAGCGCCGTCGAAACGATCCCGGTCCCCAGGCGCTTCGTAAACACGAGCACATCGCCCGCCCGCGCCCCGCCGTTGGCCAACACCTTCGCCGGATGCACCGTCCCAGTGACGGCGTAGCCAAACTTTGGCTCGGCGTCCGCGATCGAGTGCCCACCGATCACTGAGCAAGCCGCTTCAATCATCTTTTCCGCCCCGCCCCGCAGCACTTCGCGGAGGTCGTCCATCTCCCCGTCCCGCGGCCAGGCCAGAATCGACAAGGCCGAAATCGGCACCCCGCCCATCGCGTAGACATCGCTCAACGAGTTCGCCGCCGCAATCTGGCCGAACGTGTAAGGGTCATCGACGATCGGCGTGAAAAAGTCGACCGTCTGCACCAAAGCACACTCCGGCGTCAACTGGAAGACCCCGGCGTCATCCGACGTCTCGAAGCCGATCAGCACGCGCGGATCGAACTGTCGCGGTAGCCCCGCAAGCGCCTGGTCCAAAACCTTTGGACTCAATTTGCTCGCTCAACCAGCCGCTTTCACGTGAGCCGTTAGCTTCCTTGTGGACACTCGTTCTAGTCTACGATGCAGCGGGCGCCGGTCTTCTGGCAAAAGGAGAGTGCCGAGGCGTTCGGCTTCTTGATGACGATGCGGCTGGCGTCGATCTTCTTCTCGACGAAAAGCCGGGCAAGGTCATTCCTGAGCCACTGCTCCAGAACCGCCGGGTCCACCTCCCCGGTATGCCGGTCGAAGAGCGGCCGCTCGAAGCCCTCCGGGGTTGGCGGACCGAACTGATACTCCATCGACGCCCAATGGCCGTAATGGGGATCAATCACAGCGTCCTGCAGCGCCCACTCCCGTAGCGTCCAACCGGGAATTGTCGGATGGGGCAGCGGCTTGCCGGCGGCATCGAACAGAATCTGCTTCGGCCGCTTGGTCAGGTCGATTCCGTAAAAGTCCGAAAAGTCCAGGGGCGTCGGCGCCTCAACCAGGACCCCGTCCGGATGATGCTGCTGCAACCATATGGACTGCCATGCCCTTAGCCCGCTTGCGTGAACGCCCCGAGTTTTTTGAAAGGGGCCCATAAGTTTTGTTGCCAACCACTTTGGCACCACAACAGATTCGATCCGGAACCGCTCCCCCCGACCTAACCTGCTAAAAAAACCAGCCCGCCAGCCCCGCTTCCATCCCGGATCCTCCACGCGCTCCAACCGGGCCTCCACCACCCGGTCCGTCGCCGGATCCCAATCCACCTCCCGCCGCGTTGCACTCCGCGCCACCACCTCTCCGTTCGAAACGAAAACTACGTTCCAATACCAATCTCCATTCCCCGCCTCGCGGATCGGCCCCGGATATCCAATCACACTAGGATCAAACTCTACCGTCTCCCCCATTTTCCAGTCCTTCACATCCCGGCCCCCGACCCACACCAAATTCGGCTCCGCCTCTACCGGCACCACCCAATC
>LNFE01000007.1 GCA_001464575.1 Acidobacteria bacterium Ga0077553 | reverse complement strand
CAGATCACCGTTAACGCCGCCGTCTGCCGCATCTGCTCGGTCAGTTCCGCGCTGAACTGCTCCTCCGATACGAACACCCGCTTCTCCAACTCCTCCAGCTTCTCCACCAACTGGTCCATCGTCTGCTTGCCGAAGTTGCTCCGCATTAATAGATCCGCCGCCCCCGGATCTCCCTCTTTCACCAGCTCCACCGCCGTTTGCAGTTCGCCCATCTTGGCCCGCGCCAGCTTATCGATCTCCAGCACCGCATCCCGTACCGGCGGCTGCTGCTCGCCCACCAGATGCAGGTAATTCAGGATCTCCGGCATCTGCGCCGCGGCTTTCTCATAGGGGTCCAGGTAGTTCTGCTGCTGCGTTAACAGATAACCCCGCTGCCCCGTCTCTCCCCGGTACAGCACTACCAGCAGGTGCCGGATCGTCCCCACCGCCTGCCGCGTCTGCGAGGCCTGCAGGCTGGTCCGTTGCGCCTGCTGCCAGTTCAGGTATATTGCGCCGGTACCCAGGGTCAACGCCAGCGCGCCAATCAATACGTATCCCACCTCATCCAGCGGGCGTCCGCGCCAATGCAGCATCCCTCTATCCTACGGCTTGTTACCCTAAAGGGACTTGTCCCAACCCGTCACCATCCTCGCCGTCGACGACGACCCCCTCTCGCTCGAACTCCTCTCGGACGCCCTCCGCCCCCTCGCCGCCCGCGTCCTCACCGCGCCTCATCCCGATGCGGCCATGAAGATCGTCCACGCCGAACGCCCCCAAATCGTCATCCTCGATCTCATGCTCCCCGGCCGCTCCGGCCTCGAACTCACAGGAGAGATCCTCCAACACGCCCCCACCACCGACGTTCTTCTTCTCACCGGTCACTACACCCCCGAATCCGCCGTCGAAGCCGTCCGCCGCGGCGCCTGCGACTACCTCACCAAACCCATCCAAATCGCCGCCCTTCGCGCCCGCATTGGCCAACTTCTCGACGACCTCCAAAAGCGTCTCGACGCCGCTCGCCTCGAAACCGAACTCGTCCGCGCCCATCGCTTTGAAGGCATGGTCGGCTACAGCGCCCAGATGCTGGAGCTCTTCGCCATGATCCGTCGCGTCGGCCCCCACTTCCGCGTCGCCCTCATCCGCGGCGCCACCGGCACCGGCAAGGAACTCGCCGCCACCGCCCTTCATCGCCAGTCCCCCGTCTCCTCAGGCCCCTTCGTCGTTTGCAACTGCTCCGCCATCACCGAAACGCTTTTTGAAAGCGAGATGTTCGGCCACATCAAGGGCTCGTTCACCGGCGCCACCCACGACAAGAAAGGGATGTTCGAAGCCGCCGACGGCGGCACCCTCTTCCTGGACGAACTCGGCGACATGCCCTTCGCCATGCAGTCCAAGCTCCTCCGCGCCATCCAGCAGCAGGAGATCAAGCCCGTCGGTGCTAATACGCCGAAAAAGGTCTCCTGCCGCGTCGTTG
Source organism: Acidobacteria bacterium Ga0077553 (assembly GCA_001464575.1). GTDB lineage: Bacteria > Acidobacteriota > Terriglobia > Bryobacterales > Bryobacteraceae. Next base: position 2,405 of record LNFE01000007.1, on the reverse strand, counting down.
CCGCGACGAACCGCGACCTCGAAACCATGATGGGCTCCGGCGAATTCCGCGAAGACCTCTATTACCGTCTCTCGATGGTTGAACTCCACCTGCCGCCCCTCGCCGAGCGCATGGAAGACTTCCCGTACCTCGTTCGCACGTTCATTGAACGCTACGCCGCTGAGTATGGCAAAACCATCCGCGGCATAACGCCGCGCGCTCAAGCCGTCCTCGCCCGCCACGCTTGGCCCGGCAACATCCGCGAACTCGAAAATGTCCTCGGCAGCGCCTGCATGATGGCCGAAAGCGAACTGCTCGACACGCGCGACCTGCCTCCTTTCTTTCAACGAAACCCGGCGCCCGCTCAGCCGTCGTACCAGGAAATGCTCCCGCTCGCCGAAGTCGAACGCCGCCATGCCCGCTGGGTCCTGGACCAGCTCCAAGGCAACAAAAGCAAAGCCGCCGAAGTGCTCGGCATCACCCGCAGCACCCTCTACCGCATCCTCGGAGAACCGGAGTGATCCTCAGCCTCTTCGCCGCCGCCCTTGTCTACGTCGGAGCCCTCACCGATTCGACCGCTACCCTCGTATGGGGCGACCCCGAAAAGTCCGGCAATGCCATCGGCCTCAAAGGCGCCGGCCTCGGCCTCGTCACCGTCGAAATCGCCGGCCAGTCCCACAAAACCGCCGCCTCCTACCTCACCATTAAGGATCTCCAACCCGACACCGTCTATCCCTATCGCATCGTCCGCCTCGGGGAATCGGTGCTCGAAGGCCGCCTCCGCACCTGGCCCCGCCAAGCCCAACGCCTCATCTTCTTCGTCATCGGCGATTGGGGTAACGGTAAGAAAGTCCAATACGAACTCGCCTATCGGATGGAAGCCGAACGCCGACGCCTCCGCGAACGCGGCGACGAAGTCCGCTTCGTCATGTCCGTCGGCGACAACATCTACGGCCTCCGGGACACCGGCAAAACCGATAGCGAATGGGTCAAGAAGTTCTTTCTCCCCTACGCCCCCACCCTCCGCGAAATTCCCTTCTATATGGTTGCCGGCAATCATGACGGCAATGAAAGCGAGTCGGCCGAAGACCTCGAAACCCAGCTCGACAACACCTTCACCCCGAACGGTCCCGGCCAGCGCTGGTTCCACTTCACTTACGGCAACCTGGCCGAGTTCTTCGCCCTCGACTCGACCCGCAATCAACCCACCGGCCCCAAAGCCGCCGTCTATACCCCCGCAGGCGAACAGTCCCAATGGCTCGCCGCCCAACTCGCCAAACCGGCCCTGCCCTGGCGCCTCGCTATCCAGCACCACCCCATGTTCACCGCCGGCCCCGACCATCCCCCCTTCCTGCCCCAAACCGCCCATTGGTTCAATCTGTTTAAGGATCATGGCGTCCGGGCTGTCTTCTCCGGCCACGAACACAACCTCCAGTTCTCCGAGCAATCACCCGCCACCGGCCACATGCAGTTCGTCGTCGCCGGCTCCGGCGGCCAACTCCGCCCCGGCAACGTCTCGAAGAAAATGGCCGCCAACCACATCGCCGCCTGGGCCCCCCAACGGGCCTTCCTCATCGTGGAACTCAACCGCGACAAGCTCACCATCACCCCCGTCTCCGTAGACCCGCTCCGCCTCACTAATCCTTCCGGGGTACCCGTCTCTACCCCTATCGAAGTAACAAAAACGAAACCGAATTAGGCATACGGCCATGGCCGAAAAATCGCTATGCTAAGTCTAATTCGCCTGGGAGACCCTCTCTTTGCTCAGACTATCCGCAGTCTTTATTTTTGTTCTTTCTACTGTTTACGCTCAGGCTCCCACGCGCACCCAGGAGATTGAACAGGAACGCGATAAGAAAGCAGCCCTTCTCAAGCCCGAAGTGGTGACCAAGGAAGAAGGCTTTCTCCGAAACTTCAAAGACAAACGGTACCTCGAACGCTTCGCCGCTGGCTTCAACGGCCTGCGTGCCAAAGTCGGCAACATGGTCGTCGGCTCCGGCTTCGCCTTCGGCCCGGAGTACTACCGCGAAGACCTCCTAAGGGGCGAACTTACCTTCCGGTCCTCCGCCCAGATCTCCACCCGCGGCTACCTGAAACTCGACGCCCAGGCCACCCTCCCGCGCCTCGCCAGTAGCCGCATCAACCTCGACCTCACCGCCACCTACCGCAACTACGGCGCCATCGACTACTACGGCCCCGGACCCGACTCCTCGCGCGAAGGACGCTCCAACTACCGCCTTGAAGACACCACCCTAGAAACCGTCCTCACCTTCAAACCCTCCCGCCACGTCCGCCTCGGCCCCTCCCTCGCCTATCTCAAAACCAACGTCGGCCCCGGTACCCGCGACCCTCAATTCATCTCCAGCGAAAAAATCTATAACGTCCCCGGCATGCAGCAGCAGTCAGACTTTATCCGCACCGGAGTC
>LNFE01000006.1 GCA_001464575.1 Acidobacteria bacterium Ga0077553 | reverse complement strand
GGCGCCCGAAACCTTCACGTAAGCCCGGCCCGACCCCACCAGCTTCACTAACTCCGCAAACCCCGTCTGCTTCACGCCCAGCTCCGCCCGCGCCCCGCCGAAATGATCGAAGACCACCGGAACCCCCAACCCGGCCACTACGCTGCTCAACGCCGCAATCACCTCCGGCGTCGTATACACCTGCACGTGCCAACCCAATCCGCCCACCTGCTCCGCCGCCCAGCGCAACCGCGCCGCCGCCACCACCGGGTCGCCGACGCCCGCCGTCGCCAGGTTCAGCCGGATGCCGCGAATCCCGCCCTGGTGCAGCCCCCGCAGCTCCTCTTCGCGCGCCTGATCGCTCACCACCGCCACGCCCCGCGCCGTCGCCCCCCGCGCCTTGATCCCGTCGAGCGTGCTCGCGTTATCCGTGCCGTACACGCTAGGAGTCACTATCACGACGCGTTCTAGCCCCAGCGAACGGTGCAGCGCCGCCATTGCCTCCGGCCCCGCCGGCTCTGGCGTGTAGCGCCGCTCCGGCGCCATCGGGTAGTTGCCGAAAATGTGCGTGTGGCAGTCGCAGGCGCCTGCCGGAACGGAGATGGAGACGTTCGCCATAGCTCAGACTATAGCGCCAACTTAGTCGCCCGTCGGTGCCGGCGCCGTTCGATTGGTCACTACGGTCCGCTCCCGGCTCAGCCAGGTCTGCAACTGCTCCAGATAGAGGTAGATCACGGGCGTGATGTAAAGCGTCAGGAATTGGCTCACCAGCAAACCGCCGACCACCGCTAGGCCCAGCGGTTGCCGCGCCTCGGCGCCTTCGCCGTAGCCGAGCGCAATGGGCAGCGTGCCAAACAGCGCCGCCGCCGTCGTCATCATAATCGGCCGGAATCGCAACAGGCATCCCTGCCAGATCGCCTCCCGCGCCGGCACCCCTTCCTTCCGCGCATCAATCGCAAAATCGATCATCATAATCGCGTTCTTCTTCACCACGCCAAACAGCATGATGATCCCGACGAATGCATATAAATCCAGCTGCTTGCCAAAAATCAGAAGCGTCAGCAAAGCCCCGAAAACCGCCGAAGGCAGCCCCGACAAAATCGTAATCGGATGAATAAAGCTCTCATAGAGCACCCCGAGAACGATATAAATCACGAGCACCGCCACAATCAGCAGAATCGTCAGATTCTGGAACGACCGCTGAAACTCCTTCACCGTGCCCTGGAAGCTGAACGAGATCGACTGCGGCATCCGGATCGCCTGGATCGCCTCGTCCACATTCTTCGCCGCATCACCAATCGACGCCCCCGGCCGCAGGTTAAACGAGATCGTCGCCGCCGGCAACTGCCCGAAATGGTTGATGTTCAGCGGACCCACGCTCCGCCGGATCCGCGTCACCGAATCAAGCGGCACCAGCGCCCCGTTGGTTGACCGGATGTACAACTTCGACAACGCATCCGGGTCCCGCTGATACTTCGGCTCCACTTCCATAATCACGGAGTACTCATTGGCCGGCGCGTAGATAATCGAAACCTCTCGCGCGCTGTACGACGTAAACAGCGCCGATTGAATCTGCTGCGGCGAGACGCCCAACGCCATCGCCCGGTCCCGGTCGATATCGATCATCACCTGCGGACTCGCAATCTGCACATCGCTACTGACGTCCACAAAGTCCGGATAGTCCTTCTGCAGCTTCTCCATCAGCCGCGGCGTCCACGTATAGATCTCCGCCAGGTCCGTGCCCTGCAGCGTCATCTGATACAAACTCGTCCGTTGCTGGCCGCCCACCGTGATCGGTGGAGGGTTCGTCATGAACACCATCAGTCCCGGCACCTTGGCCACCTGCGGCCGCAACTGCTGAATAATCTCGTCGACGGAATGCTTCCGCTCCGCCCGCGGCTTCATGCGCGCAAACAGAAACGCCTGGTTACCCCCCATCACGAACGCGCCCACCGACTGCACTTCCGGATGCGCCCGCACAATCTCGGCCACAGCGTTCTGATGCTGCGCGATCGATTCAAACGAGATGTCCTGCCCACCCCGCGAATTGGCAAAAAAGAAGCCCGAATCCTGACTCGGAATGAAACCGGTCGGCATGGTTAGGAATAGATAGGCCGTGCCGAATAGCATCGCAATGGCCACGAACAAAGTCGCCACGTGCATCCGCATCGCAAAGCGTAGGCTGACCTCGTAAACCTTCGCCATCCCGTCGAAGACCTTTTCAAACGAGTTGTACAACCAGCCATGCTTCTTTCCGTGGTTGCTCGAAAGGTACCGGCTGCCGAGCATCGGCGTCAGACTTAACGAAACGAACCCAGAGATCAGAATCGCCACTACGATCGTCACCGAAAACTCATGCAGTAGCCGACCCACAATGCCGCCCAAAAACAGCACCGGAATGAAGACGGCGATCAGCGACACGGTCATCGAGATGATCGTGAATCCAATCTCTTTAGAAGCGACAATCGCCGCTTCCATCCGCGACTTCCCCATCTCCATGTGCCGCACGATGTTCTCGAGCATCACAATCGCATCGTCCACCACGAAGCCCACCGACAGCGTCAACGCCATCAGCGACAGGTTGTTCAAGCTGTAACCCAGGACATACATCACGGCGAAGGTGCCAATGATGGAGAAGGGAACCGCCACCCCCGGAATCAGAGTCGCCGAAAGATTCCGCAGGAACAGGAAGATGACCATGATCACCAACCCAATCGTCAGCACCAGCGTGAACTCCACGTCCTCAATCGACCCTCGGATCGACTCCGAAGCGTCGTTAGAGATCTCCAGGTTGATCGACGGGGGAATCGACCGCCGCAGCTCCGGCAACAGCGCCTTCACCGCGTCCACCACCTCCACCGTATTCGCCCCCGGCTGCCGCTGAATCGCCAGAATCACCCCGCGGGCGTTGTTGTACCAAGCCACCGACTTGTCGTTCTCAACGCTATCCACCACCTTCGCCAACTGCTCCAGCCGTACCGGCGTCCCGTTCCGCCACGCCACAATTAAAGGCCGGTACGCCGCCGCGTTGCTCAACGTGCCCGTCGATTCAATCGTGAACGCCTGTTTCGCCCCGTCCAGCCGGCCCGTTGGCAGGTTCGTGTTGCCCGCCTGAATCGCCCGCTGCACCTCGTCGAGTCCAATGTTCCGC
>LNFE01000005.1 GCA_001464575.1 Acidobacteria bacterium Ga0077553 | reverse complement strand
AGTCGAGGCCTTCGATGGTGGAGAACTGGCGCTCGAGGGGGGTGGCGACGGCGGAGGCCATGGTCTCCGGGTTGGCGCCGGGGAGGGCGGCGGAGACGACGAGGGTGGGGAGGTCGACGTTGGGGAGGTCGGAGACGGGGAGGAATTTGTAGGCGACGAGCCCGAAGAGGGAGATCGCCAGCATGATGAGGGTGGTGGCGATGGGGCGGTAGATGAAGGTGCCGGTGAAGCCTTGGGAGCGGGGGGTGGGAAGCATTAGGAGGCCGCCTTGATTTTGGAGCCGGGCGCGAGCCGGAGCTGGCCTTCGACGACGACGGATTCGCCGCCGGAGAGGCCGGTTTCGATGGCGATGTCGCGGTCGATGCGGGGACCGAGGGTGACGGGGCGGAGTTCGACGGTTTGGGCGGGGGTGACGACGTAGACGTAGGAGCCGGACTGACTGTTTTGGAGGGCGGCGGCGGGGATGACGACGGCGTTTTGCTGTTCGGAGAGGAGGACGCGGACATGGACGAATTGACCGGGCCAGAGGCGGGTATCGAGATTGGGGAAGGTGGCTTTGAGGCGGATGGTGCCGGTGGCGGGGTCGACGGCGTTGTCGAGGAAGGCGATTTGGCCGGCGGAGTCTGGTTTCGGGTCGCCGGGGATGGCGGCGGAGACGGTGAGGCGGCCGGACTTGAGGCGGTCGCGGAGGGTGGCGAGGCGGAGTTCGGGGACGTTGAAGGCGACGTAGGCGGGTTGGACCTGGTTGATGGTGACGAGGTCGGAGTCGTTGGCTTTGATGAGGTTGCCGGGTTTGATGCGCATATCGCCGGTTCGGCCGGAGAGGTTGGCGCGGATGGAGCAATAGGAGAGATTGAGTTTGGCGTTTTCGAGGGCGGCTTCGTCGGCGCGGATGGTGGCTTTGATGGAGTCGATGTTGGCGGTGACGGCGCGGACGTTAGTGCGGCGGGCGCGGGCTTCGACGGCGGCCTGGTCGGCTTGTTCGCGGGAGCCAAGGCCTTCGGCGGCGAGGCGTTCGTAGCGGGTGGCCTGCATGCCGTAGAAGGTTTCCTGGGCCTGGGCGGAGGCGAGGGTGGCTTCGGCCTGGGCTTGGAGAGCTTTGTCGCGGGCGAGGTTGGCTTCCCATTGGCGGACGGATTCGAGGTAGGGGCGGGGGTCGATTTCAAACAGGAGGTCGTTGGCTTTGACGAAGTCGCCTTCGGTGAAGTGGGCTTTGGTGATGACGCCGGCAATTTGGGAGCGGACCTGGATGGAGGCGAAGGGTTCGACTTTGCCGATGGCTTTGACTTCGAGGGGGACAGAGCGGAGGGTGGCGGTGGCTAGCTTGACGGGGACGGGGGGGACGGCGGCGGCCTGGGTAATGGGGGCGGATTTTTCGCAGGATGTCAGGGCGATGAGGACGGTGATGAGGATGAGGGCTTTCATGATTGGCTGATGCCTTTCCAGATGAAGTTGAAGACGGTGGCTTCGGGGTGGGGGTTATCCGCGGGCTCGTTTAGGATGTGCTGGGCGAGGGCGGAACGGATGAGGTCGTAGACGAGGCGGGCGGTGCTGGGGACGGGGCAGGATCGCAGGTGGCCGGAGCGGATGCCGTCGGCGAGGACGGACTCTAAGAGTTTAGCTTGTTGATCGTAGAGGTCTTGGAGCTCGGGTTGGCCGGTGACGGTGGCGAGTTGGGGGAACTCGGTGTAGTAGATTTTGAAGAAGTCGCGGTTGCGAGCGAAGTAGTCGAAGCGGGCGTTGATGAAGGCTTGGAGCTGGGCTTGGGGGGTGGGGGCGGCGCGGAGTTGGGCGGCGACTTCGGCGTGGAGGGCGAGGACGCCTTCGCGGAGGGAGGCGAGGAAGAGGTCGCGTTTGGAATCGAAGTAGAGGTAGACGGTGCCTTTGGCGACGCCGGCGTGGGTGGCGATTTGGTCGATGGTGGCGGCGTGGTAGCCGCGGAGGGCGAAGACGTGACGGGCGGCGTCGAGAATTTCGGTGGAGCGGAACTCCTGGAGGACGTCTTTTTTGGTTTTGCCGGCGACAGCCATTGACTGATGGTACAGGAGACTGACTGGGCGGTCAATTTCGGAGGGGAGTATGATGCCGGGATGGATGCGGCGGACTTTCGGCGGTTGGCGTTGGGGTTAGAGGGGGTGAGTACTAGCGCATACTGACAGTTGTGTACTTTCCACACTCCGGAGAAGATCAGGAGGCCGTTCTTGGCGTCCTCGATTCTTTCGTCAAGCGCTGCAGCATGAGCGGTCTGATGGCCGAATAGTCCGCCGAAAGGAACCCATGAACACCGACACCCGTTCAAACGTTCACAGGCTGGTCGATCAATTGCCGCCAGTGCAACTGGCTGCCCTCGAAACGATTTTGCAGTCCATGCTCGACCCGCTGTCGCGCAAGCTCGCCCTGGCCCCTTTCGACGATGAGCCCTACACGGACGAAGACCGCCAAGCCGTCGCCGAAGCCGACGAGTGGAGCAAGCACAACCAGCCCATCCCAATGGAGGAAGTCCTCGCCGATTTTGGACTGACCATAAACGACTGGGAGACTATGGCCAAGACCCCGCTCGACGAACCTCTCGACGGCCCACGTAAGAAAGGCTAAGCGCGTCGCCTTGACCGATCAGGCCAAGGCTGAACTCCGCGCGATCCCACAGCCCATCGCCATTCAGATTCTTCGGACCCTGGCCCGATTCCTCGCCTCTGAAGAAGGCAACGTGAAGCGCCTCCAGGGCGTCGAGCCGCCCCTGTACCGACTCCGCACTCAAGATTACCGCGTCATCTTCCGCGACCTCGGCGATGGCCGCATCGAAGTCACCCGCGTCCGCGATCGTAAAGAGGCGTACCGCTAGGCCTCCGTCTTAGTAGATAGCTCGGGCGTACAATGCCGGGATGGATGCGGCGGACTTTCGGCGGTTGGCGTTGGGGTTAGAGGGGGTGGTGGAGGGAAGGCATATGGGGTCGGTGGATTTCCGGGTGGGCGGGCGGATTTTTGCGACGTTGGCGCATGTGGGGGAAGGGAATGGGAATCTGATGCTGACGGCGGAGGAACAGGCGGGG
>LNFE01000004.1 GCA_001464575.1 Acidobacteria bacterium Ga0077553 | reverse complement strand
TGGCGGCGGACGGGAAGATCTACATGGCGAATGAGGAAGGGGTGGTGACGGTGATGCGGGCGGGGGCGGAGTGGGAGCCGCTCGCGCGGAATGAGCTGGGCGAGGAGATGTACGCTACCCCGGCCGTGGACGGGAACCGGTTGATTGTGCGGACCCGGGGTAGCTTGTTCGCGTTTACTAACTCAAAATAGGCTTGATGACGTGGCCGGCGACGTCGGTGAGCCGGAAGTCGCGGCCTTGGGACTTGAAGGTTAGCTTGGTGTGGTCGAGGCCGAGCTGGTTGAGGATAGTGGCGTGGATATCGTGGATTTCGGTTTTTCCCTCGGTGGGGGAGAAGCCGAATTCGTCGCTGCCGCCGTGCTTGATGCCGGGCTTGAGGCCGCCGCCGGCCATGAACATGCTGAAGCTATCGATGTGATGGTTACGGCCGATTTTTCCCTTTTCGCGGACTTCGCCCATGGGGGTGCGGCCGAATTCGCCGCTCCAGACGACGAGGGTGCGTTCGAGGAGGCCGCGCTGCTTGAGGTCCTTGATGAGGGCGGCGGAGGCGCGATCGACTTCCTTGGCGACCTGGTCGAGGGGCTTGGTGATGTCGTCGTGATGATCCCAGTCGGTATGATAAAGCTGGACAAAGCGGACGCCGCGTTCGACTAAGCGGCGGGCTAAGAGGCAGTTATTCCCGAAGCTGGATTTGCCGGGTTCGGCGCCGTACATTTCGAGGGTTTCTTTCGATTCCTTGGAGAAGTCGATGAGTTCGGGGCCGGAGGTTTGCATCTGGTACGCCATTTCGTACTGGGCGATGCGGGTGGCGATTTCGGCGTCGGCGGTTTCTTCCAGCTCCATTTGATTGAGGTCCTTAAGGACTTCAATGGTTTGGCGCTGCTGTTCGGGGGTGACGCCTTTCGGGGTGGAGAGGTTGAGGATGGGGTCGCCGACGTTGCGGAAGGGGATGCCCTGGTAGGAGGTGGGGAGGAAGCCGCTAGACCAGAGGGCGGCGCCGCTGCGGGGGCCGCGGGGGCCGCTTTGGAGGACCACGAAGCCGGGGAGATCCTTCGATTCGCTGCCGATGCCGTAGGTGACCCAGGCGCCCATGGAGGGGCGGCCGGCGCGGATGCTGCCGGTGTTGGCGAACATTTTGGCGGGGCCGTGGTTGAAGTTTTCCGTGGAGACGCCGTGGAGGACGGTGAGATCGTCGGCGATGGAGCCGATGTGGGGGACGAGATCGGAGAAATAGTGGCCGGAGTTGCCGTGCTGCTTGAAGGTGCGGCGGGTGCCGAGGAGTTTGGGGGTTTCCTTCGAGAAGGTGTCCATGAAGGCGAAGCGTTTACCCTTCAGGAACGATTCCGGGGTAGGTTTGCCGTCCCACTTTGTCAGTTCGGGTTTGTAATCGAATAACTCGAGGTGGCTGGGGCCGCCAGCCATGAAGAGGAAGATGACATTATCGGCTTTGGCGGGGAAGTGACCCTTCCCTGCCCCGAGGAGGCCATCGGCGAGCATGGAGGCGAAGGCCATTTTGCCGACGCCGAAGCCGCAATTGCGGAATAACTGCCGGCGTGTCTGAAAGCGAGTGAGTCTGTTTTCTAGATCCATGGGTAGTTACTCTCGGGTCATGAACTCGTCGAGGTTGAGGAGGACGCGGGCGACGCTGGTCCAGAGGGCGGTTTCGTCGGCGGCGGACTGGGAGTCGCGCTGCTGGCGGACGAAGCGGAGGAGGCGCTCCGTTTCGCGGGGGCGGGGGGCGCGTTGGACGGCGAGTTCGAAGCCGTGACGGAGGCGGCCGGCTTCGGCGGCCGGGGCCTCCTTGACGATGCGCTGGGCGAGGGCGGCGGCGAACTCGACAGAAGACTCGTCGTTCAGGAGCGTGAGGGCCTGGAGGGGTGAGTTCGAACGGATGCGGCGGGTGCAGGAGGTTATGCCGTCGGCAGCGTCGAAGACGGTGAGGCTGGGGTGGGCGGCGCTGCGCTGGAAGAAGGTATACATGCCGCGGCGGTAGCGTTCGGCGCCGGTGGCGGTTTTCCATTCGCGGACAACCTGGGTGACGCTGAGGGCGCCCGGGGGAATGGGGGGGAAGAAGCTGGGGCCGCCGAGTTGCTGGGTTAGAAGGCCGCTCGAGACAAGGGCGGAATCGCGGATGATTTCGGCGTCGAGGCGGAGGCGATTTTGCTTGGCGAGAAGCTTGTTTTCGGGGTCGACGGCGGCGGCGTCCGGGCGCGGGAGGGAGGCTTGCTGGTAAGTGGCGCTAGTTACGATGAGTTTGTGAAGCGCTTTCTGGCTCCACCCGCTTTCAATGAACGAAGCGGCGAGATAGTCGAGTAACTCGGGGTGGGTGGGGCGGTCGCCGACGACGCCGAAATCGCTTTCGGTATCGACGATGCCGCGGCCGAAGTATTTCTGCCAGACGCGATTGACGGTGACACGGGGGGTGAGGGGGTTATCCTTGGTG
>LNFE01000003.1 GCA_001464575.1 Acidobacteria bacterium Ga0077553 | reverse complement strand
CCCGCCGCTCCGTCCCCGCCACCCCCAACGTCTGGCACCATTCCCGCATCGTCGCCCACGGACTCCACATCGAACACTGGCTCGACGGCGAAAAAGTCGTCGATGTCGATCTCGACTCCCCCGCCGCCGCGGCCTCCTTCGCCGAAAGCAAGCGCACCGAAAGCAAAGTCACCCTCCGCCGCCAAGCCCGTCGCGACTCCCCCATCGCCCTCCAAATCCACGACGGCGTCGTCGCCTTCCGCGACCTGAAGCTCCGCCCTTTCCCCCTCACCGCGCAACTCGCCATCTCCCAACTCGCCGCCACCGTCGGCACCAACGCCCCGGTCGACGCCCACCGCGCCGGCTACAACGGCGTCTTCGCTCTCTCCACCCCAGCGAACGCGACGAACCCCTTCGTCCCCGCCTACGCCGGCCTCAACCTGGAGCACTACTTCGACGGCCGCCCGCGGCCTGCGGACGCTCGCGTCTTCTTCGAACCCCGCCACGCCCCCATGTCCCTCCGCCAACTCTCCCCCACGGCGGCCGAACTCAGCCAGGCGCCCACCCCCGTCTTCGGCGTTGCCAGCACCACCCGCTTTGAACTCAAAGAGCCCTACTACCTCGACATCGCCTACCGCGCCACCCCCACCCACACCAACTTCACCAACAACTTCCTCGGTATCTTCTGGGCTTCCTACATGAACGCCCCAGAAGACAAAAGCATCTATTTCCGCGGCCCCCAATCCCGCTGGCAGCAACTGGCGACCCAGCTCCACGGCCGCGATGCCAGCGTCCTGCCCGTCGGCGCGCCCGCCCCGCCCCCGGCTTCGGAAGACCCCGCCTCGCTCTACCGCAACGTCTCCCCGCTCCGCTACGCCGAGCCATTCTTCTACGGGCGCATCGGCGACATGGTGTTGATCTATATCTTCCGCCCGAACCCATATCTTCGCTTCGCCCAATCGCCTTCGGGCGGCGGCGTCACGCCCGCGGGTGACGATACCAATCCCGCTTGGGATTTCCAGCTCGTCATTCCCAACCCCGAAGCCAACCGGACCTATCCGCTGGACCTCCGAGTGGTCTACAAACCGTGGGCCGGACGCGCGGATGTTCTGAGCGAAGTAAAAAAGTTTCTGCCGTGATCGGTTTTTCCCCGCGCCTCCGCCCTACTCAGTGAGAACCGAACAACATGACACGCAGACTCTCCCTCCTCTCCCTCACCGCCGGCCTTGCCGCTGGCCTCTCGAACGCCCAGCCGAGCCCGGACGGCGACTGGATTCTGAACCTGCTCCGCGCGAGCATGGAAAGCAAGAAAGGCGTGACGCTTCACGTCAAGGGACAGACGATCCCGATGGTCGTCACCGCCATCGGCGACCATTTCGTGGAAGGCCGGAGCCAGCAATCGTCGAAGATCGTTGTCCGCCTCGCCTCGATTGATGCTGCCCTCATGGCCTAAAGTCTTTGCCTGAGGGGGCCGATTCTCCAAAATAAAGGTCCCCAAAAAAGTGTTACGCGCTATCCTCATTGGCCCGGATGAAATGGCCAACCGCACTCTTCTTGATTGCCTCGCCGAAGTCCCTTTAGAAATTCCTTTGGCGATGGGCCATTATCCTGGCGCGGAGGGACTTCGCCGCGCAGTCCAAGTGCGCCGCCCGGACTTCCTGATCGTCTCCACAGCGGATCTCAAAGAGTTTACGGCGATCGTTCATGCTCTCGAAGCTCTGTGTCCCGGTCTCCTGGTAGTCGGATTCGGGGCCCACAATACAGTCGAAGTGCTCACCGCGCTGATGCATCTTGGGATCCGTGTCCATCTGACGACCCCGGTGACCACGAATGACCTGCAAGATGCGGTCAGAATCGTCGAAGGTTACAGCAAGCGCTTCCCGGCGCCGTCGCTCCGCCGCGCTGATCTGTACTCTTTCTTGCCTGCCAAGGGCGGCGTCGGCACTTCCACACTCGCGGTGGGAGTCAGCGGAGTACTAGCCAGTCAGTGGAACATCAGAACTTTGCTCATCGATGGCGACCTCAGTGCCGGCACGATTCAGTTTCAACTCAAACTGAAGAACAGCTCATCTATCCTTGACGCAGTCCGCCGTTCTCGCGAACTGGACGAAAGTCTTTGGTTGGATCTGGTCGCCCAGCATGGCAATCTCGACGTCCTGCACGCGGGATGCTCCGACTTTTACCCCGACCTGGAAGCGGCTGACGTTCACGAAGTCATTCAACTCGCGCGGGCGCAGTACAGCGTCATCTGCGTCGACCTGGGTCACAATTTGTCACCGTTCACCGCGGAATTCCTTCGCGAGTCCAGGCAGATCTTCCTGGTGACAACCTGCGAGCTTTCTTGCGTTCATTGGGCCGCCTTCCGGATGGCGAGATTCAAAGAGTTGGGAATCGCCGACCGCGTCACAGTGCTTCTCAACCGGCAACCGAACCATCGGGCTCTACTCACCCCGGAAGAGGTCGCCGGCATTTTGGATCATCGGCCGCAGCTGTGCTTCAACGAGGACCGCAAGAGCGCCGATCAGGCCGCTCTGGACGGGGAGCCGATTCTCCCGCACTCCCAACTGGGGCAGGCGATCGCCAACCTGGCGCAGTCGTTGGTTCCGGCGCATCAGGGGGCTCGCCCCGAGGCGATGCCGAAGCATCGATTTCTCGAGTATTTCCATCTGCCTCACCCGTCGCCCGAGCCAACGCGCTGGCAGGACTGATCCAGCCGGCTAACGAACTTTCGCCGGGATCTTGGTCGTCAAGGCGCCAATCAACCGCG
>LNFE01000002.1 GCA_001464575.1 Acidobacteria bacterium Ga0077553 | reverse complement strand
TTGGCGGACGGTGGCGGCTTCGTGGGGGTAGGACTGGTGGAGGGCTTCGAGGGCGCCGGGGGTGGTGAGGTCGAAGTGGCCTTTGGCTTGGAGTTCGGCGAGGATCTGGGCGGCGCGTTGGTAGTTGCGGGCGTTGGGGGGATCGACTTTCGCGGCGTCGCGGAGCATGTCGGGATGGAAGACGACGCCGTCTTCGCGGACCATGGCTCCATTTTTCTTGATGGATGCGACGGACTTTTCCCAGGTGGCGACGGCGGCTTCGTTGTCCTGGCGGATAGGGCGGGCGGTGGTGGGTTTGGTGACGAGGCCTTCGGTTTCGCCGAGGGTGGCGCTTTTGGCTTTGAGCCAGAGGGGTTTGGGGCGCTTGGTGTATTCGGAGGCGTGGAGGGCCATGGCCTGGCTGGGGACGCGGAAGGCGACGAACTGTTCGGAGTCGTGAGCGTACCGGCGCAGCTGGCCGGCGATGTCGGGATGGAGGCAGAGTTCCTGGCTCCATTGGCGGTACTCGCCGACGGACATGGGGCCGAGGGGGGGACGCTTGGAGTTGGGGGCGGCGATGGGTTGGGTGAGGCGTTGGCCCGTGAATATGGAGGAGGCTTTCTGGGCTTTGAGGACGTCGAGGGAGTCTTGCTGGCCGTCGGCGGTGTGGGGCTCGAAGGCGACGCGGCTCGAGTTGCGTTGGAGGACGCCGACGAAGGTGCCTTGGATGATTTTGACGATGGTCCAGGGGAACTCGGCGAGGAAGACGTCCCAGAATTCGCGGCCCTGGGTTTTGGCGGTTTCGCGGGCGGTGAGGACGTCGCGCCAGAGGGTGTTGATGGTGTTTTCGGCGAGGGACTTGGCGAGGCGTTGGACGCCGGTGTCGGAGGGGCGGCCGCCGAGGAGGCGGCTGATGAGTTCGGAGAGGCAACTGGTGAGGCGGTTCATGCCGAGTTGCTTGATGTCGTCCTCGGTGAGGTTGGGGCCGCGGTCGTTGACCATAATGGCGAGGTCGCAGAGGAATTCGACCTCCTGCTTGACGATGAAGATGAGGAGTTCCTTGCCGGCTCCTTTGGGGATGGCTCCGCGGAGGACGCTGGAGATGACCTCGACGAGCATGGGGGGCACGTCGGCTTTGAGGACGCCGCAGAGTTCGCGGATGATGCTGGTTTCGGCAAGGGCTGCGCCGGCGGAGCGGCCCCCGGCGCGGAGGACGATGAGGCTGATGCGGTAGGCGGCCTCGCGGAGGGGGTCCATGCCGGTGAGGGTGGGGACGAGGGCGAGGACCTGGAAGGAGGCGCCTTCGGCGGTTTCGAGGCCTTTGGTGATGGTTTCGGCGGAGTCGATGGCGCGGTTGCGGAAGAGGTCGACGGCTTTATAGAGGCGGCGGGAGTCTTCGCGGATGAGGGCGAGGTGGATGCCGATTTCGTGGATGTTTTCGTAGGTGAGGGCGCTTGCGGCGGCGTTGACGTCGTAGGCGATTTTGGAGACGCGATCGATCAGTTTGTCGAACTCGTTGATGTCGGGTTTGGGGGCGCGTTTGACGGCTTTGAAGAGGCCGACGGCGGCATCGGTGGCGGCGGCGAAGGCGGCAGTGGAGTTGGCGACGGCGCTTTCGATGAAGCCATCGGGGTCGGCCCACTCCTGGTAGATTTTGCGATTGTCCTTGATGTCGTTATAGAGGAGCAGGGTCTCGTCGCGGAGGATCTTGTGGTAATCCTTGGCCTTTTGGACAAATTCGTCGGGCGTGACGAGGTGGATTTTGCTGTAGAAGATGATTTCGAGGAGGATGGTGGGGCGGCAGACCTGTTCGATGGCGGTGGAGACGAGGGCTTGCTGCTGGGGAGCGACGGGGGAGCGGAAACGTTCGCCGTAGGCGCCTTGTTCGAGGCGGAGCTGGTCGGCCTGGGCGGGTTCGAAGACGTAGTCTTTGGGCTTGGCGTTGAGCAGGGAGTTATAGGGCATGGGTTAGCTCCGGTGCTTGGTTTCGAGGCGCTGGCGGAATTCGTCGTCGATGGCGTCGCCTTCGGGGAGGCCTTCGGCGAGGCGGAAGGCGCGGACGGCTTCTTTGAGAAGGTCGTTCGTTTCGCCGTCGATGGGGCCGTCGTAGAGGCCGAGATTGCGGAGGCGGGCTTGGACGCCGGTGAGGGTGGAGAGGGGGTCGAGGTGGCCGAAGTTGAGGTCGCAGGCGGCGAGGCTGCCGTGGGGGCCGACTTCTATGCGGCCGGAGCGAACGTCGGGACGGACGAAGACGCGGAGCCAGCCGTCGGCGTCGAGGTTGCCGGTGGAGAAGGTACCGTCGAGGGTGAGGACGTAGGGGGCGTTCGCGAGGGGTTGGTTGTCGTAGTCGAGGAACTGGAGGTTGAACTTTTCGGGGACGCCTTTGCGGACAAATTTGTGGGTGGCGTCGGTGGGTTTGGAGACTTGGTGGGGGCGGATGGCGGGGATGAAGAGGACATCGCCGGGGTGGAGGACGTTGTGATGTTTGCGGAGTTGGCGGAGCTCGGCATTGTTGCTGTGTTGCCAGACAGTGGACCAGTAGTGGCCGGCTTCGAGGGCGAGTTGGACGGTGGTTTCGCCCTGGGCTACTTCGTGATGACGGTCTTCCGTGTTGGGCATGGAGTGCTCGGGGGCTCTTAGATACGCGGTGCGGGGGGCCGGATTGGCTCACCGTAGTGTGTGATTTTGTGGGCGTCGCCAGATTGCTAGAATCGTGAGACCCATGGCTGAACCGACCGAATTTGCTTATCTTGAGATCCCCGCGCGCATCGCGGATCTGGCTTGCCGGGTGGCGGTTCCACGGGATTGGAACGTGATGGAGCTGCCTGCGGAGGAGGTGGACTTTAGCGAGCCGTCCGCGTTTTTCCCCCTGGCGGTGGTGGTGGCGCCTTGGGCGGCGGTGGTGCTGACGGTGGCGGCGCGGCCGGCGTTTGAGGACGGGACGCTGCAGGATTGGAGCTTGTTTTTGCTGAGCTCGCAGGACATCCGGCCAACGGCATTCGGGCCGGTGATGATCGGTGGATTGCAGGGAATGGGCGGGGTGGGGCGGCAGGAGCAGGAGGGGACGTGGCTGGAGATTCGGTTTGCGTTCTTTGAAGATGGGGGGCGGTTGGTGCAGGTGGGCTTGATGGCTCCGGAGGCGATTAGCGCGCCGCTCGAGACGATTTGGCGGACGGCGCTGGAGAGCTTTGAATTGGCGAGGCCGCAGGGGCAGAACGTGCCGGTGGGGCCGGGCATGGGAGTTATGCCCGAGAAGGTGGAGGCAGAGCCGGCGCCCGTGGCAGAGCCGGAGACGGAGGTTGTGCCCGCGGCGGCGGCGGTGGACGAGGAGGCTGAGGAGGAGGAGGTTGAGCCGGAGCCGTCGCGATTTGCGGAGACTGAGTTTGGACACTATGCGAAGTCGGGTGACATAGGGATGCTGGACCGGGAGCATCCGACGAATGCGCGGCTGCGGGAGCAGGGTGTGGGCTTTGTGCCGAATGTGCTCGAGGCGGACCTGGAGGCGAGGACGGCCACGCTGGGGGCGGGGGCGATTGGGGCGGTGATCCGGGTGGCGCTGGGCTGGTTCGTGATTGACGACGGGAAGCGGACGGTGGTGTTGGATCCGGACGGGAAGATTCAGATCAGCCTGAACGTGGTGGCGACGGAAGGGCGGAACGTGCAGCAGATCTTGGACGCGATTCAGGCGGAGGCGGAGGAGAGTCATCCGGAGCCGGAGATTTTCCGGATTGAGGATCGGGGATATTGGACGCTGACGGTGCGCGAGATTTTGGTGAACGACGAGCCGGTGGAGCAGGTGCATATGCTGTCACCGTGGGTGAAGGGTTCGGGGATGGTGCGGGCGCGAGTGACAGCGGACCTGGACTCCATTCGGTGGGCGGAGAATTTTGCGCGCTTGATTTTGCGGAGCGCGGAGTACGGCGCGGTGGAGTTGGAAGAGGAGAAGGGCGGGGAGCCGGAGACGGAGGGTCCGCCGTGGTGGCAGCGGGCGTTGCAATTGGAACGGGCGGATCGTTTGGAGGAGGCCGAGCGGATGGTGAAGGAGTCGATTCCGTCGTTGCACTTCGCGATTCAGACGGCGGAGATGTACCGGCTGCGGTGGCTGCGCTTGCGGGAGGCGGAACCGGAGAAGGCGAAGGAGGCTCGGCAGAAGGCGGCGGATTGGGCTTGGCAGTACGCGTCGTATGCGACGAGTGGGGGGGAGGGGGTGGCGTTGTCGATGGAACGGGATGAGTTTATCCGTTCGCTGGGGCCGGAGCCGTTTTAGCCGCCGGCCTCGGGAACGGAGGAGGCATTCTTCTGGTCCCCCCATTGCAGAAGGGCGTCGAGGGCGGGGCAGAGAGATTGGCCCCAGTCGGTGAGGCGGTATTCGACCTTCGGGGGGACTTGGGGATAGAGTTTGCGGGAGATGAGACCGTCGGACTCGAGTTGGCGCAGTTGCTGGGCGAGCATCTTTTGGGAGATGCCGGGGATGAGGCGCTCGAGGTCGGAGTAACGCTGGACCTGGCCGCCGAACAGGTGGAAGAGGATGACTAATTTCCAGCGTCCTTCGAGGAGGCGGAGCGCTTTCTCGACATCGCTGGCGGCCGTCTCGGGAGTGTAGATCTTACCCATGGGTATGTAGCTTACTTTACTGTGCGTTCTTGTGGAGACGGGCGCTTTCGTGGAGAATTTCCGTAGATGACACTTCCACTACCTCCTTGCTTGTGTACTTATTTTTCGGTTCACGACGGGGCCGACGTCGCTTTGTTGGGGGATTGTTTTGCCCCGGAGGCGACGGTACTCGACGAAGGACAGCAGTATCAGGGGCACGCGGCGATTCAGACCTGGTTGCGGGAGGCCCTGGAAAAGTTTGCGTGTACGACCGTGCCGCTGGAGGTGAGGGAAGGGGAGGGGAAGGTGACGGTGCGGACGCGGGTGAGCGGTAACTTTCCGGGTAGCCCGGTGGAGCTGGATCATCACTTTGCCATCGCGGAGGGGAAGATTCAGGCGTTGGAGATCCGCTGATGCCGATGGATCTGGAGTTAGCGGGGAAGCGGGTTCTGGTGACCGGGGGGACGCTGGGGGTGGGTGGCGCGACGGCGACGTTGTTCCGCGCGTGCGGCGCCAGGGTGCTGACCGCGGCACGGCGCCGGCCGGAGGGTTTACCGGAGGATGATTTGTTCGTCGCGGCCGATTTGACGACGGCGGAGGGGTGTGCAGCGGTGGCGGAGGCGGTGGGCGAGCGGCTGGGGGGCGTGGATGTGGTGGTGCATGTGTTGGGCGGTT
>LNFE01000001.1 GCA_001464575.1 Acidobacteria bacterium Ga0077553 | reverse complement strand
TCGGTCCTCGCCTGTAGCCAGTGGGTCACCGATCAACTCGCCGCCAACGGCATCCCCTCCCGTCCCCTCGCCATCCCCGTCGCGCCTCCCCCCTCCAATTTCCGTCGTACCCCCGCGCCCCATCCCACCCTGCTCTTCCTCGGCCGCCTCGAACTCGAAAAAGGGGTCCACCACCTCCTGTCGGCTTTCGCCCGCCTCGCCCGCGACTACCCCACCGCCCGGATCCGCATCGCCGGCCAGGGCCCGGAGCGGCAGCCCCTCGAACGGCTCACGGCCAGCCTCGGCCTAACGGAACAGGTCGATTTCCTCGGATGGCGCGACCCCGCAACCCTCGAAGCCGAGTATGCCCGCGCCTGGGCGGTCGTCGTTCCATCCCTTTGGGCCGAACCCCAAGGGCTCGTTGCCGTCGAAGCCATCGTCCGCGGCATCCCGGCAATCGTTCCGAACCACGGCGGTCTCGCCGAAATTGTCAACCCTGGCGAATCCGGCTGGCACTACCAAGCCAATGACGAAATGTCTCTCGGCAACAGCCTCCGCGCCGCCTGCGCCGCACCGCTCACCCTCCCCCCAGCCGTCGTCCACGCCGCCATCCACCGTTTCAGCCTTGAAACCCACGTCGCCGCCTTACAGATGGTCTTCCGCCAGTGCGTCCAACCCAAATCCCCGCTCCCGGCGCGGCGCGACCTCTTTTGAACCTGCGCACATCCAGCACGAACACGGCCGGCCATGGGTCGATGCCACCCGCCCGACCTCCCGCTCCGTAAACGGACGCCCCCCGTGCCACCGTCGCACCAACCCCTCGGCGCGCCGCTTCATCCGCCACTCGTCCTGCCGTCGCCGCTCCTTCATCCTCTCCAGCTTGCCACAGCACCCCGCCGTGGTAATCTGCAATCGCGGAATTCGAACCAATGACCTGTAAGCCCTTCTCCCTCCTCCTCCTCGGCTCCCTCCTGTCCGCCCAGCCTCCCGCCCCGCTCAACGTCGGAGGCCAGTACGCCGTCCCCTTCGATGCCTGGCTCACCCGTCAAGCCGAACAGCATTGGGACCAGCGCGAACAAGCCCTCCAACGCCTCGCCACCGCCGAACAGATCCGCGAACGCCAAGCCTATGTCCGCCAGGTCATGCTCTCCGCCATTGGCGGCCTCCCCACCACCAAAACCCCGCTCAACGCCCGCGTCACCGGCTCCTTCACCCGCGACGGTTACCGCGTCGAAAACGTGATCTTCGAAAGTCAACCCGGCTTCGTCGTAACCGCCAACCTCTACCTGCCCACCACCGGCCGCGCCCCCTATCCTGCCGTCCTCGGCGTCGCCGGACACAGCGTCAACGGCAAGGCCTCGGCCACTTACCAATCCGCCTTCATCGGCTTCGCCAAACAAGGGTTCGCCGTCCTCGCCTACGATCCTCCCGGACAGGGCGAACGTCTCGAGTACTTTGACTTTGCCACCGGCCGCTCCCGCCCCGGACCCGGCGTCGCCGAACACAACATGGCCGGCCTCCAAACCCTCCTCACCGGTCAAACTCTCGCTCGCTACTTTATTTGGGACGGCATCCGCGCCTTCGACTACCTCCTCACCCGCCCCGAAATCGACCCCCAGCGCATCGCTGTCGCCGGCAACTCCGGCGGAGGCACCCAAGCCTCTTACCTCGCCGTCTTCGAGCCCCGCCTTGCCGCCGTCGTCGCTTCCTGCTACATCACCCGCTGGCGCGAACTCTGGTCTGGCCCCGGCCCTCAGGACGCTGAACAGATTTTCCCTCGCTTTCTCGAAAAAGGCCTCGACTTCGGCGACTTCGCCCTGGCCCACGCGCCCCGCCCCTTCCTGATGACCACCGCCATCCGCGACTACTTTCCCA
Organism: Acidobacteria bacterium Ga0077553; assembly: GCA_001464575.1. GTDB lineage: Bacteria > Acidobacteriota > Terriglobia > Bryobacterales > Bryobacteraceae. The sequence goes on along the minus strand of LNFE01000001.1, from coordinate 2,312 downwards.
TCGCCGGCGCCCGCGCCACCTATAGGCAAAACCAGCGCCTCTTCGACATGCTCGGCGATGGGCAAAAGGCCGCCTACTACGAATACGACGACACCCACGGATGGTCCCAGCCCCGCCGTGAAGCCGCCTACCGCTTCCTCGCCAAACACTTTCAGGGCCGCGAGATCGACGGCCGCGAACCCGCGGTGACACCGGAAGAAGAATCCCTCCTCTACGCCACCCCGTCCGGACTCGTCGATAGCGCCGGAGGCCGTGAAACCGTCCGGACCATCAACTTCGCCGAAGCCCGCCGCCTCGCCGCCGTACGCCCGCCCGTCACACTCGACTCGGTCAAGTCCGCCCTCGGCTGGCAGAGCCTCCCGCCCGTTCCCCCCGCCCGCAAAATCAATGAGGAGACCCGGGACGGAATCCGCATTGAAAAGCTCGAACTCACCGTCGAAGGCGGCCTGCCCATTCCCGTGCTTCTCTTTCATCCCGCCACCGTCCGCCGCGCAATCGTCTATGCCAACTCCTCCGGCAAAGGCGCTGATCCCGACATCTTCGAACTCGTCCGCGCTGGCGCTCTCGTCCTCGCCGTCGACCCTCGTGGTACCGGCGAAAGCTATCAGGCCCCGGCCCGTTCCGGTTACCGCCAGGACTATCAACTCGCCGCCCGCGCCATGCTCCTCGGTCGCAATCTCGTTGAAATGCAAACGGCCGATCTCATCTCCGCCGCTCAGTATCTCCAGAGCCGTCCCGAAGCCGCCAACCGCGCCCCGGCTCTCTATGCCAAGGGCGCCCTCGGCCCCGCCGCCCACTTCGCCGCCGCGCTCCATCCGGCAATCTCTGAACTCGTCCTCGAACGTTCCATCGTCAGTTACTTCCACCTTGCCGCCGCCGCCCTCCACGAAGGGCTCAATACCGTCGTCGTCCCCGGCGTGTTAAGCCGCCTGGACCTCCCCGAAGTCGTGAAGCTGATCGCCCCGCGCCCGGTCATCCTGGTCTCGCCGATCTTCCCGAACGGCCGCCGTCTGCTCAAGCCGGAAGTCGAAGTTCCCGGGGCCCAAGTAATCCTCCGCGGCGAGGGCTGGAACCTCCAACGCACCCTGCCGCAATGGTTCGTCCAGTAGGCTGGACTACCCTTGACTCCCTCCGGAGCGATTGATAAAACTCCGTCATCTCTGCGTGAGCCAACGCCCACGAATTAGGCAACAGAGTTGGAGTGAATTTCTCATGAGTCGATCTTCCGCGCTGACTAAGGCGTTCGTGTGTTTGACCCTCACGGCCTCAAACCTCTTCTCGCAAGGGACCCAGGGCTCTATTTCAGGCACCGTCTTCGACGCCTCCGGCAGCGTCCTCCCTGACGCCGTCGTCCGCCTAACCAGCGAAGGAACCGGCCAGCGTTGGGAGTCCCGCACCGGCGCGACAGGTAACTTCAATTTCCCCGCCTTACTCCCCGGCCGCTATTCCCTCGAAGGCGAACGCACCGGCTTCAAAACCGTCCGCAACTCCGGCATCGTCCTCCAGGTCGCCCAGTCCGCCACCATCGATCTCCGCCTCGAAGTCGGCTCCCTCGCCGAGCGCGTCGAAGTCACCGCCAGCGCCCCCGTCCTCAATCGCGAAAGCGCCGCCGTCGGCCAGGCCATCGAAAACAAGCAGATCCTCGACATGCCCCTCAACGGCCGCAACTTCCTCCAACTCGGCCTCCTCGTCCCCGGCGCCAGCGAAAACCCCGGCGCCCAAAGCCAGTTCAGCATCAACGGCATGCGCGGCAACATGACCTCCACGCTCCTCGACGGCATGGAAGTCCGCGCCGTCCGTAACGGCCGCCCCGCCCTCCAACCCTCCGTTGACGCCCTGCAGGAGTTCCGCATCCAGCAGAACGCCTTCAGCGCCGAATTCGCCACCGGAACCGCCGTCATCAACGTCGCCTTCAAATCCGGCACCAACGGCTTCCACGGTACCGCCTACGAGTTCCTTCGGAACGACAAGCTCGACGCCCGTAACGTCTTCGATCGCACCCCCACCCCCCCTCCCTTCCGCCGCAACCAGTTCGGCGTTGCCGCCGGCGGCCCCGTCATCAAGAACAAACTCTTCTTCTTCGCTAACTACGAAGGCCTCCGCACCCGCCGCTCCCGTACCGTCTTCGCGAACGTCCCCACGCCCGCCCAACTCAGCGGCGACTTCACCGGCTCTCCGCTCATCCACGATCCCCTCGTTGTGACCAACGGCCTCCGCCAACCCTTCGCCGGCAATCGCATCCCCACCAGCCAGGTCTCCCAATACGCCCGCGCCGCCGCCAAACTCTACCCCACCCCCAACCTCACCGGCGT